>NZ_QGGS01000012.1:0-160432 GCF_003148705.1 Pseudomonas sp. OV226 | reverse complement strand
TTCCACAAGCGCTGCCCGTATGCCACCGAGCGCTGCAGCACCGAAGAGCCAGCCCTGCGCCCTCTCGATAACCGCCAGGTGGCTTGCCACTACGCGGAAGACATCAGCGACTGAGCCACCGGGGTTGACAGGCCGCGTCCTTGTCCACCCCCCCACGCCAGCCGACGGACTGAGCGCCCCGGGTTTCCTGGACAAATCTGACGGACAACCCTGCGAAAGGAGACCTCCGTCAACGTCCGCTATTGGCCCAGAGTGTGTAAAAACGCTCATGGCCTCATCGCTTTCGATCATCGACGTTCGTTGGCTGAGCGATTGCGCAGTCAACGCCGTGGGTCGCATAAGTCTCGACCTAGAACACGTCAACGCTGTTTTTACAGCCTCAGGGATGGGCCAAAACCAGCCTTTTTTATGCCAACAGCACCTTCATCAAACCGTGAGTACCGTTGATTTTCATGACCCGTTTCAGGTTGTAGGCGAGCACATTCAAACTCATCACCGCGCTCACCCCGGCCCGTTTTCGGGTCAGGGAGTGCGCCGCACCAGATCAGCGCCTCTCCAGCCGGGCAGATGTATTGGTTTTTCCCGCGTCATAGATGAACGCATCGTTATTAAAACGCCCGTCAGCCTTGGCTCCAGAGATCATCGGTTTGGGCACATAGGCGGTGATGCCGGCATCGTGACAAGCGACCAGATTTTCTCCGAACAGTCCCAACTGCTGACACAGCACAACGAACTGGCGACAGAAGCCTCGGATGGCCTTGCTGTTGTCTTTTCGGAAGTTGGCGATGGTCTTGAAATCGGGTGCAAAACGCCCGATCAGCCACATTGGTTCGACGTTGCGCTGGGCTTCTCGCTCCAAACGTCGGCATCGACTGGATGCGGTTGAGATAGCCATAGATGTAGATCTTCAGCATGATCGCGGGGTGGTAAGCGGGCCGGCCAGTATCGGCTGGAACGGCACCTTCAAAACCCAGATTGACCAGATCAAGTTCGTCGACAAAGACGTCGACTACGCGCACCGGATTGGTATCGCTGATGTAGTCGTCGAGGCTCTCTGGAAGTAAGGTGCCTTGGCCTCGATGTTCACCTCGGATAACGCGCTCATGGGCGATCCCTGCGATGAAATCCTCAGAAATCATAGCAAGGGTTCGCGAAGGCGTTTTGACACACTCTGGGCCGATTGCTGCCCTTGGCGAGAGACAGAAAACGGCCAAAAGCAGTGAGTGCTTTTGAATCAAAAGCTACCCTGTTTATACAAAACCAGAATAAGTCCGTACGCGCCTTATTCTCCTCCAGTATTGCTGATTACTGGCATTTGCTCGGGTTACAGAATTTTGAAGGGAACGTTGATAATCAAGCGGAACTCTTCGATATTGTTTTCCAGCTGGAGTGGGCTGGACCGGTGCCAGACATAGCCGCTCATCACACTCGCACCCTTGAAATTACCAGACTGCAAGGTGTAGCTGGCCAGCGTGCCGACTTCATACTCGTTTTCGTTGTCCTGTTTTTTAAAGTCGGCATACATTCCGTTTGAGCCACCATTGTAGTGGGTAGCATCGATGCCCCAGCCCTTGATGTACCAAATAGAGGTCTTCAAGCCTGGCAGGCCGTAAGCGGCAAAGTCGGTCATATAATTAACCTGGAACGACTTTTCGTTTGGCCCGTTATAGTTCGAGAGCCCGAGGTTGGGCAGGTTGATCGCATTCGACTCACCGACAAAGTCGAAGAATTCGTCGCCATCGATTTTCTGCAGTCCAAACTTCAGCGTATGGTTTTTCCAGGTCGGGGCGACGCTCAGGCCGTAGGCCTGCTGGTCGATATAACCCCCTTTCTCGGCTCCACTCGACTGAGTGTTATAGACATCCAACTGCATGTCGGTACTGATCGGGCCCCACTGGTATTTCTTGCCCAGACCGAAGTATTCACGGTCCCAGATATCGTCGAAGCGCGACAGGTAGGCACTGGCGCGCCATCCGCCTTTGGTCACGTAGTCTGCGCCACCGTAGGCAATGAAATCGCCGGTGACGTGCCTGTACGTATAGGTCGGGGTCAGATCCTGAGTGCCCGCGCCGGTCCTGGGGGATGCTCTGTCAAAGTACCCGGACTTGACCGTCAGACCGTCGATATCATGGCTTTCCAGCGAAACACCGTCGAAGGAAGCAGGCAGAGTCCGGGTGTCTGCGTAACCCATGACCGGCGTTCTGGACATCTGCTGCCGACCGACTTTGAGCGTTGTCTGCGCGAGTTTTACCTTCAACGCCGCCACGCCGATTTTGCTCCAGTCGTCGACCACATTGCCGTCCTTGTCCACCAGCACGCGGTTGCTGCCGCCAGCCGTTGCCAGCTGGCTGCGCTCCAGCGCCACTGCCGAATAGGTTGAGACGTCGAGACCAAACCCCAGGGGGCCTTGAGTGAAACCGGATATGTAATCCAGCTTGAAACCCTGCACCCAGGCAGTACGGTCTCGCACCGCGCGGGGGCCTTCATTGGTCTGTGCGCGGAAGTGCACAGCCTTGCTGCCGATTTCATGGGAATACCACTGACGGGTATTGAGCGTCAGGGTGCTGTCTTTGGCAAACCCATGTTCCTCTGCATAAACCGGCGACGCTGAAATAACAGCCGCGAGCATACCCGCCGACCATACTGGCAACTTTTCTGTGCGGTACATTGACTGTGCCTATAACTGTGGTGTTAACAGACAAACGTCTGAAATTATTGTTATTGTTTTATAGGGAGGCCGAAGGCGCTTTTTGAGCGCTTTTCAAACTCCCTCTTCGCAAAAATTCAATCTTCCACGGGGTGCCAGCGGTTATTCCTGAACGTTGGTGTCACGTGATTCAGGCAGCATCCGCATGGCAATAAGGCTAACTATGCTGATACCGACCAAGTACCAGGCGGGGGCCATGGGGCTGCCGGTTGCAGCAATTAGCCAAGTGACGATGAATTGGGTACTGCCACCAAATATCGCGGCACCAATGGCATAGGTAATTGACAGGCCGGTGCTGCGCACAGCGATCGGCAACAGCTCCGGTACCTGGACGATACCCGCCGCGCCAAACATGGCAGTCAGGGCTGCAAGTACCGCATTAACGGTTAGCAACGTGACCAGGCTTGGTGAACCCGTGAGCCACAGGAACAGCGGGACGATCAGCAAGGTCAGCGCGACCCGAGGCAAAATGTTGGTCAGGCGCCGTCCGTAACGATCACTCAGGTGCCCACCAATCAGGGAAAAGGCAAAGGTCACAATCCCACCGATCAGTACACTGCTTTGAGCAACCGCTGCCGGCAGCTTCAGGACCTGTACCGCGTAGCTCACCATGTAGTTGCCAATCTGCGATGCGACCGCGATCGAGGCGAACAGCATCATGCCGAGGATCAAAATCTTTTTGTGGTTACGCAGCACCTCGCCGACTATCGCGCTACCGCTGCGTTCTTGCGTGTCCTGATGGGTTTCGGGCAGGGACTTGCGCATGTACACCACCAGAGGGATCAGCACCAGGCTCAGCAGGAACGGAATCCGCCAGCCCCAACTCGCCAATTGCTCAGTGCTCAGGCTCAGGGACAGCACCACCCCGAGCATGCCACCCACGGCAACGGCCAAGCCTTGGCTGGCGACTTGCCAACTGGCGTAGAAGCCACGGCGGCCGGGGGGTGCAGCTTCAATCAACAGTGAGGTCGCAGGACCCAGCTCGCCGCCCAGGGCCAGGCCCTGCAGCAGACGGCAAAAAACCACGAAGATGGGGGCCGCGATACCGATCGTTTCGTAGCTCGGCGTGATGGCGACGCCCAGCGTGCCGAGGGTGATCAGGGCCGCTGTCAGGATCATTGCCGGTTTGCGCCCGGCCTTGTCGGCAAAGGTGCCGATCAGCACACCGCCCAGTGGCCGCGCGAGAAAGCCGACGCCAAAGGTCGCTGCCGCTGCCATCAGGCTGCCGTACTCGCCTGACACCGGGAAAAAGGCTTTGCCGATGTAGATTGCGAAATACGCATAGATGACAAAGTCATAGAACTCGAGCGCATTACCAGCCACCGCGGCGGCAACTGATTTCTTGCTGAGGGTGGGGTGTGGAATTGCCATTTCAGGACTTTCCTCACTCGGGTTCTCAGTGATCGATACTGTCGAGTAGTTCATAGATCAAGATCTCTGTATTTATTAGAATTAATCTTAAACAAGTCCCTGTTTTCCGATGTTTGCCCTTACCAGTTTTCCAGCCCTTGTAGTGCCTGAGTCACGACATGGCTGGCTTGCGTCCAAACGGGTGTTTTCCAGTCCGCGTGGTTGGGGTAGAACAAATCCTTGAGTCGTTGGGTGATCTCGCTGCTTTGCGCCGTGTTCTGCTTGCCGTGACGGAAAACCCAGTGATCAGCCCGCAGCGTCGTGATTATTTGCTCAATCGGGTAGGTACCAAACTCCAGGCAGATGCCGATGTGTTTAGCCGCTGGGCATTCCTGCGAAATGGCCACCTGAATGGGGCCGCTCATCGGCACGCTGGTAGAGCTGCCGGCATGTACGTCGGTGATCTCACCCCACCAGTTCCTGGCTTTCTCCAGGGTGCAGATGTCGCGGGTGGCGAATATTTTTTCCCCGTAGCCATAGGGGCCGAGTCCGGTATGGACGTCCACAGAAGCGATGACCGTGGCGTTTGCCGCATAGGTACGCAGGATCTGCCGGAAGGTGGTGTTGCTCCAGGTCGGCGTCAGTCCACCAAAGAACATGCCATCCGGGTAATGGTACTGGCCCAGGGAGATGGCGCACTGGAACTTCTTGTCACCGTGGGTCATACGGTATTGCTGCAATACCTGATCATCCTCGGGGGGCCATTGCGCAGGAAGCAGGGCCTCATGAATTTCGTGGTAACCCTCGTTTTCCGGAAGCGGACCGTCGAACTGAATAAAGTTACGGTTCAGGTCTACGTTTTCCTGGGTCACTCGGCGCAGGTGGGAAAAGCCGTGCGGGTTAATCGCGTGAACATAGAGAATCGCCGTGTCGTCCGGCTTGGGCGGATCGAGCTGTAGTGCGCCAGTCTGCACGGCCGATCCAGGGAAACCTTCCACGCCATGGACGCCACTGAGCACGATCAGCACCTTGGAAGCGTCCCTTGGACCGTCGAACACGACATCCGTTGCCAGCGTTTCGTCCCTGCCACCCTTGAGATTCAGCTCATAGCTGTCGATCGACAGGCTTCGCTGGTTGGCAGCCGCAAAAAACTTTTCGCGTGCTTGTGCATACGAATCACTGAATAGATCGTCGATGTGTTCTGCGTTCATCATGAAGTCAAAGTCTCGACGTGTGCAGCGTGTACGATTGAACGCAGGCGCGTTTCGCGGCGGCGTCGGCAGGCATCACCAAATGCCTCGAATATGTCGCGGGACAGTCGGTCATCGTGCACGCGCATCTCCGGATGCCACTGCACCGCCAGGGCGAAGCTGCTGGCGCCAGTGACCGAAAACGCCTCAATCAGCCCGTCCGGTGCGGTGGCCTCGACAGTCAGGCCAGTCCCAAGCCTTGCGATGCCTTGATGGTGCAAGGAGTTGACTTGCGCATCATCCGCGGCGTGCAGTCGGGACAGTAGTCCACCCGCAGCAACCTTGATGCCGTGACTGTACTGATACCACTCGACAATGGGTCTGGAATGGTCACCTTCGCGGTGGTCAATGGCCCCGGGGCGCTGATGAACGGCACTGTCCAGCGTGCCACCCCAGGCAACATTCATCTCCTGGAAGCCGCGGCATATGCCCAATACCGGGACCCCTGCATCCACCAGCCTTCTGACGAGCGGTAGAACCGTTGCGTCTCTGGCCAGGTCCAGCGTCGATATGTCCGGCGTAGCGGTGCCGCCATAACGCAGAGGCGAAATATTTGACGGGCTGCCGGTGAGCACCAGCCCATCGACGTTGGCCAGCAGGCTGTCGAAGTCGATGGCATCGGGATCAGCGGGCAGCGCCAAGGGCAATGCGCGAGCTGTACTCGCCACTGCGTCCACGTAGCCGTGCAGCAAGGTATGCGCAGGATGGCCATAGCGATCCACGCGATCGGTGGCGATGGCAACAAGTGGTCTGGCACCGTCCGCGAATAGTGGCGATCTGGTCATGGTCAAGTCCCGTAGGGGTAAACGAGAACCCAGTCTATGAGATGGTTAAATCATGGTAAATTGCATAATAAATTCAGATTTCATGCATTAACTGCAAGTGAGAAACCCATGAACACCCGACAGTTGCAGCACTTTCTTGCCCTGATGAACACCGGATCGCTCAGCGCTGCGGCTGATGCGGTGCACCTGAGTCAACCGGCGCTCTCCAGAAGCATCAAGGCGCTGGAGGACGAACTGCGGGTGTCGCTCTTTGACCGGACTAATCGTCGCTTGCATCCCACGCCATTCGCGATGGAATACCTCGAGCGGGCAAAGCGCATCGTTTTCGAAGAGCGTGACGGGGCGCGAACGCTGAATCTGATGAAGAATGGGGCCTATGGTCCGCTCGCGTTCGGCTTGGGCTCCTCGGTTGCCCTTGACTTCCTGGCCTCGCTAATCCGGCAACTGCTTGCTACGGGCCCGGGCTTGAAGATCCAGGCTCAGGTACACAGTACCGATGTGCTGCTGGACGCCCTGCAAAAGGAAAAGCTCGACTTCTTCATTGGTGATGTTGGTGCGGCAGCCCGCTACCCGGAGCTAATGGCCGAGCCTTTGTACACATGCAGTTTTGGCTGGTTCGCCCGGGCCGGGCACCCACTGGCCGGGCGCAAGGGCCTGACCATGGATGACCTCAAAGAGTACCCGCTGATCGGCTCGGGATACATCAGTGAGATGTTGGCACTGAAGATGGCCCATCTCTATGGCATGCAGTTGCCCATCGAGACCAACTTTGCCGCGAGCATCAATAACATCGAGACGGCGCACGACCTGATTCTCAGTACCGACGTGCTTTTTCCCACCACCTTCCTCGCCATGATCAAACTGCTCAGGGAAAAGTCCGTCGCAATCCTTAATGTGCAGCCACCCTTTGAACTAGACCTGACCCTGGGCATCGTAACGATCCGGCATCGGACACTGACACCCGCTGCGAAGCAGTCGTTCAGTATCATCCGTTCGTACTTCCAGGAGGCGGAGCAGGAGATCGCGGCTTATCTATAGTCGCGCCTGATGGGGCGCGTTACCCATCACGGGTCCATACTGGTTGATTGCATCGACCACAAAAGTGACTCAGGCAGTCACTCGATCAACTGGACAGGGAATGCGAAGCGCTACAGAAATACTGAGGAAACGAAAATGAAAAAAACATTGTGTTTCGTCATGCTGGTGCTGACTACAGGTCCGGTGCTGGCCGTCAGCCCGTCACCTGTCGCCGACACTCAGTATAAGTATGGGATGCACCTGGATATCGCCGAGGTGGTCTCGGTGACGGCAACACCCGTCGAGGATGCAGTTTATCCGGTGACCATGGAATACATTGACCATCAAGGCCAGACGCAACGGCTTGCGTACATCGTGACGGACACCACCTGGGGTGGTAAGTAGTTCCAGTCAGGGCGCGCGTCGCGATTGATGCCGGGTGTGTGGAGTTGATCGGCAAGGTCGCGGCCGCTTTCTGCCCGTGCTGACCGGCAGCAATTGACCGGCAGCCGGCTGATACAGAGACCACGTCACCACCACCCTTGCGACGTTGCCTACGGGTACGCCAGAATCCGCCGGCTTTGCTAGTTTCCCCGGTCGACTAACCTGCGTACAGCTGCCTCCCTCTCGTTTAGTCATTGATCTATTTACTCGCATAAAAAACGGGACGTTCAGCGTCCCGTTTTTTATGGCGAAGGCGATTAGTTTCAAGCGCGCTTGTTCAACGCCGCCTCAGCCGCTGCAATTTCTGCCTGACGCTTGACGATCATGTCGCCCACCGGCGGCCCCTGGAAGCGGCGGGCTTCAAAGCCGAACCAGACGATGGCCGTCAGCACCAGGAAACCAATAGTGATGTACAGCGCCCAATCGTTCGGTGGCTGGATACCGATGACGAAAATAATGATCATCGACAGCACCGAGAGCAGGGCAAACACGGTGTACCAGAAGCGCCCCATGTTCCACGGGCCCATGGTTGGCCATTTCGAGGTCCCGTAGGTGAACAGGCCCAGCACGATGGGAATGATGAACGAGAAGAACAGGAAGATCACCGTGCAGGACACCACGATCGTATAGACCGGCGTTGCCCCCACCGAGATCACCGACGATCCCCAGTCGAACAAAACGGCGAGGGTGGCACCGGTCCAGATCGCGGCCACCGGGCTGCGAAAGGTCGGCGAGACCGAGGCCAGCGCTTTGGAGCAGGGCAGGCCGCCGTCACGTGAGAACGCGAAGATCATGCGCGAAACCGAGGTTACCGTCGCCAAGCCGCAGAGGATCTGCGAGATGAAGATCGCCACATACAGCGCGATTTTCAGCGTCGGGCTGACCTGCGCGTTCATGGCCCAAAAAAAGACATTCCAGCCTTGTTTGGCCGCCTCGTCCATGTTCGGCAGCATCAGTACGAACGAGCTGAGCATCACCCAGCCGAACAGCAACGACCAGACCACCGACATGACCATGCCGCGTGGCACTGAAACGGCCGCATTGCGGGTTTCCTCGGAGGTGTGCGCAGAGGCGTCATAGCCGGTGATGGTGTAGATCGGCAGCAGCAGGCCGAGCATGAAAATCCAGCCGTTCGACACTTGTGGCCAGACACCGCCGCCGGCATCGCCGGAGTAATTGCTGAAGGTCCACAACCGCGCGACTTCATAGCTGGGCGCCGAGATCAGGCAAACGATGGTCAGCGCCAGCGCTGTGGCGAAAATCAGGTACCCGGAAAAGTCAGTCAGCTTGGCGGTCAGGCCGATCCCCAGGTGGTTGCACAAGGCCTGGAGGCCCGTCAGCACCGCGAGGAAAATCACCCGGACGGTGGTCGTGTCTTCCATGCCCAGTGCCGGTCCGAAGGCACCGAAAAAGAAGTAATAGGTGCCGACGTTGATCGCACCCAGCACGGTGACCAACCCCAAGAGGTTGAACCACGCGGTCAGCCATCCGGTAAAGCGGTTGCCGAGAATCGAGCCCCAGTGATACAGGCCGCCAGCGGTGGGGTACGCCGAGGAAATCTGCGCCATGGCCATGGCGAACACCCCGGAGATCAGGCAGCCAATCGGCCAGCCGATGCCGATGGACGCGCCGCCCGCGCCGGAGGTGCCCTGGGCGAGTGAGTTGATCCCGCCCGAGAGGATGCAAATGATCGAGAAGGAAATCGCGAAGTTGGAGAAAACCCCCATTCGTCGCGAGAGCTGCTGGGCGTAGCCCATGCTGTGCAGCACCTTGACGTCGTCGTCATGCGGCGTGTCGGTGCCGGGTTGGCTTGCTGGATTCATGTTGTGTGCCCCATCAGGTTTTGATACGCATCCATCCGGGGTTCCGGACGGTCTGGCTTTCAACCCCTTGTCGTACTGCTCCTGTCTCCCACCTGTCCGTGCGCTGCATTCAAAAGTCGGGCGCCGACAGTCAACTGCTCTACAGGCGGCCGTGATACGCCGCGTCGAAAATTTCCGCCGCACCGGCCCGCGTCAATGGCAGCGGGTTGCCGCCGGCAGAAGGGTCGACAATCGCCATGTCCGCGATCAGGTCGGCCTGTTGATCATCCACCCCCAATTCGACCAGCGTGTGTGGTACGCCGATGTCTTTGCGCAGTTTGAGGATGAAGGCCAGAAAACTGTCGAAGCTGGGGGAGGGCAGGCGTAAATACGCGGCCAGGCGCGTGATGCGTTCTTCGATGGCCGGGCGATTGAATTTCAGGACATACGGCATGAAGGTCGCATTGGTCATGCCGTGATGCGTGTCGTACAGCGCGCCCACCGGATGCGACAGGGCATGCATCCCGCCCAGTCCTTTCTGGAACGCGGTGGCGCCCATCGCCGCTGCCGCGAGCATGTGCGCGCGCGCCTCAAGGTCGGACGGCATGTGCACGGCGCGCACCAGCGCGTTGGCCACCAGGCGCATGCCTTCCACGGCGATGCCATCGGCCAGCGGGTGAAAGCCGGGGGCGCAGTAGGATTCAAGGCAGTGGGCCAACGCGTCCATGCCCGTGCCGGCGGTGATTTTGGCCGGCATGCCGACGGTCAGGGCCGGGTCGCTGATGACCACGCGCGGCATCATTTTCGGGTGGAAGATGATGCGTTTGGTGTGGGTGCGTTCATCAATGATCACCGCCGCACGGCCCACTTCCGAACCGGTGCCCGCGGTCGTCGGCACGGCAATGACCGGGGCGATGCGGCTTTCGTCGGCGCGGGTCCAGTAGTCGCCGATGTCTTCGAAATCCCAGACCGGGCGCGTCTGGCCGCTCATGAAGGCGATGAGCTTGCCCATGTCCAGGCCACTGCCGCCGCCGAAGGCGACCACACCGTCGTGGTTGCCGGCGCGCCAGGCGTCGAGCCCCCCCGCCAGGTTGGCTTCCACCGGGTTCGGCTTGAGGTCGCAAAACAACGCGACGCCGAGGCCGGCAGCGCGCAGGGCATCCAGTGTGGCGATGGTCATCGGCGCACGCGCCAGGCCGCTGTCGGTGACCAGCAGCGGTCGCTCGATACCCTGGCTGCGGCAAGTGTCGGCGAGTTCGGCGATGCGGCCGACACCAAAGTGGACGCTCGTGGGGTAATTCCAATTCCCGGTCAGGCTCATGGCTCAGATCTCATGGCGCAAATGGAAGGATTTGGCACGGGTCAGGTGTTCATAACCGAGGCGCGACAGGGTGACGCCGCGCCCGCTGTTTTTCACCCCGGTCCAGGCCAGGGCCGGGTCCAGGTAATCGCAGCGGTTCATGAATACGGTGCCGGTGTCGATTTCGTTGCCGATACGTTCGGCGGCGGCGAGGTCTTGGGTCCAGATCGAGGCGCTAAGCCCGAACTCGCTGTCATTCATCAAGGCGATGGCTTCGTCGTCGCTGGCCACCGGCATGATGCCGACCACCGGACCGAAGCTTTCATCACGCATCACCGACATTTGATGGGTGACGTCGACCAGAACCTGCGGCGCGAGGTAAGCACTGCCCGGCGCGTCAGCCGGGAACGTGGTCGGGTCGATCAGTGCCTTGGCGCCCAGGGCCAGCGCTTCGGCGATCTGACCACGAACGAACACCGCAGCGCCCGGTGTCACCAGTGGGCCGAGGGTGGTGGCTTCGTCCAGAGGATTGCCGAGCACGTATTGGCGAGTCAGCGCGGCGAAGCGCTCGACAAATACCGGGTAGATTTTCTCATTGACATAAATGCGCTCGACGGCGCAGCAGCTCTGCCCGGAATTGAAAAAGCTGCCGTCCACCAGGTTTTCCACCGCGTGGTCGAGGTGGGCGTCTGCCCGCACGTAGGCCGGGTCTTTTCCGCCGAGCTCCAGGCCCAGGCCGAGGAAGCGCCCGGTGGCCGCGTTTTCCATCGCGTGGCCGGCGCCCACCGAGCCGGTGAAGTTCACCTGCTGCACGCGTGCGGAACCGATGATCGCGGCGGTCTGGTCGTGATTCAGCAACAGATTATTGAACAGGCCGGCGGGCAGATGGGCGCGGGCCGCCGCTTGCGCAAAGCGTTCACCGACCAGCAGCGTTTGCGAGGCGTGTTTGAGGATGACGCTGTTGCCGGCCATCAACGCCGGAATGATCGTGTTCACCGCCGTCAGGTAAGGGTAATTCCAGGGTGCAATGACCAGCACCGTACCCAGCGGTTCACGCTGGATAAGCCGACGAAACCCCGCGACCGGTGTGGGTTCAATCGCGGCCAGCGCTTCGGGGGCAATGGCGATCATGTGGCGGGCGCGTTCTTCGAAACCACGCAATTCCCCAGCGCAATATCGGACCGGGCGGCCCATTTGCCAGGCCAGTTCCGGGACGATGTCGTCTTTCATCGCCAGCATTGCGTCCACCACGGCGCTGCACAGGGCGGCGCGCTCGCTCAGAGGCCGGCGTTTCCAGTGCGCCTGGGCGTCTGCGGCAGCCGCCAGCGTGTGTTCGATCTGCGTCGCGTCGGCGTATTGGCGTTCGGCATAAATCCGGCCATCGACCGGTGAGATGAGTTGGATCATGGCGGTCATGCTCTGCTCAATAGCGCTCGAATCCGCGCTGCAATTCCCAGTCGGTGATCCGCCGGTCGTACTCTTTCTGCTCCCATTCGGCGGTGTGCACGTAGTGGTCGATCACCTCATCGCCGAACGCTTCACGCAACATGGTGGAGGTCTGGAGCGCGGCGCTGGCTTCGCGCAACGTCTTGGAGACTTCAGGCAGGTGTTCGTCGAGGTAGGCGTCACCTTCAAAGGGCGGCGCAAGGTTGAGCTGCTCGTCGATGCCGGCCAGGCCCGCCGCGATCAGGGCCGCAAAGGCCAGATAGGGGTTGAGGTCGGCGCCGCCGATGCGGCATTCGATGCGGATGGATTTGCTGCTTTCGGCACACAACCGGAAGCCGGCGGTGCGGTTGTCGCGGCTCCACACGGCCCGCGTCGGAGCAAAGGTGCCAGCCTGAAAGCGTTTGTACGAGTTGATGTAGGGCGCGAGAAAGCAGGTGATGTCGTTGGCGTACTTGAGCTGCCCGGCCACCCAGGATCGCATCAGTGTCGACATGCCGAACTCGGCCTTGGCGTCGAAGAACAGCGGCTTCTTGGCGTTCTTGTCCCACAGCGAGTTATGGATGTGGCTGCTGGAACCGGCGGCGTCATAGCGCCACTTGGCCATGAACGTGATCGCCTTGCCTTGCAGTTGCGCTATTTCCTTGCAGGCGTGTTTGATGATGACGTGGTGGTCGGCCATGGTCAGGGCATCGGCGTAGCGGATGTTGATCTCTTCCTGCCCCGGGCCCCATTCACCCTTGGAATTTTCCACCGGGATGCCGCAGGCCTGCAGATGCTTGCGAATCGCCCGCAGCACCGGCTCTTCGCGGGTGGTCTGCAGGATGTTGTAATCCTCGATGTAGTGGCCGGCGGTTTTGGGCTTGTAGTAGTTGCGCTTGTGGATGGACTCGTAGGTCTCGTCGAACAGATAGAACTCAAGCTCCGAGGCGAACATGCCGGTATAGCCACGCTCGCGCAGGCGCTCGACCTGCTTTTTCAGGATCGCCCGCGGGCTGTGCGGCAAGTCGCGTCGATGGTGGTGATCGAGCACATCACAGAGCACCAGCGCCGTGCACTCCAGCCACGGCACCTTGCGCAACGTGCTCATGTCGGGTTTGAGCACGAAGTCGCCATAGCCCTTGCTCCAACTGGCGGCGGCGTAACCCGGCACGGGTTCCATGTCGATGTCGTCGGCCAGCAGGTAGTTGCAACAGTGGGTTTCTTCATGGCCGCTGTCGATGAAAAATTCGACCTGGAATCGTTTGCCGACCAATCGGCCTTGCATGTCGACCATGCAGACCAGGACGGTATCAATTTCGCCGGACGCGGCGGCACGCTTCAGTTCATCAAAGCTGAGTTGGGGCTCGGTCATCACGTCAGTCCTGCGTGAATAGTGTGGGCCTGTCTGAAATAGCTGTTGCAGACGCTCTTCAGAAAAACCCAAACCCTGCCGGAGCGAGCATCGTGCGCAATAAGCTGCCCTTAGCTTAGCCTACTGTCGATTTGTGCAAGTTTTGATGGAGTTGGCGATACGCGCCCACCAGTTGATCAAGCGAGAACGCAAGATTTCGCCCGCTCGGATTGGGCAAGACCCAGACCTGTGCATGACCGAAGGTGTCGGGTTGTAGTCCCCAGGGAATGTCGCGCCGGCCCGATAGCGCGCAGTACGCCGCTTTGCCGAGAAACGCCACAACGCGCGGCCCGTAGCGGGCGATCTTCTGTTCGAAGCTTGCCGCGGCGGCCATGAACTCATCGCGCGACAGCTGATCTGCGCTCGCTGTAGGCCGTTCGACCACGGCGGTCAAGCCGCAGCGATACTGCAAAATCGTCCGGTCGTTTTCCGGGCGCACCTGCTCGGGGGTGAACCCGGCGAGATGCAGGGTGCGCCAGAAACGATTGCCCCGGCCTGCAAAATGATGCCCTTGGGCGGCGGCCGTCAAACCCGGATTGATCCCGCAAAAAATCACGTCGAGCTGTTCGGCCAGAATGTCTTCGAGTCTTTCGCCCGCCATAAAATCTCTCAACCGCAGATCACGTTGACGGCGTTGCGTGCCAGTTCAGTCAGTTCTTCGCGGGATTTTCCCGCCCGTGCCCGTATCGAAATGCTGTGCAGCAGGGAGGAGGCGAGGACGGCGAGGGCTGTCGGGTCGACGTCGTCTTTCAATTCTCCGGTGGTGATTGCGGTTTGCAGGCGTGCTTCGAGATCGGCATCGAGTCGGCTCAGGCGATCTGACAATACCTCACGGATTTCAGAATCTTCCACGGCTTCGGTCGTTGCGGTGCCGATCGCAAAGCAGCCACGGGGTTGGCCTTCGCCCGAGAAGTAGATCGACAGCTGACCTTCATAGAAACGCATCAACGCTTCACGCAGGGTCAGTTGCTGGTCCGTCAACGCCTCGTGCATGGCGGCGGCGGCAAATTCCCAATATTGCTCAAGCGCTTTGATGTAGAGCGCGTGTTTGTCACCGAAAGCGGCATAGAGGCTGGGGCGATTCATGCCGGCCGCGGTGGCGATGCTGTCCAGGGAAGCGGCGGCATAACCGGTACTCCAGAACACACCAAGCGCTTGCTGCAATGCGGTCTGCGGGTCATAGGCGCGGGGTCTTCCCCGGACTTTTGCTTCGGTAATCTTTTTTTGTGCCATGGCGTACAAAATCCTTGTGCGGAGGTGAGTCGAGGAATATTCTTACACCATCGCACAAAATTAAGGAACCAGAAGTTCCTGATTTCAAGGTTTGTTGTAGCGGAGCTCGAACTGGGTATTGCGGCGACGAAACACGGTGCGGCGGAGCGATCCTTCTGACTGCGCACGGCATGGCTGTTTCTTTGTGGGTATTAGCCCCCGACTTCCCGGTTAAAGGTGTATTCGATCATGACCAAACAGTTCGACATTCCAGCGACACAAACCTTTGAGCACCCAGGGCCGAACCCGACAGGCACGCCTGCCAGGAAACTGCTTAAAGCGACACTGCGTCCCCTGCTGATGGTGGGCCTGCCGGCGCTCTTTGCGGCGATTGGCTACGCACACTACATGGCCGGCCAGCCTTTCATGTCGACCGATAACGCCTACGCCCGTGTGGCGAAGGCCTCGATCAATGCGCGCACGTCCGGCCAGGTGATCGACATTGCAGTCGAGGACAACCAGCCGGTTCGCAAGGGCCAGGTGTTGTTCCGCATCGACCCCAAGCCATTGCAAATCGCCGTTGACCGCGCACAAGCGCAGTTGAGCGTTGCCCGGTTGCGCATCGATGGGCTCAAGGCCAGCTACCGCCAGCAACAGGCGGAACTGCAATCGGCCAAAGAGTCGGCCGATTTCGATCAAAAGGAGTTTGGCCGCAAGAAGGCGTTGGTCGCTTCCGAGTTCGTTTCGAAGTCCCTTTATGAACGTGCAGACACCGACCTGAAAGTGTCACGGCAACGAATCGTCTCCATCGAACAGCAGATCGCGAGCACGGTGGTTGCCTTGAACGGCAACCCGAACATCAACGTCGACAGCCACCCGACCGTTCGCGAGGCCCAGGCGCAGCTTGATGAAACGCAGCTCAATCTGTCCTACGCAACGGTGTATGCACCGGACGATGGCATCGTGGCCAAAGTCGACGATTTGCAGGTTGGCAACTATGTGAACAACGGTGCGCCGGCGTTTGCGCTGCTGTCTGATCGCCAGGTGTGGATCGAGGCCAATTTCCGTGAAACGCAGGTGGCGCACATGCGCCCGGGCCAGAGTGCGACGATCCGCATCGATACCTATCCGGATCACGAATTCAAAGCCCACGTGGTCAGCATGAGCCCCGGCGCCGGTTCGGATTTCGCACTGCTGCCGCCCGAAAACGCGACCGGCAACTGGGTCAAAGTGGTGCAGCGGGTACCGGTACGCCTCGAACTCGAAGAGGTCGACCCGCAGATGCCGCTCTACTCGGGGATCAGCGCCACGGTCAAGGTCGATACCGGGCATCGCACGTCGTGGTGGTATCCAATCAAAGCATTGTTGACCGCAGGTGCCTCCTGATGAACGCCATTCCTGCCAGACCTCAAAATGCGCGCGCGTTAAGGTTTGCCGCGTTGCTTGCGACTTATATGCAATCGGCCAACCTGCCGTTGCCCAATGCCGTGCTCCGGTTGATCCAGGGCAGTATGTCGATGACCGACGACCAGGCTGGGTGGATCTTCACCTCGTACCTTGCCGCCAGCGCGATCACGATGCCGATTGCTCAATGGCTCGCCGGGCGCTATGGCTTGAAGCGGGTTTACCAAACCGCGTTGTTCATGTTCATGCTGGGCTTATGGCTTGCCACCCTGGCGACGACGCCGCTGGAATTCATCGGCGCGCGCATCATTCAGGGCCTGGCGAGTGGCGTGCTGGCACCGCTGTCGATGGCGATTGCCATGGAAACGCTGCCACTGGAGAAACGCGCGAAGTTTGGCGCGACGTGGACCGCCATCGTGCTCTTGGGCATCGTCAGCGGCCCGAGCATCGGCGGCTGGGTGGCCGAACATTTCGACTGGCGCCCGATCTTCTACATCAGCCTGCCGCTGTCGGCGTTTATCTTCCTGGTGATGGCGCTGCTGCTTGCCGAGAAAAAGGCCGAGAAACGTCCCACGTTCGATTTCTTTGGTTTCGGCACCTTCACGCTGTCGCTGATCAGCCTGCAGATGTTGCTCGATCGCGGTGAACGCCTGGACTGGTTTGCCTCCCCCGAGATCTGGCTGGAAGCGATCGGCTGTGCACTGGGGTTCTACCTGTTCGTGGTGCATGTGCTGACCGCGAAGGTGCATTTCCTCAACAAGCGCTTGTTCAACGACCGCAACTTCATGCTGTCGACCGTGATCTTTTTCGCCGTGGGTTTCGTGCTGCTGTCGACCATGGCACTGACCTCGCCGATGCTCGATGAAATTCTCGGCTACCCGCCTGACACCACCGGTGCCCTGACGATACCGCGTGGCATGGGACTGGTCGGTGCGTTTCTGTTGATGGGGCGAGTGCCCGAGCGTTTCGACCGTCGGCTGTTCGTGGCAGCAGGTGTCGCCATCGTGGCGTATGCCAACTGGATGATGCTCGGCTATTCGCCGCTGATGGACGCGTCGCCGGTGGCGGTGGCCGGGGCGGTGCAGGGCATTGGAATCGGCATCTTGATGCCGTCGCTGACCAAGGTCGCGTTCAGCACGCTCGACCCCGCGTTGCGCCCGGAAGGCACCGGTTTTTTCAATTTGTCCCGCGTGTACGGAAGCACCCTGGGCGTTGCGATTGTGCAGCTGTTTTTCTTCAACAACATGCACGCGATGCACATGGCACTGGCCAGCAATATCACGCTCTACGGCGCCGTCGCGCATTCCGCACCGGGCTCGCTGCAAGCACTGGCGGGGCTTAACGAAATGATCACCGGGCAAGCGGCGTTTATTGCCGTGATCGACCAATTCAAGATTTTGATGTTCGCGATGCTGGTGGTGAGCCCACTGGTGATCTTTCTTCGCAAGCCCGTTGCGACCAACTAGTTTTCGTGGAGTTTGCCTCATGAAATCCAATGCGCGCTTCATCAATGCACAGCCGTTGAAAACCACGTTTGGCGCAGTGTCGGTGCTGATGTTCCTGTCCGCCTGTGCGGTAGGCCCCGATTATCAGATACCGCCACCCAGCCAGTCGCAGCACTTTGACCAACAGGCCGAGCAGCGTCTTGGCCAGAGCGGCAACATTGATCTGGGCAAGAAGGTCACTGGCGATTGGTGGTCTGCGTTTCGCTCGCCAAAACTCGATCAGGTAGTGCGCCGGGCCATCGACGGCAATCTTGAACTTGTGGCTGCCGATGCCACGATCCGCCAGGCCGCGTCCTCCGTCGCGGCGGCGCAAGGTGCGCTGTATCCGCAGGTTGATTTCGGCGCTCAGGCCGGTCGCGTACGCACCCACAACGGGCCGGAGCCGGTTGTCTCGAACTTCTATGCCATCGGTCCACGGGTTGGTTTTGACCTGGACGTGTTCGGCGGTAACAAGCGACAGGTCGAACAGCAGGAAGCGCTGACAGCCTTCCAGAAACATCGCTACGAAGCGGCGTACCTGACCCTGACGGGAAATGTCGCCAGCCAGGTTTTGTTGATGGCCTCTGCCAACGCGCAGATGCAAGCCGTGGAAAAACTGCTGGCCAATGACATCAAGAACCTCGAACTGGTGCGCATGGCGCATGCCAATGGCGCCACCACGCAGATCGACGTGTCGCTGGCCGAAACCCGGCTTGCACAGGACCGCACGCTGCTGCCGCCCCTCGCTCAACAGAGCGATTCGGCCCGGCATGCGTTGTCGATTTTGACGGGCAAAGGCCCGGCCGACTGGATCGCACCCGACTTCGACCTTGGCGAGTTTGCCTTGCCGTCGGGCGTGCCGGTCAGTTTGCCCTCGGAAATGGCCCACACCCGGCCGGACGTGCTGCAAGCCGAAGCGCAACTGCACATGGCCAGCGCCGCCGTCGGTGTCGCGACCGCCAACCTCTATCCCCATGTGGAGCTGACCGCGTTTCTTGCGCAGTCGGCATCCGGTAATGGCGGTGCCGCACTGTGGGGGTTCGCCGCCGGGGTGGCGGGGCCGATCTTCAATGGGGGCACACTCAAGGCTGAGCGCCAGGCGGCGGTCGACGGCTACAACGCGTCGCTCGCTGACTACCAGCAAACCGTCATCACATCGTTCGGTCAGGTCGCCGACACGCTGCAAGCCATCAACCATGACGCCGAGGCAAACCTGGCCCAGGAGGACGCCTTACGTGCCGCCGACAGTAGTTTTCGCTTGAACCAGCAAGCGTATGCCCAAGGCGAAAACAGCATTCTCCAGGTGCTGGAAGCAGAGCACGCCTATGAGCAGGCGTTGCTTGGGCACATCCGGGTGAAGACCGCGCAGTACCTCGACACCGTTCAGTTGTTTGTGGCGCTCGGCGGCAATTCCGTTGGCGTTTTCGAGCAACGGGTGGCCAGTCGTGAAGCACCGAAACGTTCATATCAGTAACGGCTGCGGCCAGAGAGAGTGGAGTCAAGACATGTCATATGAAGCCTTTCACGATGAACTTCGCGAAACAAAATTTGCGCTCAATCATGGATCGGTAGCGATGCCAGCCGTTGGGTTCGGCACATTGTTCCGGGACCTCAGCGTTACCACCCAAGCCGTCACTCACGCGCTAGAAACAGGCTTTCGTCATTTCGATTGCGCCGAGCGTTATCGAAACGAGGAGGGCGTGGGCGTGGCGATCAAAGCGTTCCTCGACACGGGCAAAGCCCGGCGCGAGGACCTGTTCATCACCACCAAGCTGTGGAACACCAACCACCGTCCGGAGCGCGTATTGCCGGCGTTCGAGGCCAGTTGCCGACGGCTTCAGGTGGATTACATCGATTGCTATCTGATCCATACGCCTTTTGCCTTTCAGCCCGGCGATGACCAGGACCCAAGGGACATCTACGGCCACATCATTTATGACGGGGGCGTGACGCTGATCGAAACCTGGCAGGCCCTTGAACGCCTGGTGGATGAAGGACGCTGCAAGACCATCGGCTTGTCCGACATCACCTTGCCGGCGCTTCAGAAGATTGTCGAAGTGGCGCGGATCAAACCTGCCGTGGTGCAGGTGGAAGCCCATCCGTATCTGCCGGAATGGGAGCTGCTGGAGTTTTGCAAGCAGCATGGAATTATCGTCCTCGCGTTTGCCCCACTCGGCCACGGCATGGAGCCCGCCGTACTCGAAGACCCGGTGATTACCGGCATCGCAAAACACGTGCACAAAACCCCGGCGCAAGTCGCGTTGGCCTGGTCGGTACAGCGTGGCGTGGCGTTTCTGACCACCTCTGCAACACTGAGCCATATCCAGGAAAACTTTGATCTTTCCACGTTGCCGCATCGGGCCATGCGTGAAATTCAGGACGATATTACGACCCGGGTGCGCTTCAACTCGGTCGTTGAAACGGGAGTCCCCGGATTCATCCCGCGCCAAAAGTAATGCACGCCAAAGCGCCGGCCTGATGCCTGGCCGGCGCTATTATTCCTGCACATCAATCTTGCGCCGAGGCGAAAACGATGGACGTTTTCCAGACCATGCGATGTTTCATAGCCGTTGCCCAAAGCGGCAGCTTTACGGCGGCGGCCAAGACGCTGGACACCACGACCACCCATATTTCCAAAGCCGTCTCCAGCCTGGAGGCCAGGTTGCAGGCACGCCTGATCAACCGCACGACCCGGCGCCTGGCCCTGACCGAGGCGGGGCTGCGCTATTTGCAACGCTGCGAGAAGATCATCGACGAGATGCGTGATGCCGATGAGGAAGCCGGGACGGCGAAAATCAGGCCCATGGGCCGCCTCAAGATTCATGCGATGTCCGCCATTGGCAATCACTACGTGATCAACGCCATCGCCAAATACAGAGAAACCCACCCATCGGTGATGTTCGATTTGACCCTGACCAATCGGCTGCCTGATTTGCTGGAGGAGGGCTATGACATGTCGATTGTGTTGGCACGGGATCTGGCCGATTCCGGGTTTGTCGCGCAGAGGCTGGGCATTACCTACAGCATCCTGTGCGCCTCGCCCGCGTACTTGAAAAAACGCGGCGTGCCCGACACGCCAGGTTCACTGGGCGAACATGATTGCCTGCGGATCGTGAATACCGTGATGCCGACTGAGAACTGGGTATTTGAAGGGCCTGAAGGCGTGGTGACAGTGAGTACGCCGTTGTCTCCCTTTCACGTCAACACGGCCGATGCGATGACGGTTGCCATTACTCAAGGGATGGGCATCGGGATTCAACCGATTGCTTCTGCAGTAGAGGGTTTGAAAGCGGGGACGTTGGTGCGGGTGCTGCCTGAGTATCACTTTGAAGAGCTGAATGTCTTCGCCATTTACCCGTCACGAAAGTTCGTCGATGCGAAAATAAAAACCTGGGTAGAGTTTCTTAAACACTACATTCCGGTCTTGCTGGCCTCAGATGAAAAAATCGTCGGCTCGGCAATCAGCAGATAGTCGCCAGTGCCGTCGGTATGGAGTGTCGACCCTCCATCGCCTGCACCTGTCTCAACCGTTTGAACACCCGGTGCCCATCACTTGATATTGAAGGACGTGTTGTTGACCGTGGGAGTCTTCATACGTCATTTGCGCGGGACCCGGGCCGCACTGGTCTCCGACGTCGCTCACGCTAATCACCCGTTTGATGTCCAGTTGAGTGGCGTAGGTATAGGTTTCAACCGAGAGCCTGGTAGTTGAAGCGCTATCGTCGGCCCAAGCCTGTGTTCCGGCACTGGCAAACGCCAGCAGGATTGCGATTTTCGAAAGGTTCATGGTGTTCACCGTATCGTTTGAGGATGACCGGATTGATCATCCCTTTGCTTCCTGTGAGCACAGGCTGAATGCTCATCGGGTAGGGACGATGCTAGGGGTTTGTCCAACCCCCAAACAGCGGCTCGCAAGACAAACACTGTTGCCGGATGGCGCATGAATACAGGGCTGCTGGACGCCATCGCGACCGCTGTGGCATGGTCGGCGAAAAACCAACGGGATCAAGATGATGGAGGAGGGTGTAGAGCTCGGCGGCACACCGTCGATGGCGATGCTCAAGGCATTCAATCGTTGTGTGTTGCACCTCGGGCGGCTGGCTCGGGAGCGTGGTGCCTCGCAATTCATCGAAGACGGACTGCAAGCCTTTCGCCAACTGGTGCCATTTGCTTCCGCCTGGTGGGGCGAGATGTCCACGTCGCACGCCAACGTGGCGCCCAAAAGCTGGATGCACGGGCGCATCGACCTGCCTGAATCGTTTGCTGCTGAATGGCACAAGAGTGCGGGCAGCGACAAGTTTTCCCATGACACCTTGAACCAGCCCGGCGAAGTGGTGCGCGACAGCGGGTTCACCGATCCCGATGAAGAGGTCGACGCATTCGCTCGCCGTCACGACCTCTACCACCCGATGTGCATCACCTTCGAGCTGCCCGAAAGCGGCTTGATGTTTTTTGTCTGCCTCTATCGCGGTGCACACGCCCCCGGATTCAACGACAGTGAAGCCGCGTTGTTTTCAGCGTTCTGCGACCACCTGTTGCAGTTATGGCGATTCCAGGTGCAAGACATGATCCGCTTCGACACCGGTAACGGCGCCAGCGACTTCGGGGTCGCGCGGCTGGACGGCACGCTGCTGTACGTGGGCGCCAATCTCTGCGCTGTCATTCAGCGCGAGGTGGCGGGGTGGCACGGTTCAATGCTGCCCGCGCCCGTGATCGCGCAACTGCAAAAGGCACCGTGTGTCATGCGTCTCGGGCGGTGTGCGCTGACCCTCACCCCGAATGCCGAGCACGTCATTCTGTCTCTCGAAGCGCAGTCGCGCGGGGCAGTACTGGCCCCACGCGAACGAACGGCGGCGATGCTGTTCGCCGCCGGGCACTCCTACAAGGAAATTGCCAGGATCCTGGGCTTGAGCCCCTCGACCGTGCGCACCTATCTGCGCAACTGCTATTTGCAACTCGGGGTGAAGAGCAAGATCGAGTTGGGGTCTGTCCTGTCAGTGCAGGCACGCCGCGAATCACCGTGACGCCCCCCGATTTCGCCTGATCAATCACTGACCCCTCCTCATTTGCAGAGGTCCATATAACCGCCGCGCGCTATAGGGTATGCCCTGCATATCAAGGGCTTGTGCGCAGGCTGTTCGGGCCACTTCGAAAACTATAAAAACAGAGGTGAGGCAGTTGAAATTTTCCAGGCTTTTTATCGCCATGGCGGCGACAACCGCAGTGTCCGGTATGGCGTTGGTGGGGTGCCAGACGCAGGGTTCCCATCCGGCCGACATGGTCATGCGCAACGGTTATGTCTACACCGTCGATGGGCAGAATTCGGTGCAGCAAGCGATCGCCATCACGGGCGGGAAGATTGTCTATGTCGGTAACGACGAAGGGGCGGCCTCGTACATCGGCCAGCAAACGCAGCTGATCGATCTGGCGGGGCGCATGCTGATGCCGGGCTTCATTGATGCGCACATGCACCCGGGGGACGGCGGCCGCGCCATGACCTTGTGCGACCTGAAATATCAGACCATGACCCGCAAGGTGTTCCAGGAAACCATTCAGGCATGCCTGGATGCCGACAAGGGCAAGGGCCCCGATGTCTGGCTTGAAGTGGGCAGCTGGGATCGCATGGGCATGGATGGCCTCGACGGTGACCCTGACAAGTCGACGCTGGACGCACTCAAGACGGATCGGCCGATTCAGGTCCGCTCCACCGATTTTCATACCGTGCTGACCAACTCTCGCGGCCTGGCGGTCGCCGGCATCAACAAGCACACGGCCAATCCAGGTGACGGCAAGTACGTGCGCGACAGCGCCGGCAACCCGACCGGCATCTGCGAAGACGGCGCTGCCGATGCCATGGCCGCCGTGGTGCCACCCGCCACCGACGCAGAAAAACTCAACCAGACCCGCGCCGCGCTCGATGCCATGCGCCAGCAGGGCATCACCAGTTTCTTCGATGCCTTGTCGGGGCCGGAGAATGGCAAGGCGTTCACCACGTTGCAGCAGTCGGGTGAACTGACCGCGCGGGCCTTGCTGGCGATCAAACTGGACCCGGCTGCGGCAGCGGCGGATCCGGCCAAGACCATCGCTGAGGCCAAGGCAATGGCCGCCACCTACGATCAGGGCGAAGCCAACGTCGCGCCGGGTGTGAGCATGCGTCACGTCAAATTGTTCATGGACGGCATCATCAATGCCCCGGCGGACACCGGTGCGATGTTGGCGCCGTACCTGCACAACGCCGGCACCGACAAGGCGCCGAAATGGGCGCCGGGCAAAAACGTCGGCGAGCTGTATTTCCCGCCGCAAGTGCTCAAGCCGCTGCTGTTGCAAGCCGTGCAGGCCGGTCTCGACCCGCACCTGCACGCCACCGGAGACCGCGCCGTGCGTGACTCGCTCGACGGCATCGAATACGTGCGCCAGCAATTGCCCGGCAACGGCTTTCGCCCGGCCATTACTCACAACGAGTCCGTGGACCCCGCCGACTACGGACGTTTCAAGGCGCTCGACGTGACCGCCAACATGTCCTTCCAATGGGCGCAGCAGGCGCCGTCCACAGTCGACGGCACCAGCGATCACCTCGGCCCTGCGCGTTTTGCCCGCATGGAGCCGTCGGGCAGCATCGCCCGCGCTGGCGGCCGTGTGGCGTATGGCAGCGACTGGCCGGTTGACCCGCTCGATGAGTTCCTGGCGCTGAAGATCGGTGTCACCCGTTCAGGCGACCCGCTGAACCCGCACAGCTATGGCCCCAAGTACGCCGGCCGACTCAACGCCGCCCCGGCGCTGTCGCGTGCCGAGGTACTGCGCACCATCACGGTCAACGCCGCCGAGCAACTGAAACTGGAGAAAGTCGTGGGTTCGGTCGAGGTCGGCAAGTTTGCTGACGTGATCGTGCTCGACAAAAACTTCATGCAAGTGCCCGAGGACGAGTTGGCCCGTAACTCGGTGCTGATGACGGTAGTCGGCGGCAAGGTGGTGTGGGCCAAGGCGCCGTTCGCGGGACAAGTGGCCATGACCGAACAACAAAAATAGCCCATGCCGGCTAATGCCGATCAGCTAAGCAATTTTTGCTGTAACGCAATGTCTGTAGCAGCTGGCGAAGCCTGCGTCCGGCTGCGCAGCAGTCGTTAATCTTGAGTTTGCGTTCTTCCTGAAACACCGCATCGTCTGATTTCACGACTGCTTCGCAGCCGGACGCAGGCTTCGCCAGCTGCTACGGATCGCGTCATGGCTTAGCTGTTCGGCATTACCCATGCCCACATTGGATTGTGTGGATGCCTTTTACCTTTGAAGAGAATAAAAATAATGACCCAGGTCCGCGATAGTCAGCAACGAAGTCCCCTGATCGAGACACGCTCGATCGATTACATTCCCGAGGCCGAGCGTCATGGCAGCCTCTACAGCCAGTTCACCCTGTGGCTGGGTGCCAACCTGCAAATCACCGCGATTGTCACCGGGGCGCTGGCCGTGGTGTTGGGCGGTGATGTGTTCTGGTCGTTGATCGGCTTGCTGATCGGCCAATTGCTCGGCGGTGCAGTTGTCGCGCTGCACGCCGCTCAGGGACCGAAGCTTGGGCTGCCGCAGATGATCTCCAGCCGTGTGCAATTCGGGGTCTACGGCGCGGCGATCCCGATTGTGCTGGTGTGCCTGATGTACCTCGGTTTCAGCGCGACCGGCGCGGTCCTGTCGGGGCAGGCGATTGCCCAGTTGATCAGTGTCAGTGACAGCACCGGCATCCTGATATTTGCTGCTTGCATCGCGTTCCTGACGATCTTCGGCTACCGGGTGATTCACCTGGTCGGACGGGTAGCGAGCGTGCTCGGCATCATCGCCTTCGCTTACCTGTTTACTCGGTTGATGACCCTCAACGACATCGGCCTGCTCCTGGAAAACCGCCACTTCGGTTGGAGCACATTCCTGCTGGCGGTGTCGTTGTCGGCCTCTTGGCAGATCGCCTTCGGCCCGTACGTGGCTGACTACTCGCGCTACTTGCCGAGCAAAACGTCGTCCTGGAAAACCTTCGCCGCCGTCGGCCTGGGAACCGTACTCGGCGCCCAGGCTTCCATGGTGCTCGGCGTGTTCGCTGCCGCGTTGGCCGGCGCCAATTTCCGCGGTCACGAAGTGGCGACTATCGTCGGCCTGGGCAGCACCGGGGTGATGGCATCGTTGCTGTACCTGAGCGTGGTGTTCGGCAAAGTCACTGTGTCCACACTCAACGCCTATGGCAGCTTCATGTGCGTGGCCACCATCATCAGCGGTTTTCGCAGTCGCCTGGAAATCACCGCCCGCCAGCGCATGCTGTTTGTGCTGCTGATCGTCGCGGCGTCCACCACGCTCGCACTGGTCGGCCAGTACTCGTTCCTGAATTCGTTCAAGTACTTCATCCTGTTCTTGCTGACGTTCTTCACCCCGTGGAGCGCGATCAACCTGGTGGACTACTACTTCATCAATAAAGAGCGCTACGACATCCCGGCGTTGTCCGACCCGGCGGGGCGTTATGGTCGCTGGAACGTGTTGGGGATCAGCGTGTACGTCAGCGGCGTATTGATCCAGCTGCCTTTTGTCGACACGCATTTCTACTCCGGGC
The DNA here is from genome assembly GCF_003148705.1 of Pseudomonas sp. OV226. Taxonomy (NCBI): domain Bacteria; kingdom Pseudomonadati; phylum Pseudomonadota; class Gammaproteobacteria; order Pseudomonadales; family Pseudomonadaceae; genus Pseudomonas; species Pseudomonas sp. OV226. The sequence continues at coordinate 134,260 of NZ_QGGS01000012.1, read as the reverse complement.
CGATGGTCGCGCAACTCGGCGGGGTGGATATTTCCTGGATCGTCGGGTTGGTGGTGCCGGGTGTTCTTTACTATCTGCTGGCCAGGAAGTCAGTGGTGGCGGTGCCGGTTGTACGCAGCACCAAGGCCTGACCGAGGGGCGACAGTGCATTGATCTACGCTGCACTGTCGCCGTTGCCTGAGGGCACTTTGATCTTTGAGGTACAGAGCATTTCCGACCCATTGCGATCACTGGTGTTGCGGCCATTGATCCAGAATTTCGTACCACGAAGCCTTGGACATCACCTGAACGTGTTTTTGTTTGGCCGAGGGCAGTGTTGTATCCAAAGTCCCTAGCGCTATCGAGATCCAGTCAGAGTATTCGCCTTGGCTCGCTGACCAGAACAGCGACGAGCCGCACTGATGGCAAAATTGCCGAAGTACGGATTCAGAGGACGGGTACGACTTGAGGCTATCGGCGCCTTGAATAAGTTGCAGATCATCGCGCAACACACTGCCATAGCTGGCAAAGGCTGCCCCATGGCTTTTGCGGCATTGGCTGCAATGGCAGTGAGACAGCGCTTTAGGTTGTGACAAGACCCGATACTTGACGGCGCCGCAAAGGCAGCTGCCCTGGAAGGCATCAGTCATTCAGGGGGGATACCTTGTATTGAGAAGGCCGCAAATTTAAACAGCCAGTGTTGTCGTTGTCGACCGACGCTTTCTGGTTGTTTTCTGCCTGTCGTAAAAGGCTATAGTCGGCCCAAAGTAGACACTCTGAAGCATCTCTCGTCTCTGGGCCGCTTTACTTGTCAGTAGGGTTTGTCGCCGATGATGGCCGCGCGCTCCATCTTGCGATGGCAGGGCGGATAGTCCATCACTGCATAGTGCTGGGTGCAACGGTTATCCCATATCGCCACGCTGTTTTGCTTCCAGCGCCAACGGACTTGGTACTCGGGGTTGTAGGCCTGGCTAATCAGGTACTTCAGCAGGTCGACGCCTTTTTGGTTGTAGTCCTGGCCGACACGGACGCGTCCCTGGCTGTGGTAGTTCACGAAGTGCGTCGCGTAGGCATTGACGAAGAGCACCTTTTCGCCGGTTTCGGGATGGGTACGCACTACCGGATGCTCGGCATCGGGGTATTGTGCCTTCATCGCCAAGCGCTTTTCCTTCGGCATGGCGGCAGCGAAGGAAGCGTTGAAGCTGTGGCTGGCGATCAAGCTGTCGATTTCCTGCTTCACATCGATTGGCAGTTTTTCATAAGCCAACACCATGTTGGCCCACATGGTGTCGCCTCCGGTGGGTGGGCATTCGATGCAGCGCAACACAGCGCCCATCGGCGGCGACTCCCGCCAAGTGGCATCGCAGTGCCACGCATTCTCGTAGCGATCCGCCGGATTCTCCGGGGTCTTGTAGATTTGCACGAGACCGGGGGCCTCCGGGTGGCTGGGGAGCATCGGATGGGTTTCGAGCTGGCCGAGGCGCAGGGCAAATGCTTCGTGATCGCGGCGTGAGAGCTTGTCCAGATCCTGATCGCGCAGGAACAGCACCTTGTATTTCAATAGTGCCGCATACACTTCGTTGAACAAGCCGTCGTCGCGCACTGCGTCGCCCAGATTCACGTTGTGCAGTTCCGCGCCGATGGCACAGGTCAATTGTTCGACTCGCATTGCGTCTCCATTTCGATGGTTCTTGGCCGGGTCGTGGGCAGGCAGGAGAAATCGTGCCTTGATAGACGGCGGCGCTTGTTATTGTTGATCCGGTCTTTGCAGGTGCGGCAAGGCGGGAGATGGGTATCCGGCGCATGAACTGGCCCCTCTCAGTTAAGAAGGGACCGCGGACCCATAGTAGGAAGCGCGAGAGTCACGCCATGGGCATGGCGGGACATTTTCTTCGCTTATTGGGACACAGCAGGCGGGTTAAAGCGGTGGTGTTGCCTTGCTCTCTCGATAGCGGGCAGCCCAATCGGAAGGTGTCTTGCCAAACTGACTGCGAAACCAGCGTGAAAAATCACCGGCAGAGGAAAAACCGAGAAGTTCGGCAACTTCATACAATCGGCGTTTGCTGTTAGCCAGATACTCTTCGGCGAGTTCAGCACGCACAGCATTGATGATCGTTGTGACACTCTCTCCCTCGGTCGCCAGGTGTCGGTTAAGGGTGCGTCGATGCATGCCAAGATGCTGGGCAACCCCGTCGACAGAACACAGTCCGCTTGGCAGCAGCATCTTGACGATCTGGCGTACGCGCTGCGCCGGTTCGTCGCGCAGGTTAGCCAATTGCATGTCCAGCGTTCGCTTCACCTCGCGATGCAACGCGGGGTCAGCCGCGGGAATGGGCATGTCCAGGTCGCGCGCGCGGCAAACAATGGCGTTGAATTCCTGGGAAAACTCGATAGCGGCACCCAGCACTCGTTGGTGCACTTCAAGGCTGGAAGGGCGCTCGTGAGTAAAACTGACCCTGACCGGGCGAAACGTATTGCGCGTCAGTACGCTCAACGTCCGCAGGCCAATACCTGTCGACTGTTCGATAGCCTGGCGCCAGACACCGTGCCCACCCTGCATATTCACACCCACATGTAGCAGCACCAGGTCGCCTGCGTCTTCAAGTCGCAACTGCACCCCGGCGTTATGCAGACGCATGTACCGCGCACACGATTGCAAGGCGGCACGAAGTGTTGGTTCTTCGCGGATGAGCAACGCCAGCATGCCGAAGTTGGACAGGTGTCGCGTTTCCGCGAGCAACAACCCGAAGGCTTCCTGACCGGACAGGCGGGCTGATTCCTCCAGCAGCCAACCCACCGAATCGATGCTGATCATGATATTCGGATCGTCGAGGACACTGGCCGGCAACTTGGCCAAACGCAGCATACGAAAGGGATCGAGCCCCACTGAACGGGCAACCTGCTCATAGTCGGTAAGGCTGGCACTTCGCGTCAGGGTATACATGTGTCCCCGTGTCCCAATTTCACAAGATTGTGTCCTGCGCAGCTTAGTGCAGGACGCCTTGTCACGGCTACCTTCAGGCCAACAACCAAAAAAGGATGGAGGTAGATAAATGAACAAGCGCACCGCTATGCGCGTCGGTCAGAAGCAAGTGGCAATAGAGCGATCGGACGCCGACGATCCCGATGCATTCAATCACTGCTTTGCCGAACTCAACGGTATTCGCATGCATTACATCGACGAGGGGCAGGGCCCGCTCGTCATTCTGCTGCACGGTTTTCCTTATCTTTGGTACATGTGGCGGCGCCAGATCGGGGCGTTGGTCGAGGCCGGGCATCGAGTCGTGGTCCCCGATCAGCGGGGGTTTGGGCAAACCGATCGACCCGATGCCATCGAAGCCTATGACATGAGTCAGGCAGTCGGCGACATGGTGGGCTTGATGGCGACTCTGGGCGAAACGTCAGCGGTGATCATTGGGCACGACTTGGGTGCCTGGGTGGCCCAGGCGGCGGCCATGCTGCGGCCGGATCTGTTCCGTGGCCTGGTGATGCTCAATACGCCGGTGCCACCGCGTGGCAAGATCAAGCCGACCGTAGCTTTGCAGGCAATGGCCAAGGGCAGGGTGTATCACCACCTGTATTTCCAGCAGCTCGACAAGCCGGATCGCGAATTGGCCTGCGACCCGCGCAAGACCTTGCGTAGTGTTTTCTATTCGATTTCCGGCAGTGCTGTCGGCGCTGAACGCTGGCGTCTGTTCGTCGAGCCAGGTGAGCCCATTCTCAACGCCTTCACGGAACCGAAGGGCGAGTTCCCGTCATGGCTGAGCGCGCGGGCGCTTGATTACTACGTCGCCGAATATTCCCGCACCGGATTTAGCGGTGCCCTAAACTACTACCGCTGTCGCGACCGGAACTGGGAAATCACCGCGTTTCTCGACGGTGCGGTGGTGCGCCAGCCAAGCCTGTTCATCGGTGGTGCTGCCGACCCTTCACTGGAACCGGTCGAAATCCGCGGTCTCTACGACCAGCTCGACACTTATTTACCCGGGCTGCAGAACAAGGTGCTGTTACCCGGCGTGGGTCATAGCGCCGCGGAAGAAAGCCCCGAACAGGTCAACGAACTGCTCCTAACGTATCTCGAACAGTTCTAACGACGAGGGCGAGCGCCTTGGCGCGCCCGCCCGATTCGCGATGTTCGCGGCAATACCTGTTACTCAGTTGAATGCCGTGAGGTCTTTCGGCGCGATGTCATGTTGCTCGCACCAGGCGAGATAACGCTTCAACCCGGACTTCCAGTTTTCGAGCGCGACGATGTTGTCGTTCCCGTCCAGGAACGCCAGATCGCCGGTCACGTGAACCAGCGTGAGCACATACCCATCTGCGCTTCCCGTGCTGACGACTTCAGGCGTGTGAGTCGATGCCGCCGTCTCGTACACGATGCTGCCAGGGCCGGCGATCCAGTCATGCTCCTTGTATTTCCACTGGCCTTCGATCGTGTAAACCATCACCGTCCCGGTGTGGTGATGCTTGGGCAGTTGCATGTCCAGCGGTGCCTTCATCATGACGATCCATTCACCCCGGATCGGGTCAAGTTTGAAGTACTTCAGCAGGACGTTTTCCGCATAGGGCGTAAAGGGTATCCACGGCAGCGATTCGCCATCGATGACTGCGGTGTCGACGTGTTCGTAGAGCATGTCTTTCTCCATTGATGCGGTTCAGGTCGAGTATTCGTCGGCAGCCAAAGCCGCCCGACCATCTCTGATGGTCGGGTGCTCCGGATTTTCTGAAGGGGGTGTCGGGATCAGGTGAGCGGGGTGCCCGCGAGAGTCGCGCGTAGCATCTTTCTTGGCGCATTGCCGTAGTCAGCAACTGCGTAGTGCTGGACTTGCAAGTTGTCCCACATGGCAATCGTGTTGGTTCGCCACTTCAGACGTACCTGGTACTCGGGAATCGCGGCCTGCGACGTCAGGTAGTTCATCAGGTGATGAGCCTCGGGCATGAAGTCCTGGCCGTAGCGGATATCCTCGAAGTTGAAGAAATTCGAGAAATGGGTGGTGAACGCGGAGTTGACGAACAGCACCTTTTCGCCTGTTTCGGGATGAACAAGCACCACAGGATGTTCAGCGGCGGGATTCTTCGCGGCCATGGCGTGACGTTGTTCACGTGGCAACTGGGCACCAAAGGAATGCTCGGCACTGTGCTTTGCGTACAGACCTTCGATCCGTTGTTTGACCGCTTCGGGCAGGTTTTCGTAAGCCATGACCATGTTGGAGAACAGGGTGTCGCCGCCGGATTCAGGGCCCTGCTCGCAGCGCAATATCGCTCCGCGAGGCGGCGCTGGCTTGAAGGTGACATCCGTGTGCCAGAGGTTTTCTCGGCTGGCCTTTTCGACAAAACTCTTGGGCTTGTTCGGGTCAAGGTTGCGATAAAGCATCAGCAGCTTGTCCGCCTCCGGATGGCTCGGCGCCAGGGGATGACCTTCCAGTTCGCCGAATTGCGCGGCGAAGTGCTGTTGCTCCAGGGGAGAAATGTCCTGATCGCGAAAGAACAGCACTTTGTGCTTCAACCACAGCGCCCGGATTTGTGCGATCAGTTCGGGATCCCGGGTAGCGTCGGCCAGGTTGATGTTGCTCAGTTCGGCACCGATGGCGGGGGAGCAAATCTCCACCTTGATCGAATGCTGACGCACTGACGACCGAATAATGGCGGGTGCCGAGTGGGGAAGTGGTGAAGGAGTGTCTTGGGTTGTGGCGACTGTTGTCATTGTTGTCTCCAATCCGGGCTTGTACAGCGGTGCGCAAATGTGTGCATCCGGCATAAGTAACTGGCCCCTGCCAGCGGGGCAGAGGTACCGGTCCTATAGTAGGTAGCGCGGGCGCAATACCATGGGCTTGGCGGGACAGTTTCTTCGCATGCTGGGACACTGGCAGAGAGGACATCGAACAATAGTGCGATGGAGGGCGCACGGTGTAGTTGCATTCTGCTACGCAGGGTGTCGCTTCTTGACTGATCGATATCAGGCAAGCATGCCGCCATTGGAGATTCGCACACGATGGCGGCGACAATTATTTTTGTCACTACAATGAAGTGAAATCGAAAGGAGCTCCGCCCGAACGCGTGGTGCTCTGGCCCAGGAAGTTTGCACCCCGCAGGTACTTTTCAGCGAGGAAGGACGTATGCCAACCCCCGTAGAACAGAAGCGGGCGCGGATTCTCGACCCCGTCGACCGCGTCACCGAGGTGATCTTCGGCCTGCTCATGGCGATGACGTTCACGGGGACGATCAGCGTGGCGACCTCGGGCCAGGAGGCCGAACGTACGATGATGTTCGCCGCGCTCGGTTGCAATCTTGCCTGGGGGCTCGCCGACGGGGTGATGTATCTACTCAGGGCATTGGTCGACCGCACGCGCAAAAGCACGTTATTCGAAAAACTCGCCAGGGCGGACGCGGCCACCGGGCAGGCGCTGGTGGCGGGGGCATTACCGTCGCACGTGGCGGCAGCCGCCAAGACAGAGACCCTTGAATTGTTACGCAGCCGCCTGGTCGAGTACCCGGCCACGTCAGTGCAGTCGGGCCTCGGCTGGGAAGATTTCAAGGGGGCATTGGGCGTTTTTCTGCTGGTGGTGTTATCGACCTTTCCACTCGTCATACCTTTCCTGTTACTCGAACAGACGGCGCTCGCCGTTCGTTTATCCAATTTGATCGGGCTCGTGGTGCTGTTCATCGCGGGTTGGATATTGGCGCGGTACGCAGGCGCAAAGCCGTGGCAAGGCGGGATTGCGCTGGCGGTCACTGGCGCATTGCTGATCGCCGCGATCATCGCACTCGGCGGATGAAGACGAGAGGCGGGCACGGCCAATCCGCGGCTGCCCACTAAGCCAAATTGTGCTGTACACCAAGGGGTTACAGTTCTATGAGCGATTCGAACTCTTCACCTTCCACCCCGGAACCGGGTCGTATTGCCCGTCGGGAAGCAGGCGCCAATCAGAGCGCCTGGATCCGCTGGCTGCCGGGGCTGAACACCCTGCGCCACTATCAAATAGCCTGGCTGCGAAATGACATCGTCGCCGGGCTCGTGCTGACCACCATGCTGGTGCCGGTGGGTATTGCTTACGCTGTGGCCTCGGGCGTCCCGGGCATCTATGGCCTCTACGCGACGATCATTCCACTGCTCGCCTATGCGTTGTTCGGCCCCAGCCGGATTCTGGTGCTGGGACCGGATTCCTCGCTGGCCGCAGTCATCCTTGCCGTCATCCTGCCGCTGTCGGGCGGCGACCCGTATCGGGCCGTCGCCCTGGCGGGAATGATGGCGATTGTGTCGGGGCTGGTCTGTATCCTGGCGGGCATAGCGCGCCTGGGCTTCATCACGGAGCTGCTCTCCAAACCGATCCGCTACGGGTACATGAACGGTATCGCACTGACCGTATTGATCAGCCAACTGCCGAAAGTCTTCGGTTTCAAGATCGAGTCCGCCGGGCCTCTGAGGAACCTGTGGGCGATCGCCTCCGGGGTGATGGAGGGAAAAAGCAACTGGATCACGTTCGCGGTCGGCGTCGCCACGTTGGTGGTGATCCTGTTGCTCAAGGGGCACAAACGCATTCCGGGTATTTTGATCGCCGTGGCCGGCGCAACCATCGTGGTCGGTGTGCTGGAGCTTGGCACGAAATACGGCGTATCGGTCCTCGGCACGCTTCCACAAGGCATGCCGGCGTTTGCCATTCCCTGGATCACCCAGGCCGATATCGTCCCGATCGTGATCGGAGGCTTCGCCGTGGCGATGGTTTCGTTTGCTGACACTAGCGTGCTGTCGCGCGTCTATGCGGCGCGCTCGCGTACTTACGTTGATCCGAACCAGGAGATGGTCGGGCTCGGCGTTGCCAATCTGGCGGCGGGGTTTTTCCAGGGCTTTCCCATCAGCAGCAGTTCGTCACGCACACCTGTAGCCGAGGCCGCCGGCGCTAAAACCCAGTTATCCGGGGTCGTCGGAGCGCTGGCTGTGGCCTTGCTGCTGATGGTGGCGCCGAACCTGTTGCAGGACTTGCCCAACAGCGCGCTGGCCGCGGTGGTGATTGCATCGGCCATCGGCTTGATCGAGGTCGCTGACCTGCGCCGTATCTATCGCATTCAGCCCTGGGAGTTCTGGCTGTCCATCGCCTGCACCGTCGGCGTTGCTGTGTTCGGCGCCATTGAGGGTATCGGCCTGGCCATCCTGCTCGCGGTGATTGAATTCCTGTGGGACGCCTGGCGCCCGTACTCAGCCGTGCTGGGGCGTGCCGATGAGGTTCAGGGTTACCATGACATCACGCGCTTTCCCGATGCGCGACTCATCCCCGGCCTGGTCTTGTTTCGCTGGGATGCACCTTTGTTTTTCGCCAACGCCGAGTTGTTCAATGAACGGGTGCTGGACGCGGTGGCGACGTCGCCGACGCCGGTGCGCTGGATTGTCATTGCGGCAGAACCGATGACCAGTGTGGACGTGACGTCTGCCGATATGTTGGCGGAATTGGACGAAACCTTGCGCAACGCGAGCATCGAGTTGTGTTTTGCCGAGATGAAAGACCCGGTCCAGGACAAACTGAAGCGATTCGGGATTTTCACGCAGTTTGGCGCCACCGCGTTTTTCCCCACGATAGGCACTGCCGTCAACAGCTACCTGGCGACGTATGCGGTGGATTGGGTCGTCCGCGAGGACGAGGAACACTGAGCGTAACGCTTGATTTTGGCGGCTATCAACGACCGTCTCGCCTTGCAGGACGGTCTAAGTGGTCCTATCGTCGGATTTCAGGTGCTACACCGGTTGGGTGGTTGAGAATGAAGGATGCAAGAAGACTTTCCCCTGGACATCCTCGGCGAGCGGACTGATAGGCGAGCGAGACGACCGAGTGTTTTTGAATTGGAGGAACATCATGATTCGCAAGCACTGCTTGATGGCCCTGGCGACACTGGTTGTCGCCGCTGGTGTGCAGTGGGTGTCGGCGCCCGCGTACGCAACTGAACAGGGAGAGCAACGGCGCGAAGCGCGGGATACCAGGCAGACAGGGCGCTCCGATGCACGTCAAACAAAATATGATTGCCGCAAGGACAATGACAAGAGCAATGCAAACTGTCGCCAGGACAAGCGCAGCAGCAAGCAGGACACACGCCGCACGGCTCGGGACATCAAATATTGATGGCTGAGATAAATCCCGTTCTCAACGGGATTTATCAGGGATGGATTTGTGGTTGCACTTGAAGCGGCTGCTACTGGCGGGTTTGGCTTGCCAAAACGGTCAGTTGCAGCGCGTTTATGTGTGTCGCCTTACAGCAACGATATCGGGTAGCTGACAAACAGCCGGTTTTCGTCAAATTCATTGGTGCTGAAATTTTTCCGGATACTGGAGTTTCGCCATTTGACGCTCAGGTTTTTCAAGGCTCCAGACTGAATGACATAGGCCAGTTCCGACTCCCGACCCCATTCCTTGCCATCGGTGAAAGCCCCCGTGTGCACGTTATCGCCACTCAAATAACGATTCATCATGGTGAGTCCGGGGATGCCGACGGTGGCGAAATTGAAATCGTGACGAACCTGCCAGGAATGCTCTTGGGCGTTATCGTAGCTGGAGTTATAGCTGTCGTTCGCCAGCGTGCCGCCACTGGCACCATTGACTCGCATCCACGCGGTATCTCCGGTCAGTTTTTGCAAGCCTACATAAAACGTACTGCCTCCCAGCTTTGCAGATAACAGGCCAAACATTGTTTTGTTGTCCATGTCTCCGGCCAGGCTGGCACCGTTTTCCTTGCCGGTGAAAAAGCCCAGATTGGCGCCCAGTGTCCAGTCACCCACAGGTTGGCTGTGATTGAGGCTGAAGTATTGTTGCTGATAGATGTCCTTGAGTTCGTCGTACCAGAGCCCAACCGTAGTGCGCTTGTCGTTGAAGGTGTATTCACCGCCGCCGAAGTTAAAACGGTCGGAAGTAAACGCCGCTTTGCCGTTCATGGACATGTCTTCCATGCTGGCGTCGTTGCGCGGGCTGTTTTGCCTGATTTGACCGCCATACAACGCCAGCCCGCCGATTTCCTGGGAGGTGATCTGAGCGCCACGAAAGGTTTGCGGCAACGAACGGCCATCATCTGAACGCAGGATGGGCAGCGTACTGACCCATTCGCCGACTTTGACCACCGTTTTTGAAACCTTGGCCTTGGCGGCAACGCCCAGGCGTCCAAAGTTGTCAGCAGGGCGCCCATCATCATGGATAGGCAGAAGTTGCGTGCCGCCCGTGCCTTTGCCTCCGTCGAGCTTTTGCGAATAAAGCCCCAGTACATCGACACCGAACCCTATGGGGCCTTGGGTATAGCCGGAGCGGGCATCGAGGATAAAGTTTTGCGTCCACTCCTCGGCTTTGTTCTGTGGCGCGGCCCTGTTTGGGTAGGCGGGATTGACGAAGTTGCGATTGATGTAGGCGTTGCGCAGATTGAGGGTAGCGGTAGCACCCTCGACAAAACCGCTATTTTCGTCGGCATGAACGACTGCTACCGAGCCGGCGCTGAGTGCCAGGGTCAGGCTGATCAATGAGTAATGAGCAGGTACGTTGCAGCGAAAAATAGTGTGGCGCATGGTGGTTTTCTCGCAGTGAATTATTATTTTTTTTGGCGGTTTTTGTGGCCCACACCTGAATTTCAGGCGCAGGCGGCCCTGGCAACCATCAGCCGGGAGGCCGCCGTGTAAGCGTCTAGCGATCAGCTGTGTCGGGGCGTGGGCAACTAGCGACGCAGCAGGTCATCAATGGCGCGGAGTGCGAGGGGATAACCGTCCGCACCCATGCCGCAAATCACCGCGTTCACTACGCCAGACATGATTGAGTGGCGATGCAGTTCGTCCCGTGCATGGATGTTCGACAGGTGCAGTTCAATCAGTGGTGCGTCGATCAACTTCAGGGCGTCCAGCACCGGAATCGAGTGAAACGAAAAGCCGGCCGGGTTGATGATCAAGGCCGCGCCTTGCTCGAAGGCCTCCTGAATCCAGTCGACCATTACGCCCTCATGGTTGGTCTGGCGAAAGTCGCATACCAGGCCAAGTTCCTCGGCGAGCATTTCTGTACGTTGCCGGATTTGATCGAGCGTGGTGTGCCCGTAAATGTGCGGCTCACGACGACCCAGCAAGTTCAAGTTAGGGCCGTTAAGGATGAAGACGGTGCGGTTCATGGTCGTCCTGGTGCGTTATTTGGAAAGAATGACGGCAGAAGTGGTATCGACAGCGTCTGATGCGGCGACGGCATTGAGGTCGACGCCGCGGGTTTCAGGGCCGATGACGATCATTGCCAGCGAGATCAGGTTGATCACGGCGCACAGCGTCACCAATGGCCACGGCGAGTTGTTCGACTGGCTCATCAGCCAGACCGCGATCATCGGCATCGGGCCACCGATCACCAGGTTGGCGCCGGTGTAGGCCAGGGCGGAGCCGGAGTAACGGACCTGGGTCGGGAATGCTTCGGCGAATGCCACCGGCTGGATGCCGCTCTGGAACTGGGTAAAGCCCAAAAACAGCCCCATGATCGCCATGATCGCGGTGACGTTTTGCGTGTTGAGGATCGGGAAGTAGACGAACAGGATCAGCAAGGTCATGCACGAGCCCAGGGCCAGCGCCTTTTTACGGCCCCAGCGATCCGACAGATAACCACCGGCTAGCGCACCGAAAATTGCGCAGACGTTGGCGACCATGAGGGACATGAAGCCCATCGATTGGCTCATGCCCAGATGCTTGGTCAGGTAGCTCAGGGAAAAAATCACGATCAAATAGAACAGCGCAGCGGGCGAGCAGAAAAACAGCATCAAGCGCAGGATGGTTTTGTAGTGGCTGCCCAGTGCGGATTTGAGCGGGCTTTTTTCTTTCTTCGCTGGCGTCTTTTTCAGAGCCACGAACGCCGGGGTTTCATCGACCTTCAACCGGATGAAAATCGCGACCACCACCAGTACGAAACTCATCAAGAAGGGGATTCGCCAGCCAAAACTTTCAAACTGCTCACTTGAAAGCGTCGCTGCCAGGCCCATCAACACGCCGTTGGCCAATATCTGGCTGAGCGGTGAACACAACCCGAGCATGCCGGAATAACGCCCTCGGCGTTCGGGGGATGCGTGCTCCAGGGCCATCAGTTGCGCCCCGGTGGACTCACCGCCCAACGCGAAGCCTTGAATGATCCGCAGCAGCACCAGCAGGATCGGCGCCCAGATACCCACCTGGCCATAAGTAGGCAACAGGCCCATCAATACCGACGCCAACCCCATCATGGTCACTGTAGCCAGCATCAGGTTGCGTCGACCGAGTTTGTCACCCAGGTAACCGCAGGTGATGGCACCCAATGGCCGCGCGGCCAGGCCAACGCCGAAGGTCGCCAGCGAAGCCAGCAGCCCCGCGGTCGGCTCCATGGCCGGGAAGAACAACTTGGGCAAAATGGTCGCCGACACCGCGCCATACAGCGTGAAGTCAAACCATTCCAGGGCGGTGCCAATGGTCGCGGCGGTCACTGCTTTGCGAGGCATGCGCAAATCATGAGTCTCGTTACTGGTCGTGCTCATAGAGGTGCTCGTCATTGTTTTTATGGTTATGGATTACCCACACGATCCTGCTCGGGCAAAGGCTTTGGCAGGACGCGTCGAAGTGAGTAGACGTTAGCGCATCCTGCTTGCAGAATAATTATCGAAATCCAGATAAATTAATAAGCCAGCCTTATGGATAAGCCTTATGGAACTGCGTCACCTGAAAGCCTTTGTCGTGGCGGCCGACCTGCAACACTTCAGCCGGGCTGCCGAGCAGTTGGGCATTGCCCAACCGGCACTCAGCCAATTGATGCGCACGCTTGAGTCCGAACTGGGCCTGGCACTGTTTCGCCGGGAAAATCGCGGTGTGACGTTGACGGCTGCTGGCGAGGCGTTTCTGCCTCACGCGCGCCAATCCATCGATTCCAGTGAACTGGCGGCGGCAGCGGCGCGACGTGCCCGGCGTGGAGAAGTGGGCGAGATCAACATCGGTTACCACTCGGCGTTGTTCGAGGCCAATTTGCCGCAACTGCTGCGCCATTACTTCAGCTCGTTTCCCGAGGTCAAAGTGTCGCTGGTGGATGCGGGTATTCGTATGCAGTTCGACATGTTGCTCGATCATAAACTCGACCTGGCCTTTGCCAGGGTGTTCAAGGATCACCTGCCCGACCGGTTGCGCACCCACCATTTCAGCCAGTCCAGGCTCGTTCTGTTGATCCCGGACAACCATGAATTGGCGGAAAATTTTACCGGTGAACTCGCGACATTGCGGCACGAGAAGTTCGTATTTCTTCAGGACGTTGCCGGCATTGGCCTGACGTCTCACACACTCCAGGCCTGCCGGCAAAATCAACTGCATCCCAAAAACATCATGTACGTACCGTCGCTGATGAGTATTCCTGGACTGGTCGCAGCCGGCATCGGCCTGAGCATCGTGCCGGAAACCATGACCCGGTTAACCATGCCTGGCATACGGATAGTGCCGCTGGATCAGCCGGAGATGGTCAGTGAACTGTCGCTGATTTCCCGAATTGACGAGCGTTCCAGTGCGGTGCTGCATTTTATCGAGGAGGCTCATGGGTGGGGGTAACCTTGCCCTAAGGGCCTTTCGACTTTCATTCGTTTTCGATAGTAAAGTGTCGGCCAATGCCTTGGCTGATCCGGGATGACCGATGTCTCAACGCCGCTCAACGTTGATTGCCCTGTTGGTAGCGGTCACGTTCTTTATGGAGAATCTCGACGCCACCGTGATCGCGACCGCGCTGCCTGACATGGCCAGGACGTTTGGTGTGCCGGCGGTGGATGTGAACATTGGCATGAGCGTCTATATGCTCGCGGTTGCGGTGTTCATCCCCATCAGCGGCTGGCTGGCTGATCGCTTCGGTTCACGCTTTATATTCAGTTCGGCGATCGTGCTGTTTTGTCTGTCTTCATTGCTGTGTGGGTTGAGTGACAGCCTGCCAACCTTTGTCGCTGCGCGCGTGCTGCAGGGAATCAGCGGAGCGATGATGGTACCGGTCGGGCGCCTGGCAGTGCTTCGTACGACCGAGAAGAAAGACCTCGTGCGAGCGATCTCGGTTATTACCTGGCCCGGTCTGGTCGCACCGGTTCTTGGCCCCCCGTTGGGTGGTTTCATCGTCACCCACGCTTCCTGGCCGTGGATTTTCTACCTCAATCTTCCGCTGGGCGTGTTGGCCATGATTGCCGCGCTCGTCTTGATTCCCAAGCGAGACCCTGTCATTGCCCGGTCTTTCGATTTCAGTGGTTTTCTGCTCGTTGCTGGCGCCAGCGCCGCGCTGCTGTTTGGTGTCGAGCTGCTGGGGCAAAGCCGTGCCAATGTGTGGCCGGCACTGTCACTCGGTTGCGCAGGCGTGATGCTCGGTGTCTTAGCCTGGCGACATCTGCGTCGGCAGGACCAACCGTTACTGGCGCTGGATGTCTTGGGAGTCCGCACCTTCAGTGTCTGTCTGTGTGGCGGGTCGATTTTTCGGATCGCCATCAGCACCTTGCCGTTTCTCCTGCCGCTGATGTTTCAACTGGCCTTCGGTCTTTCTGCGTTGGATGCGGGGTTACTGGTGTTGGCTGTCTTTGCGGGCAATCTGGCCATGAAGCCGTTCACCACGAGGGTGATGCAACGCTTCGGATTTCGCCCGGTGCTGATGATCAACGGCATCCTCGGCGTAATGGCCATCGCGGCCTGTGCGTTGCTGGATGAGCGCATGAGTTGGGCGTTGGTCTTGTTCATTCTGTTTGTCGGTGGCTTGTCACGGTCCATGCAATTCACCGCGTTCAACACGTTGGGTTTTGCCGATGTCCCAAAGGAGCAGATGAGCGATGCGTCGACCCTGTTCAGTATGTTCTTCCAGCTGAGCATGGCGATGGGGGTTGCCACGGGGGCGCTGCTGCTACGGCTCGCGATGAACATTCATGGCAATAACGGCCACGCAGAGACGGTCGACTTTCAGCTGACGTTCCTGTGTGTGGCGGTGATTGCAGGGATTGCTTTGCTGGACAACCGGCGATTGCCACCGAAGGCGGGTGAGGCGGTGTTGCAGCGAGCATGAACAGGGGAAAATGCCCACGGTGTTGAGCGTTTGCATCTCAACACCGTGCCTGCATCGTTAGAAGTCGAAGAACACCGTTTCCGATTCGCCTTGCACATGAATGTCGAAGCGGTAGGCCAACTTGCCATCAACGGTACAGCGCCTGGCAATCAGGGATTCGCGCCGATGGGGTTGTTCGATCAGATTCAATACGGGGTCCACGGCATTCGCCTCGGGTTCATCGTCGAAGTACAGGCGGGTCTGCAAGTGGATGTTGATACCCCGGGCAAACAGCGCCACGTTGATATGCGCGGCCATGGCAACGCCTGAGGCATTTTTCAGCGTGCCCGGCTTGATGGTTTTGATCGTCCATTCACCGATATCTGTCGTGGCGGTGCGGCCAAAACAGTTGAAGGGTTTTTCCAGGTCGTAAGCCGTGTCGAAGTCGCCTTCGTGATTCGCCTGCCAGAACTCCAGAAACGCGTCACGAATCAGGTGGCCGTTGCCGTCATACACCTGGCCCATCAATAAAATGTGCTCACCTGGCGCGTCAGGTTTAGCCATGTGGTTCCAGATTTCCTGTTCGCGCGGCGCGTTGCCGGCAGCCTCCAGCGCCAAGCCGATATGGACATAAGGGCCGGCCGTTTGCGACGGGGTTTCAGGCAGAAGTTGAACGGGCATGTGCAGGCCTCCTCAGCGGTTTTCGAAGTGGGTCTTGCGCTGGCCGCGCAGGACGATATCAAAACGATAAGCCAGGCAATCCATTGGATTGGCCATGCTCATATCCAGCTTGGCGATCAAACTCTGCACCGCTTCCTGATTCGAAATCGACTTGACGATGGGGCACATCGGGATGAGCGGATCACCTTCGAAATACAGCTGAGTAATCAAACGCGTGGCAATTGACGGGCCACTGATGGAGACGTGGATATGGGCCGGTCGCCAATCGTTGGGGCCGTTGCGCCATGGGTAGGGGCCGGGTTTGACGGTGCGGAAACTGTAGTTGCCATCGCGGTCCGTCAACGCTCGGCCAACCCCGCCGAAATTCGGGTCAAGGGGGGCCAGGTAACTGTCTTTTTTATGCCGATAACGGCCGCCGGCATTGGCCTGCCACATCTCCACCAACGTGTGAGGGATCGGCTTGCCGTACTGATCACACACTCGACCTGCGACGATGATTCGCTCTCCGATCGGCAGGCCACCATGATTGAAGTTCAACAGCAGATCGTTATCGTGCTGACCCAGCTTCAGATGGGAAAAATCCGGGCCGCTGGTTTCGGATAATGACTGGGGGATGCTTACCAGTGCCTGGCGGGGAGATCGCAGGATGGATGTCTTGTAGTCCGGTGTCAGGGCTTTGGGATGCCAATTACGGTCACGGATGACGAAGCGGCTGTCATGCGCATCAGACATGTCGTTTTTCCTATTGTTATGGTTGGAGGCAGAGACTGCGTTGGCAGCGACTCGACACCCAGTTTCCGCTGATGCGGCCCAACCCAAAATTGAAAAAAACGACCTTATTCATGTCCAAATGGTTATGGATATTCTCCGTCACGATATTCCTGGCCAACCTCGCGCAAGGCCTCCACGCACCATTGCGCCGCGGGTGTCACCGGCAACGCAGGGTTTGTGCATAGCCCCACGGAACCGCCTGGCTCACGCATCCCCAGATCCAGCTCCACCAACTCTCCTTGCCGCAAATCCTGCCTGACCGCATCAAGTGGTGCGACCCAGATGGCCTGGCTGCATTGTACGTAGCGCCGGCTCAGGGCTATCGACAAGGTTTCCAGGCGTTGGCGTGAAGGCGTTATCCCGTGTTGCACAAACAGACTGTCGGCGAACTGTCGGATGGTGGTCCCCGCCGACGGCAATACCAGCGGATAGCGTTCGAGGTTTTGATGCCCCGCTGGATCGGCGAGCACCGGATGGCCAGTGCGGACCACCAGGGTCATGGACTCGCTGTAGAGATGTTCGAACGCCAGCCCGGAAATAAAGGGGCTATCGGTCATTCTGCCCACCACCAGATCCAGTTCACCGACACGCAGTCGGGACAGCAAATAGGCACTTGGCCCGGTCACGACACTGACCACCAATGCGGGGTGCCTGTCGTGTAAACGGCAGACAACTTCAGGCACCAACTGACTTTCGACAGTGGACAGTACGCCGAGCTGCACGGTAATGGGCTCATGTACACCAGAGCGCAAACTGTTAACCCCTTCGCGCAGCGATTGCACACTCGGTCCTGCGTATCGCAAAAAAGCCACGCCGGATTCGGTCAGCGTCGAGCCTTTTTTACCCCGTTCAAACAGTGTGGCTTCCAGCAGGGTTTCCAGTTCCTTTAGCGTCTTGGACAGTGCCGGTTGGCTGATTGCCAACTTGTCGCAAGCACGTGCGAGGCTGCCCTGGCGCGCCACCTCGAGAAAACACACCAGATGACGGAATTTGATGCGGGTATCGATGTTCAATCGGGGTGCTCTGCCTTCTTGGTATGGCACCCATTAGTGCTGGATGCGAAGCGTTAGAGCAGCTATACGGAGCTGCGCTGTTTTAATGTCGCTATTCGAGCCCGTGTTTGTCCAGTTGCTGAAGCCACGTATTCACCACCCTGCGATCCAGCTCCTCCCAATCCGCCATGCCCAACACCCGCATGGTGTTCAACCCGCGTAAATAACCGCGCAACTGATGGGCGGTGTCTCGGACAAGCTCCGGGTCGGACGCGTTTTCGCCCAACAGAACGCTTTCGTACTGGATCAGGTAGTCGGCCACCCGGTCACGGAAGTCGGGCAAAACGGCATCGCGAATCAGGTCAAAAGTTCTCAAGGAGAGATCCTCATCAATCTTTTCCAGTTGTGATTGAGTGCGCATTCGTCTGCCCGGCGCACAACTATTGTTAGAAGTAATAGTGACCATTACGAAACGCAAGTTCTGATTTGTCGGAAATAGTCGGAAAATCGCGTCCATCGAACACGCCGCTCAAGAAATTCAGGCGATGAGACATTGACCCGATGGCAATGGCGGCGCCCTTGAGGCTGTTCCGTTGCTGGATGAACTGAACCTTTTATTTTCAGGATGAGCCCGATGCGCCGTTTATTCGTACCCGTCATGGCGTTTGCCTCTTTGTTGCTCGCCGGTTGTGCGTCGGCGCCGAACGATCCGACGCTGACCTTGCAGACCAGCAAGACCCCAGCTCAATACGCTGACTGCGTCGTGCCGAAATTGCAGGGCAATGCGTTGACCCCGACTGTCTCGCAGACCCAGCGCAGCTACCGGATCGTGGTGCCGAGCAAAATCTCGACGGATAACGTACTGGAAGCCTACAAGGCCGGGAACGGCGGCAAGGTGTTCATCTACGAGCGGCATCTACTGGCTTCGAACTTGCTGCCTTCGAGTTTTCAACGCGCTGCACAGGATTGCATCTGACCCTGACTCGTAAACGCTTTTCACCGTGCTCCTTTGGTTGGCCGCAACCAACCAATTCTTTGCCCCGCACCGCATTCGGTAGCGGGGCTTTTTTTGTCTGAGAATGCTCATGGTGAGTTCAAACCAGTCAATTGTCTGTTGGGCCGAACTCAATGCTGAAGATTTTTGATGAACCGCTTAAAGGCTGTTTTGATCGTGACGGGGCGGGAAAGCTATGGATTAGATCAACGACCGCCAAGAACGTGCCTACTTCGCCACCGCATTGAGGAGCACGCCGTACGACTGGAGGAACTCCACCGTGCCGTGGAAGATAAGGCCCACGCCCATGGCCGAGACAAAAAAACCGACGATGCGGGTCGCGGCATCGATGCCTTGCGGGCCGATCTTTTTCAATATGCCCTTGGCGTAGACCAGTGACAGGTAGGTGGTGAACATCGTGGCGCAGATGGCCAGGGCCACGACGGCGAACGACATCACCGCGCGATTGGAATCCTTGATGGTGCTGGTCAAGCCGATAACGGTAGCGATGGCGCCGGGGCCAAACATGATCGGCATGGCCATCGGGATGAACGCAATGTCCTGGTCACCCTTGACGCTGCTGGGAATCAGGCTGCTGTTGGGCGAGGGGGCGAAAAGCTCGAAGCCGATTTTCATCAGGATCAACCCGCCGACCACACGAATCATGCTCAGGGGCACCTCGAACAGACGCAGCAGCAGGTTGCCGAAAATCAGAAAAAAGAACATCAACAACAGCGCATAGAGGCACGCTTTGCGCGCTACTCGGCGCAACTCGGCGGCGTCCTTGTCATGTAGCAACCCCAAGAACACAGGAATGGCCTCCAATGGATTGATGATCGCCAGGAGGGTGGTAAACATTCCGAAGAACAGCGTGAGGTACGAGTTCATGGGGGCTGCCTGAGAAGGGGCTTGCGATTCACCCTAGCTGATCGGGAGGCAACTCACCTCGAACGGTGCCGAAAAAAAGCCGGACTTGCGGACGGGAGGTCTTCCGAGAGGCTCGCAACGTCGAATGGAGGCGGGGCAGGGCGCAAAAGCAGACTTGAAAATGAATACGGTACGAATTTTTAACGAAGTACCAACAACTGGAGTGATCTATTGAAGGGAGGTTGAACCTGACTTCCCCGCCTGCCGATACCCAGTGAGTGACCGATTGAAACGCACGACTTCATCCTCTATTGCAAAACGTTCGGTGTTCAGGAAAGTGGTGATTTGCTCTGGCGTCACCTTTGTTCTTCTGCTGATCGCCGGGGGGGATTGGCTGTATACGCCCCCAGAGCCTTATGTTCCGTTGAGTGCGCAGGACCCTGCGTCGGTATCGATGATCGCTGTGGGCGATCAAGGCAGCGGTGACCTGCAGCAGTGGCGGGTGGGGCGGGCCATGGAGCGAGTCGCCGCCAATGAGGGGCGACTGAACATGGTGGTGTTTCTGGGTGACAACTTCTACGGCAAGCCGTTAGCCAGCACCCACGACCTCAACTGGCAGACCCGATTCGAGCGTGTCTATTGGGGCCATTGGCTCAGTCATGTGCCGTTCTATGCGGTGCTGGGCAATCACGATTATCCGGCGTCGCAGCAGTATGAGATCGAATACGGACAGCAGCATAAGGGATCGGGCCGCTGGCAGATGCCGGCGAACTTTTACGTCAAGGATTTCGGTGACGTCGACGGGCGCCCCTTGGTGCGAATGGTGTTCCTCGACACGTCGGCACCGCGTGAAAGTTTGCAGCAGCAAATCGACATGATCGATCAGGCATTCCAGGCACCCGGTCCGGGTCCGGTGTGGCGGATCGCTGCGTCTCACCATCCGGTGCGCAATCAGGGGCAACATGGCGAGGAGTCGGATCTGGTTGCCAGGCTTCTGCCGGCCTTGCAACGCAACAATGTCGATCTGCTTTTGTCAGGCCATGATCACAATCAGCAATTACTGCTGCGCGCCGGGGAGCCCGCGTGGGTCATCTCCGGTGCGGGAGGGCAGAGACTTTATGCCCTGAATACACCTGCACCGGACAGCGCGTTCGCCGCATCACGGGCCGGGTTTGCCAAACTCGACCTGAATGCCCGTCAACTGCGTTTGGCTTATTACAATGATCGCGGTGATCTGGAAACCGATTATCGCTGGGCCAGAGACTGCCCATGGATGGCCAAGGGCTGTTTACTGCCCGGGGCGTCGCAAGGGAGCATCGCGCAGTCGTCACAATGACGGAAAACCGGGGCGCCAGTCATTTACGAGGCGCCAGCGCAGTGGTATCGGTCACGAATCTGCCCCCTCCAACTGACTCACCAGCCACTCACTGAAACTCTTCGCATTGCTCTCGCTGTCACGGTGGGTCAACAACGCCCAGTTCGGGCCGCGAATGGTTTGTTCCACCAAGGGTTGCAACAACCCGTCGGCGCACGCCTGCCGGCTCAGTAACTGGCTGACCAGGGCGATGCCAAGCCCCGCGCAGGCAGCGTCCAGCAGCAGGCCGGGGTCGGAGAAATTCAGCCCCTGATCTTGCTGGCCGACATCGATCCCGGCTTCCACCGCCCAATGGCTCCAGTCCATTTCCCGCTCGCCATGCAGGGTGCTGCGCTGTTCGCTCGCCAGCGCCAATTGGCTCGGGTGGCACGCCGGGAAGAGGCGGTCGGCGTGCAGCACTTTGAAGCTGCATTCGGCCTGGGAGCTGATGTCGTCGCGCACCGCAATGTCGATGGTCTGGGTGGTCATGTCCGGGACTTCATCGGTGCTGTAAATCCACAGGTCCACCTCCGGATGCTGACGGCGGAAGTCCCCCAAACGTGGCAACAGCCAATGACGCGCGAACGCCGGCGTGGTGTTGAGTACCAGTTGATTGGGTTTCTGGTATTGCCCGAGACGCCGAATGCCGACGGCCAATTGTTGCAGCAGTGCCTGGGTGGTGCTGAGCAGATCGTGGCCGGCATCGGTCAGGCTGACACTGCGACCGCTGCGAAAGAACAGGGGTTGTTCCAGGTACGCCTCAAGGCTGCGGATCTGCTGACTGATGGCCGACTGAGTGAGGTGCAACTCGTCGGCCGCCTTGTGAAAACTGCCCAAACGGGCGGCGGCCTCAAAGCCGCGAAGGGTGCCGAGCGGGGGCCAGTGCTTGAGCATCGATAAGGTTTCCTAATCAGTTTTCCACTAAATCCATCGTTTGTTCGCCCATTTTTACAGCCGTAGCATGCATGCCAAGACCGCCAAGGCAGTTTTCGTTGAACACAATGGCTTAACTTAAAGGTGCTTGTCATGCAGCAGAACGAAATTCGAAACAGTGGCTGGTGGATGCCGGCTGAGTGGGCTCGACACGCCGCGACCTGGATGGTCTGGCCGCACAACCAGGCACTTTGGGAATCGGGTTGGGGCGTGACGCTGGCACTGGTGCAAGAAGACTTCGCCCGTGTAGCCAATGCCATTGCCCGTTTCGAGCCGGTGAAAATGGTCGTCGATCCATCAGCCATTGCCAGTGCCAAAGCCTTGTGCGGGCCCAACATCGAATTGATCGCCTTGGCGGTAAACGACAGTTGGTGCCGCGACTCCGGCCCGAGTTTCGTCTGCCATCCGCAACAAGGCCTGGCCGGTGTGAGCTGGCGCTTCAACGCGTGGGGCGGCAAGTCGGCGCATGATCTGGACGAAAGCCTGGCGCGCCGCGCGCTCAATCATCTGGGCTTGCCGTGCTTTGGCACACCGCTGAGCAACGAAGGCGGGGCCATTCATGTGGACGGCGAGGGCACGCTGATCACCACCGAGTCGGTGCTGCTCAACCCTAACCGCAACCCGATTATGAGCAAGGCTGACATGGAGGAGATCTTCACGCGTTTGCTGGGCGTGAAGAAGACCATCTGGCTGCCGGGCGATCCGGACTATGTGACCGGTGACATGACTGATGGCCATGTCGATGGCGTCTGTGCATTTGCCCGCCCTGGTGTGTTGCTGGTCGACGCCACCCGCGATCAAGGCTCGGTGTATGCCGAAGTGGTCCGCGAAAACCGTCGTGCGCTGGAGCTGGCAACCGATGCCCAGGGGCGCAAGTTCGAGCTGATCGAATTGTATGAAGCCACCGATGCCGTCGACACCGACGCTGAAGTGTTCTGCGCCTCCTATACCAATTTCTACATCGCCAACGGCGCGATCATCATGCCGGCCTACGGCATCGATGCCGACCACGTCGCGGCCGATGTGTTGCGTGAGGCGTTCCCCGGACGTGAAGTGGTGCCGGTGCGGATCAATCATCTGGCCCATGGCGGCGGTGGGGTGCATTGCATCACCCAGCAGCAACCGGCATGGCCAGTGGAGGGTTGATCTGATGACACTTTTGACGATTGCCACCACCCAGATGCCTTGCACCTGGAACCTGCAACACAACCTCGATCAGGCCGAGCAGTTAGTGCGCGACGCGGCGGCCAAGGGCGCTCAGGTCATCCTGCTGCAGGAGCTGTTTGCCACGCCGTATTTTTGCATCGAACAAAGCCACAAACACTTGGCGCTGGCCGAAGAATATCGCGACAGCCCTGTGCTCAAGCGTTTCGCCGCGCTGGCCAAGGAGTTGGGTGTGGTGTTGCCGCTGAGCTGGTTCGAGAAGGCCGGCAACGCGTACTTCAATTCGTTGAGCGTGGCCGATGCCGACGGGCGCTTGTTGGGTGTGTATCGCAAGACCCACATCCCCAACGCCATCGGTTATCAGGAGAAGGAATATTTCAGCCCCGGCGATACCGGTTTCCGTGTCTGGGACACCGCGTTCGGCCGCCTCGGCGTGGGCATCTGCTGGGATCAGTGGTTTCCCGAAACCGCGCGTTGCCTGGCATTGATGGGCGCTGAAGTCCTGCTGTTTCCCACCGCCATCGGCTCTGAGCCCGGCTGCGCGACCCTGGATTCACGGGATCACTGGCAAATGACCATGCGCGGCCATGCGGCGGCCAACATCCTGCCGGTGGTGGCCGCCAACCGCGTCGGCCGCGAGGTGGCGACCACCGATCCCGAGCTGCAAATGAGCTTCTACGGTTCGTCCTTTATCTGTAACCACAAAGGCAAGTTGCTCGCCGAAGCCGACCGCGACAGCACGGGCGTATTGGTGCACAACCTGGACCTGGCGGCCATGCGCGAAGAACGCTTGAGCTGGGGCATTTACCGCGATCGTCGCCCGGACATGTACGGGGCGTTGTTGAGTCAGGACGGTCGTCACCTCAATGCACGCTGGAATACTCAAGGGGTTTGACATGCAAATCGCCAACAAACGCTTGCTCGGCGCCTTGGGCCTGGCCCTGTGCTGCGCGATACCGTCGCTGCACGCCGAAGAGAAAACGCTGCGGCTGTACAACTGGGCTGATTACTTTGCCGAGGACACGCTCAGCCGATTCACCGCCGAAACCGGGATCAAAGTGATCTACGACGTCATGGACGGCAGTGAAACGCTGGAAGCCAAGATGCTCGCTGGCGGCAGCGGTTACGACTTGATCTTCCCCGGCGACACCGTCGCCGAACGCTTGATGCGCGCCGGAAGCCTGCAACCGCTGGATCAGTCAAAAGTCATCGCGCTGGATGACGTCGAACCCGGTTTGCAGAAGTTGCGTTCGCACTATGAGCATTCGAGCAAGGCCACTGTTCCCTACACCTGGGGCACCATCGGCCTGACCTACAACGCCGAGCAGATCAAGCAGCGTATGCCGGATGCACCGGTCAACAGCCTGGACATGCTGTTCAAACCGGAGCTGGCCGCTCGGTTCGCCGATTGCGGTATCTCGATGATCGATTCGCCGGACGAAGTGCTGGCGGTGGTGCTCAATTACCTGGGCAAGGATCCCCGTAGCGCCAAGCCTCAGGACCTTGCTGCGGCCAGTGACTTGCTGATGAAACTGCGACCGCACATTCGCAAGTTCCAGTCGCAACCGGTGACTGATCTGGTCAATGGCAACCTGTGTCTGTCGCTTGGCTACAGCGGCGACATGACACAGGCGCAACGGACCTCGGACAGCGCCGGCAAGAACACCACGTTCCAGTATCGCGTTCCCCGTGAAGGCACCACGGTGTGGATGGACACCATGGCGATACCGGTCGACGCCAAACACCCGGAGTACGCCTACGCGTTCATCAACTTTGTCATGCGCCCGGAGAACATGGCCGCCATCAGCAACTTCACCGGCTACCCTACGTCCAACGCGAAGGCGCGTCCGAGCGTCGATGCGGCCATGCGTAATAACCCGGACATTTACCTCGATGAAGCCACGTATGAACGGCTGATTCCGGGCAAGGACATCCCCCAATCCGATATGCGCGCGCGCATGCGCACCTGGACCAAGTTCAAGACCGCCACTGCCCAGTGACATTCGCCGGCACCCGGTGCCGGCCTTCAATCTTTCAGCAATAACGAACAGCTATTCAAGGATACACACATGTCGACGCGTCGCCAGTTCATCAAACACGCATCAGTAATCGCAGGTATAGGCGCCGCTGCGTCCATGGGGTTCAGCCTCTCGCCGGTGTCAGCACACGCTGCCACCGGGGGGCAATGGTTCATGCCGGACGAAGGCGACAAACATCAGCGTGCGTTCATTGCCTTTGGCGCACAGGAGGCGATCTGGGAAGACTTTACCGCCGACGTGCAAGAGGCCCTTGGCCTGATCGCGCGCACCATCGCCGACTACGAGCCGGTGACCGTGTTCTGCCGCGCCAGCGAGCGGGAACTGGCCGAAGAGCACTGCGGCACGGCGGGCGTCACCTACGTCACCACTGAGCTCGACGATATCTGGATGCGTGACATCGGCGCCAACTTCGTCATCGACGGGGACGGCGGATTGGGCGCCGTCGACTTCAACTTCAATGGCTGGGGCAACAAACAACGGCATGCCAAGGACGCGAAACTGGCCGCGCTGGTCGCCAAAAACGCCAAGGCCAGCTACATGCGCAGCGAACTGGTGGGCGAGGGCGGTGGTATCGAAGTGGACGGTCACGGCACCGGGATCATGACCGAAAGCAGTTGGATCAACAGCAATCGCAACCCGGACTGGAGCAAAGCCGAGGTCGAGCAAGAGCTGAAGGAACGCCTCGGCTTGCGCAAAATCATTTGGCTGCCGGGCATCAAAGGCAAGGACATCACCGACGCCCATGTCGATTTCTATGCGCGCTTCGTCAAGCCGGGGGTGGTGATCGCCAACCTCGACAACGACCCCGAATCCTACGACCGCAAAGTGACATTGGCCCACCTGGACATTCTGAAAAACGCCACGGACGCCGATGGCCGCAAGTTGCAAGTGCGCACCGTGTCGCCGCCGCTGAACCCGCGCAAGAGCAAGTTCAACAAAAGCAATCCGGATTTTGCCGCCGGTTACATCAACTACTTCGTGATCAACGGGGCGGTCATTGCGCCTGAGTTCGGTGACAAAGCGGCCGATACCAAGGCCTTCGACCTGTTGTCCGAGCTCTACCCGGACCGTGAGGTGGTACAGCTCAACATCGATGCAATCTCGGCCGGTGGCGGCGGCATCCACTGTGTGACCAATCATCAGCCACGGGTTTAATCTGGCGTCGTGCCCGTTGTAACTAAACTTGATTAATGTTAAGTGGCTGTTTTAGAACAAAAATATGTTCGGTAGGGGCTTCCCATGTTGAGGGAAAGTTGATAAATTTCCGCCCGTTCGTAGCAATTGCTACAGGGGCGTCGCCAAGCGGTAAGGCAGCAGGTTTTGATCCTGCCATGCGTTGGTTCAAATCCAGCCGCCCCTGCCATATTTCAAGAAGCGCCAGACCTGACCGGTCTGGCGTTTTTTTATGCCTGTGATTTTCTCTCCAGGCGATACGCCTCAGCGTTCAACCGACTTCGCTCCTTGCACCTGTTGGTCGGCATGGTAAGACGAGCGCACCAACGGGCCAGACGCGACGTTCTTGAAACCCATGCGCGCACCTTCCTCGGCAAACCAGGCAAACACGTCCGGGTGCACGAAGCGCTGGACTGGCAAGTGACTGCGTGACGGTTGCAGGTACTGGCCGAGCGTGAGCATGTCGACATCGTGCTCGCGCATGCGCTGCATCACCTCGATGACTTCCTCGTCGGTTTCGCCGAGGCCCAGCATCAGGCCGGATTTGGTCGGCACGGACGGAACCAAACCCTTGAACTTCTGCAACAGGTCCAGTGACCACTCGAAATCCGAACCCGGTCGCGCCGCTTTATACAGGCGCGGCACGGTTTCCAGGTTGTGGTTGAACACATCGGGTGGCTCAGTGGCGGTGATCGCCAGCGCGACGTCCATGCGCCCGCGATAGTCCGGGACCAGGGTTTCCAGTTGCACGCCCGGCGACAATTTGCGGATTTCGCGCAGGCAATCGACAAAGTGTTGGGCGCCGCCATCGCGCAGATCATCGCGGTCCACCGACGTGATGACCACGTACTTCAGGCGCAGGTCGGCGATGGCCACCGCGAGGTTCATCGGCTCATCGGCGTCGAGCGGTTTCGGCCGGCCGTGGCCGACATCGCAGAACGGGCACCGGCGGGTGCAGATGTCGCCCATGATCATGAAGGTCGCCGTGCCGCCGGAAAAACACTCGCCAAGGTTCGGGCAGGACGCTTCTTCGCAAACGCTGTGCAGCTTGTGTTTGCGCAGCAGTTGCTTGATGCGGTCGACCTCGGGAGAGATCGGCATGCGCACCCGGATCCAGTCGGGTTTGCGTGGGAATTCATCGGTCGGGATGATCTTGACCGGAATCCGCGCGACCTTCTCTGCACCGCGCAGTTTGACGCCAACTTGCATTTTCGCCGGGGCGGTGCCGGTTGGTTCCATCACTGTACTCATGTGTTTCTTCCTTTGGCGCGAGCGGGAGGGCGGTTAACCCTCCCGTGGCTGATCAGTCGCGGTAGACCGGGAAGTCACTGCACATCGCGGCGGCTTGTCGGGCGACGTGCGCTTCGACATCGGCATCGCCGAGGTGATCGAGCAGGTCGCAGATCCATCCCGCCAACTCGATACTCTGCGCTTCCTTGAAACCACGGCTGGTGATCGCCGGCGTGCCGATGCGCAGGCCCGAGGTCACGAACGGCGATTGCGGATCATTGGGCACGGCATTCTTGTTCACGGTGATACCGGCGCGGCCGAGGGCGGCGTCGGCGTCTTTGCCGGTCAGGCCCTGGCGAATCAGGCTGACCAGGAACAGGTGGTTGTCGGTGCCACCGGAAACGACGTCGAAACCCCGGTCGATAAAGACCTTGGCCATCGCCTGGGCATTGCGGATCACCTGCGCCTGATAGGTTTTGAAACCGGGCTCCAGCGCTTCCTTGAAGCACACCGCTTTGGCCGCGATCACGTGCATCAGCGGACCGCCCTGACCGCCCGGGAACACCGCCGCGTTGAGTTTTTTCTCCAGTTCCGGATTGGCCTTGGCCAGGATCAGGCCGCCACGCGGACCGCGCAGGGTTTTGTGCGTGGTGGTGGTGACGACGTCGGCGAAGGGGATCGGGTTCGGGTACAAACCGGTCGCCACCAGCCCGGCGACGTGGGCCATGTCGACGAACAGGTAAGCCCCGACTTTGTCGGCGATCTGGCGGAAACGCGGGAAGTCCAACGTCTTGGAATAGGCGGAGAATCCGGCGATGAGCATTTTCGGTTTGTGCTCGACGGCCAAACGCTCGACTTCGTCGTAATCGATCAGCCCGGTGGCGGTGTCGATGCCGTACTGCACGGCGTTGTACAGCTTGCCGGAAAAACTCACTTTGGCGCCGTGGGTCAAGTGGCCGCCATGGGCCAGGCTCATGCCCAACACGGTGTCGCCCGCTTGCAGCAGCGCGAGGAAGACGGCGGCGTTGGCCTGACTGCCGGAGTGTGGCTGGACGTTAGCGTAATCGGCGCCGAACAATTGTTTGGCCCGGTCAATCGCCAGTTGTTCGGCCACATCAACGTGTTCGCAGCCACCGTAATAGCGCTTGCCTGGATAACCTTCGGCGTATTTGTTGGTCAGGCCACTGCCTTGCGCTTCCATCACCCGTTGACTGGTGTAGTTCTCGGAGGCGATCAGTTCGATGTGGTGCTCTTGCCGTGCGTCTTCGGCATTCATCGCCGCCAGCAGTTCGTCGTCGTAGCCTTTGATCTGGTCGTGTTTGCTGAACATGGTGTGGTCCTTTTTCGGATTCAGGAAAAGCGTGGGGGGGCTTCAAGCGTCGGCGTGTTCTGCGGTCAGGCGTTCATAGGCGTCTTGATCCAGCAAGTCGCTCAATGCCTCGACATCGACCGGTTTGAAGCGAAAGAACCAGCCTTCGCCCAATGGGTCTTCGTTGACCCGTTCCGGAGTGCTCTCGAGCGTCGCGTTAATCTCGACCACTTCACCGTCCAGCGGCATGCCGATACTGCTGGCCGCTTTCACCGATTCCAGTACCGACACTTCAGCGCCTGCATCGAAGGCGCCCAGTTCAGGCACCTGAACGAACACCACATCCCCCAATGCCTGCTGGGCAAACTCAGTGATGCCAACGGTGACCAGGCCATTGCTCTCAAGGCGCAACCATTCGTGATCGACGGTAAAACGCAATTCGCTCATAACAACTCCTCATTGTTCAGACTCATCCACTGCTGGTGGCGGATGACGTTTACAGGCTCGTGCGGGGCAGCGAGCGTGGCTGGAACAGTGATAGCAAGGGCGGTGCCAATGTTGGTTAGTTGTTTAAAATCAAAGAGTTGTTATGTTATTGAAAGTGCCAATAGGGTTTTCCTGTATTGAAATCAATACGGACAAGAGGAGGGCAACGAGCAGGGCAGGAAAAAATGGGGTCGCAGAAGGTTGTCTTGAATTCGATACGCTGTAGCGATTTCAAGACGACTACAAATCCCTGTGGGAGCGGGCTTGCCTGCGATGAGGGAGTGTCAGTCAACATCAATGCTGAATGTCACACCGCTATCGCGGGCAAGCCCGCTCCCACAGGGTCCTTGTGTTGTTTGGGGCAGGGCTCAGGGCTTGGTGGGAATGCCGTACTTGCGCAGGCGAATGGCGATGGCGCTGTGTGACGTTTGCAGCCGCGCCGCCAGCAAGCGGCTGGAGGGATAACTGCGGTAAAGCTGTTCCAGCAGGTGCTTTTCAAAGCCTTCGACGGCAGCTTCGAGGCTGCCCACTTCACCGTCGTTTTGCCGCTCTACAGCGGTTCTGGCAATGTCCAGATCGTCGATGTCCACCAGCGGGTTTTCGCAAATCGCCGCCGCCCGGAAAATCACGTTTTGCAGCTGCCGAACGTTACCCGGCCAGCGGTTGCCGAGCAGGGCAGGAAAGGTGCTTGGGGCCAAACGGCACACCGGACGCTGGATCTGTGCGCAGGCCTGCTGCATGAAGTGGTTGGCCATCAACAGGATGTCGTGGCCGCGCTCACGCAGCGGCGGCACTTGCAGGTTGAGGACATTGAGACGGTAGAACAGGTCCTCTCGAAAGTGACCTTCAGCGACCATTTTTTCCAGGTCGCGGTGGGTGGCGCTCAGCACCCGAACGTTGACCTTGACCTCGCGATCGCCACCGACCCGACGGAAGCAGCCATCGCTCAAAAAACGCAGCAACTTGGCTTGCAGGTAGGGCGACATTTCACCGACTTCGTCGAGGAACACTGTGCCTTGGTCTGCCAGTTCCAGCAGGCCGAGTTTGCCGCCACGCTGGGCGCCGGTGAAGGCCCCGGCGGCGTAGCCGAACAGTTCGCTTTCGGCGAGGCTTTCCGGGAGGGCTGCGCAGTTCAACGCCAAAAACGGTGAATCGCGCCGCGTGCTGATTGCATGGCAAGCGCGGGCCACCAGCTCTTTGCCGGTGCCGGTTTCACCCTGGATCAACAGCGGCGCGTCGAGCGTGGCCACGCGTTGGGCTCGGGCCTTGAGCGTGCGAATCGCCGGGGATTCGCCCAGCAGCGCATCGAACCCTTCGGCATGGTCATGGTGCAGCGCCGACAGGCGTTCGCCGATGCGGTTCGGGTGATACAGCGTCAGCAGGGCGCCGGCATCGGTGATCGGCATGGCGTCCAGCAGCAACGTCTGCCCGCCCAGGCTGACCTCGTGCATGGGCAGGCGGAAGTGGTGTTCGATCAGCGTCTGTTGCAGCGACGGATCATCGAACAACGCGGTCAGCGATTCACCGGCCGGTTCGCGACCACACAAAGCGATCAGCGCCGGGTTGGCCAGCAATACAAAACCGCGGTCATCCACCGCCAATACCGCGTCGGTGCTGGCCGCCAGCAAGGCATCGAGTTGCAAGCTTCGGCGTTGCCCCGGAAGGATGTCGACCATCGTCACCGCTTGCACACCTTGTACGCCGAGAAACGCCTCGCGCAGCTCTTCCAGAACATCGACGCCGAGGGTCGGTGCATCGATGTAAACGTTCGGTGGCACCATCTCGACGGCGTCCAGATTGAACCGGCGCCCACCGAGCAGGGCCAGTACTTCCTGGGTGATGCCGACGCGGTCGATGAAGGTGACGTGGATGCGCATAACGGGCCTGCAAGGGTGGCGAACGGGGTGGTGGCGTCAATGAGTATGCCGGGCAGTGTTGACCTGTGGCGAGCGCAGATCAGCCATTGCCGGTTTTACGCGAGCACGCGGCCAGGTCTTCGAGGAACGCCTGGAGGATCGGCGGCGGCGCGGTGCCGCGTCGGGTAATCACGTCGAACGGCGACATCAATTGCAAGCTGTTCGGCGCCAGTTGATGCATCTCCCCGGTCTTGATCCACTGGCCAGCGAAGTGTGCCGGAAGAAACCCCAGATATGCCCCGGAGATCAGCAAAATGGCGAGCGCCTCGATGTTGTCGACGGTGGCCGCGGCTTTGCTGACGCCCAGGTGTTCAAGGTCGTATTGCTGCATGTAGCCGCGCACGACAATCCGGCTCGCGGCGATTTCTTCGAGCAGTTCATCACCTTCGGCCTTACTGCCATACAGCGGATGCCGCCGCCCGCAATACAACCCCAACGCTTCCTGATACAGCGGTGTGTGCAGCAGGCCTGGAACGTGGATCGGGAAGTGCCCGATGGCCAGGTGCAACCGGCCGTCGAGTACGCGTTCTTCGAGTTCGGCGGGGGTGCCCACGTACACGTTGAGGTGCACGTCGTGCCCCCGGGACACAAAGCGCTGAGTGGTGCGCGGCAGCGGCGAATCGGGGTCGGTGATGGTGGTGTCGATGATCCCCAGGTTGAGTTTGCCGCTGATGTGCTGCTTGAGCACGTCGGCGTCCATGCAGAAATTTTCCACCGCCGACAGCAGGCGCTGGGTGGCTTCATGAATGGCCACGCCTTGCTCGGTCAAGCGAAAGCCGCTGCGCCCGCGCTGACAGAGTTTGACCCCCAGTCGGGTCTCCAGATGAGTCATCTGTTCGCTGATGGTTGACTGGCCGGCGTTCAACGCCGCTTGCGCTGCGGAAAAGCCGCCGCACCTGACAATCGTGGCAAACACCCTGAGTAATTTCAGATCGACATCGTGCAGTTGAATCACGTTGGATCTCCCGCGTGTGGATGCATCGGTAATGCCGATATGAGTATCTGATGTTTAGCATTTTTTCCACGAAAACCTGCGCCCATAGTCATTCCAACGGCGGTCGCCTTGCAGTCCGCCCAGCCGATAACAAAAAGTGGAGAGGCTTGAAATGTCGAATAACGGTTATGAATCCGGTCGCCTGAACCTGCCATTCGTGGGTCATTGCACCTTTGGCAAATCCCCGGTGTGCACCGATTGGGACGCGCTGGATGCCGACGTCGCGGTGCTCGGCGTGCCCAACGACATGGGCACCCAATGGCGCTCCGGCGCACGCTTCGGACCACGCGGGATTCGCGAAGCATCGACGCTGTTTTCCTTCGGCCATGCCGGCGCCTATGACCACGAAGACGACGTGATGTACCTGACCGCCGCCGACGTGCGCATGGTCGATGTCGGCGACGCCGATATCGTGCACACCGACATGGTCACCAGTAACAAGAACACCGAATACGCCGTGCGCAAGATTCTCGATGCCGGTGTCATGCCGGTGGTGCTCGGCGGCGATCACTCGGTGCACGCGCCGGTGATCAAGGCGTTCGAGGGCCGTGGCCCGATCCACATCATCCACTTCGATGCGCACCTGGACTTCGTCGATGAACGCCACGGTGTGCGCTACGGCCACGGCAACCCGCTGCGCCGCGCCTCGGAAATGAACCACATCGTCGGCATGACCCAGATGGGCATCCGCAACGTGTCGTCCTCAAACCGCGATGACTACGAAGCGGCCCACGAGGCGGGTTCGAAGATTCTCTCGGTACGTGATGTACGTCGCCTCGGCGTCGAGGGTGTGCTGGCGTTGATCCCGCAGAACATCAATTACTACATCACCATCGATATCGACGGTTTTGACCCGTCCATCGCCCCGGGCACTGGCACGCCAAGTCACGGCGGCTTCCTCTACTACGAAGTGCTGGAAATCATCCAGGCCCTGGCCAAGCGCAGCAAGGGCAACATCGTCGGCATGGACCTGGTGGAGGTTGCACCGGTGTATGACCCGAGCGGCATGACTTCGATTCTCGCCGCGCAACTGCTGCTCAACAGCATCGGTTTCATCTTCCACGAGCGGGCCAAGGTGCGTGCGGCCGAAGGCGAAGCCACTCCGGCCTGACGGCACGGATCGATCCTCGAACCACAGTGACCCGGCAGGACCTCACTGCCGGGCAGAGAGAATAAAAATGGACACGATCGTTAAGCAGTACCTGCAGAAATTTGGCGTCTCCGAAGCGACCCAGACCTTCCTCAGCAAGGTGCAGAAAATGTTCATCGGCGGTGCTTTTGTCGAGGCCAGCGACGGGCAGACGTCCGATGTCATCGAGCCGTCGACCGAAGGCCTGATCACGCGCATTCCGATGGGCACCACCGATGACCTGGACCGCGCCGTGCAAGCGGCTCGCGCGCAGTTTGACGGCGGCGCCTGGCGCCAGGCCAAACCGGCCGAACGCGAACGGCTGATCCAGCGCCTGGCTGACCTGATTGAACAGAACGCGGAGGAGCTGGCGCAAATCGAATCGATCGACATGGGCAAGTCCGTAGCGTTTGCCAAAGACGTCGATATCCAGGGCACAGTCGACACCCTGCGTTATTTCGCCGGTTGGGCGACCAAGCTTCACGGGCGCACCGTCGAGCCCTCGCTGCCCGGCAATTACCTGGCCTATACGCGCAAAGAACCGGTGGGTGTGGTCGGCGCTATCGTGCCATGGAACTTCCCGTTGCAAACCATGGCCTGGAAGCTCGGCTCCGCCCTGGCGACCGGTTGCACCGTGGTGGTCAAACCCGCCGAGCTGACCTCGCTGTCGGCCCTGCGTTTTGCCGAACTGGTACAGGAAGCCGGCATCCCGGATGGCGTCATCAACATCGTGTCCGGGCGCGGCAGCGTGGTCGGCGCCGCCATGGCCACGCACCCTGGCATCGACAAACTGACCTTCACCGGCTCGACCCCGGTCGGCCAGACTGTCGGCCGCGCAGCGCTGGAAGACATGAAGCGCCTGACGCTCGAACTCGGTGGTAAATCGCCGGTCATCGTCTGCGCCGACGCCGACATCCCGGCCGCCGCTCAAGCGGTCGCCAACGGCGTGTTTTTCAACTCCGGGCAGGTATGCGACGCCGGTACACGGGCCTATATTCATAGCAGTGTCTACGACGAATTCCTGCGTGAACTGATCGCCTATACCCGCACGTTGAAAATCGCACCGGGCCTGGACCCTGACTGCTTCATCGGTCCGCTGGTGTCGGCGCTGCAAAAACAGCGCGTGACCGAGTACATCGAAACCGGCAAGCAGGAAGGTGCCGAACTGGTCTACGGTGGCCAGCCCGTCGATGGCCCGGGCTTCTTCGTCGAGCCGACCATCTTCGCCCATTGCCGCAACGACATGCGCATTGTCCAGGAAGAGATCTTTGGCCCGGTGCTGGTCACCGCACCGTTCGACGATGAGGAAGAGGCGCTGGCCTTGGCCAATGACTCGGTGTACGGCCTGGCCGCAGCACTCTATTCCAATGACCTGGGCAAGGTGCACAGCCTGATCCCACGGTTGAAGGCCGGTTCGGTCTACGTCAATGCCCACGGCACCCTCGACCCGTCGATGCCGTTCGGTGGCTACAAGCAGTCCGGATTCGGCAAGGACCTGGGCGCCGAGCAGCTCGATTACCTGCTCGAAACCAAGGCCGTCTGGATCACGCTGCCCTGAGTCACGGCTGACGTCTTTCTGTCGGTTCAGCCGCAACGCAATCCGTAGCAGCTGGCGAAGCCTGCGTCCGGCGGCGCAGCCGTCGTAAAACCAGTGAGGGTGGTGTGTCTGGTAAGCCTTGGTCATCGGGTTTACGACGGCTGCGCCGCCGGACGCCGCCTTCGGCAGCTGCTACACGGTTCGCGGCATCTTCAACAACAGGGAACGGCAAGGATGCGCCCGGGCGTCGTTCACCCGAAAGAATGCAGTTATTCCGTCATGATCTTCCAACAATAAGAGTCCATCATGAACACTGACGCCAAAGCCGCTCCTAGCGTGTCGCTTCTCGATGACAAACCGATCGTCGAAAGCCATTCGATCGACTTCATCCCGGAACACGAACGCACCGACAAACTGTCCAGTCAAGGCCCGTTCTGGTTCCTCGGCAACTTCACCTTCTTCACCATGACCATCGGCTTCGTGGGCCCAAGCGTCGGCCTGACCGCGCTCTGGACCACACTCGCCGGCACGCTGGGCATCATGTTCGGCACGCTGTTCATGGCGTTTCACGGTTCGCAAGGTCCGCACCTGGGCCTGCCACAAATGATCCAGTCGCGCGCGCAGTTCGGCTATCGCGGGGTGATTCTGGTCCTGCTGGCGACGCTGTTTGTATTTGCCGGGTTCAACATCGTCAACCTGGTGTTGATGATGCAGGGCCTGCACACGCTTTTCGGTTTCAACCCCGCCGTGATCGCGGTGGCGGTGACGATACCGGCGGCGGTCCTGGCCATCCTCGGTCATGACTGGATGCACCGCAGTTTCAAATGGGCGTTGTACTTGTCGATTCCGCTGTACGGGCTGGTCACGCTGGCGGTGATGATGGGTTGGGTGCCTGATGCGGCGATGCCAGTGCTCGCCGCCGGTGAGGTGGCGCCTGCTCCGTTGGGCTTCAACTGGACCGGTTTCATCGCCCAGTTCGCGGCGGCGGCCAGTTACAACATCGCCTACGCGCCTTACGTCTCCGACTATTCGCGTTACCTGCCGAAAAACACCTCCAGCGGCAAGCTGATTGCGGTGGTGTTCCTGGGCGCGTCGTTGTCCGGTGCGTGGATGATTTCCGTCGGTGGCTGGCTGGCCGATCACCTGCACTCCACCGATGTGCTGGTGGCCCTTGGACAAGTCGGCAACACCGTTTCACCGCTGATCGGTACGGCGGTGGTGGTGATCACGATTCTGGCGTTCCTGCCGGTGATTGCGATGAACATCTACAGCGCGAAACTGACCACGCTGACCTGCGTCGACTCCATCAAGCACATCGAGCCGACGCGCAAGGCGCGGATCCTGGCGATCGGTTTTGTGATCCTGCTGCAACTGGGCGTGGCCCTGAGCATCCAGAGTTCGGGCAAAGGCTTGTCGGTGCTGGGGATCTACCTGGTGGTGATGCTGTACTTCCTGGTGCCCTGGACCTCGGTCAACCTCACCGACTATTTCTTCGTGCGCAAAG
This sequence comes from Pseudomonas sp. OV226, assembly GCF_003148705.1. Lineage (NCBI taxonomy): Bacteria > Pseudomonadati > Pseudomonadota > Gammaproteobacteria > Pseudomonadales > Pseudomonadaceae > Pseudomonas > Pseudomonas sp. OV226. The sequence continues at coordinate 98,212 of NZ_QGGS01000012.1, read as the reverse complement.
GCCGCTATGCCATCCCGCACTTCTTCATGCCCCACGGCAATATCTACGGCAGCTGGGGCCTGCGTGGCATCGCCGCGTATGCCATCGGTTTTATCTCGATGATCCCGTTCTTCTACATCTACGACGGCGTTGAGCAGCGTGAGGTCTATGTCGGCCCGCTCGCCAAGGCGCTGGGCAGCATCGACATCGCCTGGCTGGTCGGGCTGATCGTATCGGGCCTGGTTTACTACTGGTTCAGCCGCTCGATCGACCTCAAGCGTGAAGAAGCCGTTATCCAGCACATCGAGAAAACCTCTCCTCAATACACCACTGGCGATTCGCTGACCCAACGTTCGACGCCGGTATTCAACGAATCGACAGCCGGGAGATAACCATGGCTACGCAAAATTACGACTACATCATCATTGGCGCAGGCTCGGCGGGTTGTGTGTTGGCCAACCGCTTGAGCGAAGACCCGGACACCTCGGTTCTGGTCCTGGAATTCGGTGGTAGTGATCGCAGTGTGGTGATCCAGATGCCCAGCGCGTTTTCGATTCCGATGAACACCAAGAAATACAACTGGCGCTACGAAACCGAGCCGGAGCCGTTCCTCAACGGCCGGCGCATTCACTGCCCGCGCGGCAAGGTGTTGGGCGGCTCCTCTTCGATCAACGGCCTGGTCTATATCCGTGGCCACGCCTATGACTTTGACGAGTGGGAATCGCTCGGCGCACAGGGCTGGGGCTACCGCAATTGCCTGCCGTACTTCAAACGGGCAGAACATTACGAGGAGGGTGGCGACAGCTACCGTGGGCAAACCGGGCCGTTGCACACCACCAACGGCAACCACATGAAAAACCCGCTGTACGGGGCGTGGGTCGAAGCCGGCGCGGAAGCGGGTTACATCAAGACCGACGACTGCAACGGCTACATGCAGGAAGGGTTTGGCGCCATGCACATGACCGTGAAAAACGGCGTGCGCTGCTCTACCGCCAACGCCTATTTGCGCCCGGCGATGGGCCGTCCGAACCTGACCGTGATCACCCACGCGATGACCCGTCAGATCCTCCTTGAAGGCAAGCGCGCCGTTGGCGTGATGTATGACCACCAAGGCCAGACTCATAAGGTTTTTTGCAACCGCGAAGTGCTGATCGCGTCCGGCCCGATCGGTTCGCCGCACCTGCTGCAACGCTCCGGGATCGGCCCGGCCGAGGTCCTGCGCAAAGCCGGGATTGGCGTGCGTCATGACCTGCCGGGAGTAGGGGAGAACCTGCAGGATCACGCCGAGGTGTACATCCAGTTCGGTTGCAAGGAACCGGTGACCCTCAACAGCAAAATGGACCCGCTGAGCAAGTTGATGATCGGTTTGCGCTGGCTGCTGTTCAAGGACGGGCTCGGCGCCACCAACCATTTCGAGGCGGGTGGTTTCATTCGCTCGGACAAGGGGTTGCGCTGGCCGGACATTCAGTTCCACTTCCTGCCTGCTGCGATGCGCTACGACGGCAATAAACCGATCAAGGGCCATGGCTTCATGGTGCTCACCGGGCCGAACAAACCCAAGAGCCGCGGATATGTGCGCGCGGTTTCAGCCGACCCGTATGAGCATCCGCAGATTCAGTTCAACTACCTGCAACGGGAAGAGGACCGCGAGGGCTTCCGCCGCTGCATCCGGCTGACCCGGGAGATTATCGGCCAGAAAGCGATGGACCGTTTCCGCGATGGCGAAATCGCACCGGGCGCACAGGTGACCAGCGATGAAGACCTGGATGCCTTCGTGCGCGACAACCTCGAAAGCACCTACCACCCCTGCGGCTCGTGCCGCATGGGCGAGGACGACATGGCGGTGGTGGATTCCGAGCTGCGGGTGCATGGCATCGCCGGGTTGCGCGTGATCGACTCGTCGGTGTTCCCGACCGAACCGAACGGCAATCTCAATGCACCGACCATCATGCTCGCCGAGCGGGCCAGCGATCTGGTGCGCGGACGCACCATGCTGCCGGCCTCCGATGCGCCCGTCGGCCTTGTGCAGGATTGGGAAAACAGCCAGCGGTCGACGCTGCCGGGACGCAACGTCCGGGTTTGATGTGTTCGACAGGAATCAGGTCGCCGGTCGGGCGACCTGATTGGTTTTGCTCTTATGAAATCAAAGGCTTATTGATCCAGTGCGGCGGTCACTGCCGTGTCTTGAAGCGTCTCCTATACTGATCCGCGTTGGCAGGTTCAACACCGATCCTGAATGCCGTTGGAGACGTCCCCCATTCCGACGGTTTTCCCTACGACCCCACAGTAAGGAGAACGAACATGGCAATCCGCATTGGCGACGAGGCACCGGACTTTACCGTCGAAAGTACCGAAGGCACGCTGAACTTCCACGAATGGATTGGCGACAAATGGGCCATTCTGTTTTCCCATCCGAAGGACTTCACCCCGGTATGCACCACTGAACTGGGCTACATGGCAGGGCTCAAACCGGAGTTCGACAAGCGCAACACCAAGATCGTCGGACTCAGCGTCGACCCGGTCAGCAATCATGCAAGCTGGGCCAAAGACATCGAAGAAACCCAGGGGCACGCCGTCAACTACCCGATGATCGGTGACGAAAACCTGGTCGTGGCGAAGCTCTACGACATGATCCATCCGAATGCCAGCGGCGGCGCCCGCACCGCCGTAGACAACGCCACCGTGCGTTCTGTGTTCATCATCGGCCCGGACAAAAAGGTCAAGGCCATGCTGATCTACCCAATGAGTGCCGGGCGAAACTTCGATGAAGTACTGCGTCTGCTGGATTCCCTGCAACTGAACGCCAAACACACCGTCGCGACTCCAGTGAACTGGCGTCCGGGTGAAGACGTGATCATCCCCACGTCGGTGTCCGATGAAGACGCACGCAAGAAATACCCCGATGGCTTCAAAACCATCAAGCCTTACTTGCGCAAGGTTGCGCAGCCCAAGTAATGCCTCGCTGAGGAGCCTCAACATGGTCGTACAAGCCCTTCGTGTCGACGCCACCCACCTCGACAAGGTGGCACGCCTTTTCGACGCCTACCGAGGCTTTTACGGCCAGCCCTCGAACCTGACGCAATCGCGCGAATTCATCGCCGAGCGCATCGCCCGGGACGAATCGGTGATTTTCCTCGCCGAAGATGCCACGGGGGACGCGCTGGGTTTTGTGCAGTTGTACCCCACCTTTTCCTCCATCGACGCCCACCGCACATGGTTGCTCAGCGACCTGTTCACCAGCCCCCAGGCCCGAGGGCGAGGGGTCGGGACGTTGCTGATGAACACCGCTCGCGAATTTGCGGTGTTGAGCGGTGCCAAGGGCATGGTGCTGGAAACGGCCACCGACAATCTTGGTGCACAGCGTTTGTATGAGTCGTTGGGGTATGTGCGTGACGGGGGGTATTACACGTATTGCCTTGATTTGAAGCAGGGTTGAGAAGGAGCCGGGCCTTACGAAAGTGGCTGGGGCGGCAACCGCGCGTCATAAAACAGGCACCGTAAGACGTGCGACTGCTTTCAAATAATCGAAGAAATATCCCACAGGGTTTTAGGCTTGGCGCTCGGAAGCGAGGCGGGTAGCGTGGTCGCTGCAATCAGGAAGGAGTGAGCGGACTGTCGGTAGCAGGCATGAACGCCCTTCATCTTGCCAGCGACGACAGCAAGCCACTTACCGATTAGACTGCTAAACATCAAATCCGGAGGTCACTATGAGCGCCGAACTTTCCCCCATCGTTTCAGAGTTTGAAACTGAAGAGCAGGCTGCCAGCTACGACCATTGGTTTCGTGCCAAAGTGCAAGCCTCGCTCGATGATCCACGCCCGAATGTCCCACACGATCAGGTGATGGCTGATATGCGAGCCTTGATCGAATCCAAGCGCAACAAGCGCGATGCTGGTTGAGTGGCGGCCCGAGGCTCGGGCTGAACTCTGGCAAATTCTGGATTATATTGGCGACCGTCACCTTGTAGCGGCTAGTGAGTTGTACCAAGCTATTGAAGTTGCTACCTCAGCACTTCCTCAACATCCCTACCTTTATCGATTTGGCCGTGTGCCCGGTACACGGGAAATTGTTGTGCACCCCATTTATCTGGTGGTCTATAGAGTGACGGATCGAATTGAGATCGTGACCGTTTTGCATGCCCGGCAGGAATATCCCTGACTTTTGATTGGGCTGTTCTGTACACGACGCTCCGCTTATTCAGCTCCTTTGTTTTGGCGGTTGGCGAGCTTTGGTAACAGTACCTTTCCAGTTGATCCAACCCAAGCGCCACCAACGTCACGGCAAATTCCAGCCCTCTTGAAACCGCTCGTATTGCGCCAGTGGCATTTGCACCAGCAACGGTGACTCGCGAGGGTCCAGCCATTTGAGCAGCGCGGCAATATCTCCCTGATCCATGGCCGTGCAGCCCAGCGTCGGCGAGGTCGGGCCGCGCCAGATATGGAAGAAAATGCACGAGCCCGAGCCCGCATTGGCCGGGGTGTTGTGTTCGATGAAAATGCCTTGGCGGTAACCTGGCTCGTTGCGCATGTGCTCAGAACTGCTCCAGTCCTTGGCAATCTCCGCGCCGTCGACCAGTTCGTTGTAGCGTCTGGACTGGCCGTCATCCACGCATTCGGTGCTCGGTGTCAGCGAGAGGTACGGTAAGTGGGTGTCGGCCGTGGTGTCGTAACCGAATGCCGTTCCGAGTTTGAAGACCCCGGCCGGTGCCTTTCCGTCGCCTTCGCGTTTGACCGGGCCTTCACCGGCGTCAACGCTGGCAAGTCCCTTGCCCCAACCCATGCCGTTTTTACCCACCATCACTGGAAACGCATCCCCAACTTTTCGAAAGGAGGTGCCGTCGCGCTCATAGCGCTGTGCGGTGCCCTGGATGTCATCCCAGTTTTTGCTGGTAACCACAATCAACTGGCCACTGGCAGCGATCGCGTCGCGGGTGCTGATGGGTGTAATCGGGAAGTCCATCACGTCCTTTGGCGCGCCTTCGCCACCGAACGTGAAGTGCCACCATTCCTTCGAATACCCGCTAAACCCTTCTTTCTCCATGGCGCTGCTCAGGCGCTGACGGTTTTCTTTTGCGGTGGCATTGATCGAAGGGTTGGCAGTGTGCGCGCGTTCATCGAAGCAATCGAACCCGGTGCCCATGTCGAGTGCGCCGTCATGCCAGCGCTGTTCATAGGGGGCCGTGCAATCGATGGGCGCGGCCAATGGCGTCCATTGGTCGGCGGGCAAGGCGTTCGGACCGGTCAGTGTCAGGTCCACGGTCGAGCCTCTGGAGTGCCCCGACACCCGCGCCACATAGCCCAGGCGCCAGAAGTCCTGTTTGTCCACCCGTGGATAGAACTCGGCCTTGCGTGGGTCGCCCGGTTCTGTCGCGAAGCGGCCCATGTCGGCGACGGCGCGGCTGGGTCGATAGCAATCGAATACCTTCAAACCGTAGCCCTGCAGGCGCAAGGCCGCCTGGACCCGGGCGAGGGCCTTGGCGGTGTCCACGGACAACAGGCATTCGGCAGCGTCGTAACCGTCGAGCCGGTGCCCGGTGAAGTTGTGAGCACCGGCATAACGCATATCCTGTTCTATGCTCGGGTCGATGGTGCGCAAATACATCATGTTCGCAGGCTTTTGTTCGGCACTGGCCATGCCGCAAATGACAAGGCTTATCAGTACCGTCAAAACGCGACTGCGCACCCTTGTCGTCTTCATACAATTTAAATAAATATGTAACAAGATTTCACCATTGGACAGGCAGGGTAACGGTGGCTTCGTGTCAACGATGTCACGGGCCTCAATGACTTATCAATGGTGCAGGGGATGAAGTTGAAGCGGGTCTCGAAAAATAATGAGGTGCTATGACTGTTCTGGTTACCGGAGCTGCCGGTTTTATTGGTTATCACACTGTTAAGCGTTTGTGTCAGCAAGGTCTTGAAGTGATCGGTATCGACAACCTCAACGACTACTACAGCGTAGAGCTCAAAAGGGCACGGCTCAAAGAGTTGGAGTCCTTGCGGGGTTTTCGTTTCCAGCGACTCGATATTGTCGATAAACCGGCCTTGATGACGTTGTTCAAAGAGCATGCTTTCACCGAGGTCGTGCATTTGGCAGCGCAGGCGGGTGTTCGCTATTCGCTGGACAACCCGGACATTTATGCGCAATCGAACCTGGTGGGTTTTCTGAATGTATTGGAAGCCTGTCGGCACCATCGCCCGGAGCATTTGATCTATGCGTCGAGCAGTTCGGTGTACGGCACTAACAGCAAAATGCCGTTCAGCGTCGAAGACGCCGTCGATCACCCGGTTTCGCTGTATGCCGCCAGCAAACGCGCCAATGAGATGCTCGCGCACAGCTATAGCCATCTCTACGGAATTCGTACCAGCGGCCTGCGCTTTTTCACCGTTTACGGGCCGTGGGGCCGGCCGGACATGGCCTTGTTCAAGTTCACCAAGGCGATCCTCAATGACGAGCCGATCGATATCTATAACTACGGCGAGATGGCCCGCGATTTCACGTATGTCGATGACATCGTTGAAAGCATTGCGCGCCTGCGGACAAAACCGCCGGTACAGGGCAATGACGGCGAAGCCGCCAACCGAATCTTCAATATCGGCCGGGGCGAACCCGTGCCGTTGCTGGCGTTCGTCGACTGTCTGGAAAACGTGCTGGGCATCAAGGCCCGGCGCAATTACTTACCGCTACAGGCGGGCGATGTGATCAAGACCTGGGCCGATGTGTCGGTGCTGGCGGACTGGGTCGATTTCCGCCCGCAAGTAGCGGTTGAAACCGGTGTGGCGGAATTTGTGAAGTGGTATCGCCACTTCTATCAGCTATGAAGCGTTCACCCTTGATGTCAACCAATAGCGGCGGGCGAACCCTGTGAGCCAAGATATTTTTGTATCGGTACTGATTCCGGCAAAGAACGAATCCAACAACCTCAAGCCCTTGATTGAGGAAGTGCGCGCCGCGTTGGCGGATGAAGCGTACGAAATCATTGTGGTCGACGATGGCAGTACCGACGCCACCTTGCACGAACTGCAACAGATCAAAAACGGCGGCCTGAGCACGCTGCGCATTCTGTGTCATGAGCGTTCGCTGGGCCAAAGCACCTCGCTTTACCATGCCGCGCTCGCGGCTCGCGGGCAGTGGCTGGCGACGCTCGATGGCGACGGTCAAAACGACCCGGCGGATATCCCCGGCATGTTGCAACTGGTGCGTGGCGGTCATGGTCCGGTCGACGTTCAACTGGTGGCCGGTCACCGGGTCAACCGCCGCGACACCGCGAGTAAACGCTGGGCGTCGCGTTTCGCCAATGGTCTGCGCCGGCGCATGCTCAACGACGCCACGCCGGACACCGGTTGCGGGCTGAAGCTGATCGAGCGCGCAGCGTTTTTGCGCTTGCCGTACTTCGACCATATGCATCGATTCCTGCCGGCGCTGATCCAGCGTCACAACGGCCGAATGATCGTCCACCCGGTCAACCATCGTCCCCGTACGGCCGGGGTGTCCAAGTACGGCAACCTTGACCGCGCGCTGGTGGGCATTCTGGATCTGGTCGGTGTCTGGTGGCTGATCAAGCGCACGCGCCTCAATACCAAGGCACTGGAGATCGAAGGATGAGTTTCTCCCGCGAAACCCTGTGGCTGGCGGTCGGTTTCATTGGCCAGATCGCCTTCACCGGTCGTTTTGTCTTGCAATGGTTGTACAGCGAGTACCAGAAGCGCAGCGTGATTCCCGTGGCGTTCTGGTACTTGAGCATCATCGGCAGTGCATTGCTACTGGCCTACGCCATTTACCGCCAGGACCCGGTGTTCATTGTCGGTCAGGCGTTTGGCTCGATTGTTTATCTGCGCAATTTGCAGCTGATTGCCAAAAGCAAACTGGTGAAGGAATGAGTCATGCGTAGATCGCTATCGCCCGGTGTTGAATGCCTGGGCCTGATGTTGCTGGCGCTGCTGTTGATCGGCGCCGGATTGGGGCTGCGTCAGCCGCAGAATGTCGACGAGGAACGATTCCTGGGCGTTGCTCTGGAGATGTTGCACAACAGTTCGTGGCTCATTCCGCACCGGGCGGCAGAGATTTACGGCGACAAGCCACCGATTTTCATGTGGACCGTGGCGTTTTTCAGTTGGTTGACCGGGAAACCGGCCATTGCCCTGTATATTCCGGGCCTGTTGTCGGGCGTGACTGTTACCGCGGTGGTCTACGATCTGGGCCGCCGTTTGTGGAATCAGCGTATTGGCCGGATCGCGGCGCTGTTGTACCTGGCCACGTATCAGACTTACAGCATTCTGCAGACCGGTCAGATCGACAGCTTTCTGGTGCTGTTCACCTCGGTCGGCTTGTACGGCCTGACGCGGCACCTGTTGCTCGGCCCGGCCTGGCGCTGGTTTTACCTGGGCTGCGCCGCCATGGGCGTGGGCGTGATCACCAAAGGCGTCGGGTTCGTCCCGGCATTGATGTTGATTCCCTATGCCTATGCCGTGCGCAAAGACTGGTCCGGCGTGGTGGCGATGCCGGGCGAGGCGCGCAAGTGGTGGCTGGGGTTGGCGGTGATATTGGGTGCCACGGCGATCTGGTTGCTGCCCCTGGCGTTGTCCATCGTGCTCAACGGTGGTGCTGAAGAAATCGCCTATGCCAAGGAAATACTGCTGCGTCAGACCGCAGGGCGATATGCCGCGGCCTGGGACCATCGCGAACCGTTCTGGTATTTCTTCGTTTATGTGATCCCGCAATATTGGCTGCCGCTGGTGCTTGCGTTGCCGTGGCTGGTGCCCGCGTGGCGTCGGCAGTTGCGCAAGCATGATGGTCGCGTGTTGGTGCTGCTGGGCTGGGTCATGCTGGTGGTGCTGTTTTTCTGCATCAGCAGCGGCAAGCGCAAGTTGTACATCTATCCGGCGCTGCCCGGGCTGGTGCTGGTGGCGGCGCCGCTGATTCCCTGGTTGCTCAAACGCTGGTTCAGCCAGCGCCCGCGCGGTCGGCAGGTGTTCCAGGCGGTGGCCGTGATCTGGTTTGCACTGTGGTTCGCCCGAGGGTTCATCGAACCGGTCAGGGACGGTGCCAACCCGCATAACGCGATCATGGAACAGGCCGCGACAATGACCGGTGGCGCGGAGCTGGTGTTGGTCAACTGGCGTGAGGGTCACTGGTTATACGCCCGGCAACCGATTGTGCATTTCGGCATGGCCGGTTCCTCGGTCGAGCAAGCGGCCCAATGGTTGCGCGATCACCCCAAGGCGTTTGCACTGGTCCCCGACGAGGAGCTGGGCAAGTGTTTCAATGCCCAGACCGCCCGTGAGCTGGGCGAGACCTCGCGCGCGCAGTGGTCGATTGTGGGCGCCGATGCGGACAACGGAACCTGTCATCCCGAGCCGCCTGCCAACGTCTATCACTTCACCTGGAACGAGCGGGTGAATGAGATGAGGGCGGCGCTGCGCTGAGGATGCGTTATCGGGCTCAGGGCTGATCCTGAGCCCGTTTACTGTTGTTTGATCAAATAAGGCAATTTGCTGGCCCCGCAAGCGCAAAACTATCGCCAAAATCACTTTATTTTCAGGTGGTTAGGGCTAATGCAAGTGCGCAACGTAGCTGTCACGATGATCTCGTTTGCCCTGGCAAGCACTGCCGGCGCTGTCCAGGCCAGGGAATTGATGCCCAATGACCGGTATATGTGCGACTGGGGGGCAGGAACGGCGGCGAGGGCGCAGGAACTCAAGCTGTCCGGGGTGTCGCTGTATGCCGCGCGCCAGAAGATTCAGGTTTATAAATTCAACAAATCGTGGATGCGCATGATGGCGATGGGCATTACCGAGCAAACCTACGACAGCCCTTCGCGCTACACGCCTGCTGCTGTGCGGCAGAGTTTCTATGAAGAATGCGTGCGGTTTAAGTTGGCGCGTAAATAACAACGCCCGAGCATGTAGCAGCTGGCGAAGCCTGCGTTCGGCTGCGTAGCAGTCGTAAATTCTGTACGCGCGGAGCTCCTGAAACACAGCATCGTAGGATTTCACGACTGCTTCGCAGCCGAACGCAGGCTTCGCCAGCTGCTACAGACTGCTTCGCAGCCGAACGCAGGCTTCGCCAGCTGCTACAGACTGCTTCGTTGAAGGTGTCACTTCAGGCATTGCGCGCCGGCCCTGGCCACTTGTGCATCCTGCTCGGCCTTGACGCCGGACACGCCGACCGCGCCAATCACTTGCCCACCGACAATGATTGGCACGCCCCCTTCAAGTGACGTCAGTAGCGGCGCTGATAAAAAGGCGTAGCGCCCACCGTTGACCATCTCTTCGTAACCCTTGGATTCGCGCCGGCCCAACGCCGAGGTGCGGGCTTTTTCGGTGGCAATGTAGGCGCTGATGGCCGCGCAACCGTCGAGGCGTTCGAGCGCCAGGGGATGCCCGCCGTCATCGACAACAACGATGGTCACGGCCCATTGATTGTTCTGTGCTTCGGTGCGGGCGGCGGTGAGGATCTGGCTGACCTCGATCTGGCTCAGTACGGCTTTGCTGTTCATGGCGATTCTCCATTGCGTGGTCAGGGCAGAGCGGCTTCAACCAGTTCGATCCAGTGCCGGACGGGGGTTCGACCGGCACCGTCGAGATGGGTCTGACAACCGATATTGGCGGTAACAATGACTTCGGGGTGCCCGCTTTCCAGCGCATTGAGTTTGTTATCGCGCAGTTGTCGGGACAGTTCGGGTTGGGTCAGCGAATAGGTGCCCGCCGAGCCGCAGCACAGGTGGCTGTCGGGCACGGGCGTGAGGTTGAACCCCAGGCTCGTCAGCAGAGCCTCCACCGCGCCACCGAGTTTTTGCGCGTGCTGCAAGGTGCAGGGGCAGTGGAACGCCAGGCGCTGATCGCTGTGGATGCCGAGTGTTTCCAGCGGTTCATCGCGCAGCACTTCGACCAGGTCCTTGGCCAGTGCGCTGACCTTTTTCGCCTTGTCGGCATAGGCCGGGTCGGCGCGGAGCAAGTGGCCGTAGTCCTTGATAAATGCACCGCAACCGCTGGCGGTCTGCACGATGGCTTCGGCACCGCTCTCGATGCTCGGCCACCACGCATCAATGTTGCGACGGGCGCGGTCCAGTCCAGCCGCCTGGGCGTCGAGGTGATAGTCGACGGCGCCGCAGCAACCGGCCTCGCGGGCCGGTATGACGCTGATGCCCAACCGGTCCAGCACGCGTGCGGTGGCGGCATTGGTGTTGGGTGACAGACCCGGCTGAACGCAGCCTTCCAGGATCAATACCTGCCTGGCGTGGCGCACCGTCGGTCGTGGTTTCGCCGGGTACACACGGCGCGGCAGTTTGGCCTGCAAAGTGTTTGGCAGCAGTGCACGGAACACTTGCCCACTATTGACCAGCGCTTTGAACAGTCCGGGATTGGGCACGACGCTGCGCAAACCTTCACGCAACAAGCGCTGCTCGAGTGAACGCGGTACGGCTGCATCCACCACCGCGCGACCGATGTCGAGCAAGTTGTGGTAATCGACGCCGGAGGGGCAGGTGGTTTCGCAGTTGCGGCACGACAGGCAGCGGTCCAGGTGCTGTTGGGTTTTGCTGGTGACCTCGTGGCCTTCCAGCACCTGCTTGATCAGGTAGATGCGCCCCCTCGGCCCATCCAGTTCATCGCCCAGCAACTGGTACGTCGGGCAAGTGGCGTTGCAAAAACCGCAGTGCACGCACGTGCGCAGAATGCTTTCGGCTTCTTCGGCGCGGGGCAGTTGGCGGGCGTGTTCGCTGAGTGTGGTCTGCATGGTTCAACACTCCGCGTACAGGCGACCGGGATTGAAGATGCCCCGTGGATCGAGCTGCTGCTTGAGGTTTCGGTGGTACAGCATCAGCGCCGCCGGCAACGGTTGGAAGGGGCTATCGATCAGGCCGTGGCTGTAACAGGTCACATGCCCGCCGACCTCGCTCACGATCTTGCGAATGAACGATGCCTGCGCCTCGGATTTGAGCCAGCGCTGGGCGCCGCCCCAATCGATCAGTTGCACACCGGGCAGGGAAAGCCGAGGCGTGTTGTGAGGCAGGGACAAGCGCCAAAGGGGTTGGTCCTCATCGAAAAAACTCAGTCGATGTTCATTGAGGTCTTCCCAGTACGACGCGTCCAGCAACTCGCCGCCCAAACGGTCATGGGCCGCCGCCACCGAGCCTTCGCCGCCTTCCAGCCGCAGGTGCAGGCGTTGCCCGTCGTGGCTCGCCGCGCTGATCGGCAGCGGCTGTTGGCCCCATTCCGCCAGAAGCAGCAAGGCACGGTCACTGTCCATTTCCAGGCTGATGCTCAGGCACTGACGTGGTTTGGGCAGGACCTTGAGCGAGACCTCCGTCACCACACCCAGCGCCCCGAAACTGCCAGCCATCAAGCGCGAGAGGTCGTAGCCTGCGACGTTCTTCATGACTTCGCCACCGAAGCGCAAATGCTTGCCTAGCCCGGTGATCACCCGCGTACCGAGGACAAAATCCCTGACCGATCCAGACCACGGGCGCCGTGGCCCCGACAATCCGCAGGCAATCATGCCGCCGACGGTGGCGTCGTCACCGAAGGAGGGCGGTTCGCACGCCAGCATTTGCTGCGCGTCGTCCAGGACGTTGGCCAGTTCTGACAACCGCGTACCGCAACGGGCGGTGATCACCAGCTCGGTCGGGTCATAACTGACGATGCCTCGATGAGTGCGTGTGTCGAGGACTTCGCCCGCGACGATGCGCCCAAGAAACGCCTTGCTGTTGGAGCCCTGAATGCGCAACGGCGTGGCGTTTTGCAGCGCCTGATTGACCTGCTCCAGCAGGGCATCGCTATCATCCATATCGTAGGGTTCAAGCATCAGAAACGCTCCAGATCAGGGAAGGGCATCTGACCCGAATGCACGTGCATGGCGCCAAACTCGGCGCAGCGGTGCAGGGTGGGGATGTTCTTGCCGGGATTGAGCAGGCCGCCCGGATCGAAGGCGGCTTTGACCGCATGGAACAGTGTCAGCTCATCGCTGTTGAACTGCGCGCACATCTGATTGATTTTCTCGCGGCCCACACCGTGTTCACCGGTAATGCTGCCGCCGACCTTCACGCACAACTCAAGGATTTTCCCGCCCAGGGCTTCGGCACGATCCAGCTCGCCGGGCTGGTTGGCATCGAACAGAATCAGCGGATGCATGTTGCCGTCGCCCGCGTGGAAAACATTGGCGACCCGCAGGCCATATTCGACCGACAGCGCAGCAATCGCCTGCAACACGCCGGGCAGTTCGCGGCGCGGGATCGTCCCGTCCATGCAGTAATAATCGGGTGAGAGGCGTCCCACCGCTGGAAAGGCATTCTTGCGCCCGGCCCAGAAGCGCACGCGCTCCGCTTCGTCACGGGCCTGGCGGACTTCGGTGGCGCCGGCCTGTTCCAGCACCCGGCGCACGCGGTTGCAGTCATCGAAAACGTCGGCCTCAACGCCATCGAGTTCGCAGAGCAAAATGGCTTCGGCGTCGACGGGATAACCAGCGTGGATAAAGTCCTCGGCGGCGCGAATGGCCAGGTTGTCCATCATCTCCAAACCACCGGGGATGATCCCGGCCGCAATGATGTCGCCCACTGCGCGACCGGCCTTTTCGACGGAATCGAACGCGGCCAGCAGTACCTTTGCCGTTTGCGGTTTGGGCAGCAGTTTGACGGTGATTTCGGTAATCACCCCGAGCATGCCTTCAGAGCCGGTGAACAGGGCCAGAAGGTCGAAGCCCGGTGAATCGAGTGCTTCGCTGCCCAGCGTCAGGTGCTCGCCATCGACGGTCAGGATGTCGACCTTGAGCACGTTGTGCACGGTCAGACCGTACTTCAGACAATGCACGCCACCGGCATTTTCGGCGACATTACCGCCGATAGAACAGGCGATCTGCGAGGACGGGTCCGGCGCGTAGTACAGGCCGAAGGGCGCGGCCGCCTGGGAAATCGCCAGATTACGCACCCCCGGCTGAACCCGCGCAGTGCGGGCGGCGGCGTCGATATGCAGGATGTTGTTGAAGCGCGCCATCACCAGCAATACGCCTTTTTCCAGCGGCAATGCACCGCCGGACAACCCCGTACCGGCGCCACGGGCAACCACCGGGACGTGCCGTTCATGGCAGAGTCGAAGGATGCCCTGGACTTCGTCGAGGTGGCGGGGCAGCACCACCAGCAGCGGCGTGGTGCGGTAAGCGGAGAGCCCGTCGCATTCGTACGGTCTGAGTTCCTCCTGCTGATGCAGGATTTCCAGATCCGGCAACCGTGCTCGCAGCGCCTGGAGCAGGGCGGCTCTGTCGACCTCGGGCAAAGCGCCGTCGACGCGTTCATCGTAAAGAATGTTCATAGCCTGATCGCGACCCTCAGTTATTTTTATTAGAGGTCAGTTTCCGGTGATAGGTCCTTGGCAAACGTTAGCTCAGTTGCGCGCTTGAGCAGATTTGATTTTGACGCACCCATAAAAAAACGGGCGCCTTCAAGACGCCCGGTTGGATTTTCAGCGTTGCCGGGGAATAACGGCTTATGGAACAACTTTGCCGAGCAAATCCTTGGGTCCGACGATGGCCGGTTTCTGGTCATAACCCAGTTCGGCCAGGAGCTTGCCCGTCGCACGAACCAGGGCATTGAACGTTGGCCGTTGTTTGGATGAGCGCAGCGTTTGGGCGAGTGCGTAAGTGAATGCACCGTACGAAATCACGCCGTGACGGTATTCATACGACAATTGGGATTCGCCACAGGCGTACATCAGGATCGGCAGAAACGGGCCGTTGTGCTTATAAACAGCACGACGTTTGTTGTAGAGCTTGTCGTCGTACCCACGCTCCGCGATGGCTTGTCCGACTCGGCGAATGCCGTTGCGATTGCTCACGGTATTGGCGGCTTCGGCCTGCTGCGCACTTTTGCGCGCCTGTTTGACCCAGTCGCGCTCGACCCACATCTGCAACTTGGCCTCCCAGCGCAGGGCGCGATGGCGGATGTCATCCGGCGGTGTCAACCCGCGGGCACGCCGTGCGCCTTCGCGCGTCATGCCGCCCGAATGGCAGCAATCGAAGATCGTAATGAACTGCGTGTCATATGGCAGCTGGATGTATAGGTCGCGAAAGTCGTTGTCGACGATGGCGTGCTGCGGTGTCCAGTCGAAATCCCATGGGCACAGGCATTCGTCGATGCGATCGGCTTCGCCTGCGGCATTGGTATTGGGGATCTGCGCACCGTGCCCCGAGTAGAAGAGCACCCGGCGATCACCCGCCTGAGCATCGTCGAGCAGCCAGTGCAGGCGATCGCGAATGCCGGCCGTGGTGGCGCGGTCATCGAGCACCACGCGGATGTCATCCGGCGAGAAGTTCGATTCTTGCAGCAGCGAACTCATCAGAAACACGTCATTGACGCAGCCTTCGAGCCGGTCCGCAGGGTTGGGGTAGTTGTTGATCCCGATCAGCAGGGCCTTGTCCCGCGAGCGACGCGCGGTGCGCGCCTTTGGCACTGCAAGCCCCAGGGACTTGTCGACAGCAAGCAGGCGTTTGTCGAATCCTCTGGCAAGGCCTGCCTGCAACAGGGGCCCCCATACATTGGACCGGGTTTCGACGTGGCCCAGATAGAACGTCGCATCGTGATTGAGCGCGTCGCCCGGCTTGTCGAACGGCGTCATGACCTGGGTGAAGTTTGCATCGCGCAAGTACAGCGGTGCGGTGAACACATGGTCGTGTTCGTTGTAGAGGTGATACCACTTGTACGCCGTCTCGATGCCTTCAATGCGCCCGCCGAACGTTTCGCGCACGGCGGGGTTGGCAATCTGCGAGCCGAAGGTGATCAACACACGATTGCTCATCAGTGACGAATCTCGCCGGAACGTGTCGTAGGCGACCAGCGTACCGAGGCTGTGGGCGCAGACGATGTCCGGCTGGAAATCGTTGACGCGGTTGGCGAGGTCTTTACGCAATGTGGTCCGCAGCGCCTCGTCCGCCGTCCACTGCGCCACCATGCCGGCCGTCCAGCGCAGGCGATCGGGAAATTGCCCGATGCCGCGGTCGCGCCGGAACACGTCGCCAACCGAGTGGATCACGGAACTGGTCAGGAGTCGCAGCGTCGCTTCGGCAATTTCCGGCGCGCCGAGGCCGCTGTTTGCAAAACGCGCGTCATATTCGAAATAGTCCAGTTCGATGACGGCGTTCGGCGCCGCGCTCAGTACCGCGTTGGTAATGGCTCGCTTCCAGGATTGCTCAAAAGTCTCGTCCGCTTCCTCGTGGCCGATGCCATGCACGCACAAAATCTTCATTTCCATTTCCTTGTTGTCATGTTGAGTTTGCTGGCGTTTTTTAGGCAGGCGAACTTGGAGTCGTGGTCGAGGGAAGAGCGGTGCACGTTAATAACTAATCACTTGTTCGCATGTGGTGTTGAGCATATTAGATAAACAAAATCCGTCCGAAAGTTTTTATGAATATTCGGAATGAATGGTTTGTTTTTAATTTTGATAGTTGCTATGGGGATGCGGGTCACGTTATTCGCTGCCTGTGGGGTCGGTAGGGTAGGGCTTTTGATATTCATGCTGGCGCGCCAAGTATCAATTTTTTATGATGTATTACTTGCATTACAAGTGCAGGATTATTTGTTTTAGGGCCGTTGTATTAATTGAAACTTCGACGGGGTGCTTGCGTTTTTTTAAAACATTAACGGTTGTAATACACCCGCAAAGTCATCGGGGTTTCTACTCGCGACCCTTTTGTGTTTCCTTGCTGAAAAACGCCTCGACTGTCGTAAAAACGACCTGTTTGCGCCGAACGCGAAGCCTCGTGACTTTTCTGTTGAACGACTGTTCAGCTTCGACTATGTTGGTGGCCACCTCCCCGGCTGGTTGCGCGGGCTTGCGTTTCTTCATTTCGAACGAGGCACTGGCATGCGTTTTTCACCCTTTGTTGAGCGGATTTCAGGCGACGGCGTCGCCGCCTGGGATATTCACAATGCAGCCTTCGAAGCCCAGCGCCGTGGTGAGGATGTGATCATTCTCAGTGTTGGTGATCCGGACTTCCCCACGCCCGATTTCATCACCGATGCCGCCATCGAAGCGCTGCGCGAAGGTGACACCCACTACACCGAAATCGCCGGGCGCCAGGCCTTGCGCGAAGCCATCGCCGCTCGCTACAGCCCACTGTTCGACCGTGAGGTGTCAGCGCCCAATGTCATCGTCGCGGCCGGGGCGCAGAACGCGCTGTTCATCACGTCGATGTGCCTGCTCAACATAGGCGATGAAGTGATTGCCCTGGACCCGATGTACGTGACGTACGAGGCCACACTCAAGGCGTCCGGTGCGACGCTGGTGCGGGTGCCGTGCTCGGCGGATTCCGGTTTCAGGCTCGATGCCGCTGTGTTGGCCAAGGCCATTACCCCGCGCACCCGGGCAATTTTCTTCTCCAACCCGAACAACCCCACCGGCGTGGTGCTCAATCGCGAAGAGCTGCAAGCCATCGCCGATCTCGCCATCGAGCATGACCTGTGGGTCGTGGTCGATGAGGTCTACGAAAGCCTTGCGTTCGAACGCGAACACCTCAGTCTCGCGGCGTTGCCGGGCATGGCCGAACGCTGCGTGGTCATTGGCAGTCTGTCGAAGTCTCATGCCATGACCGGTTGGCGCATCGGCTGGATCGTCGCCGCCCCCGCCCTGATCGAACATGCCGAAACCCTGGTGCTGAGCATGCTGTATGGCTTGCCGGGGTTTGTCATGGAGGCGGCGCTCAAAGCGGTGCAGGCCCACGACGACGTGACCCACGGCATGCGCGAGATCTATCGCCGTCGTCGTGATCTGGTGGTCGCGAGCCTGGCGGATTGCCCGGGCATTTCAGTGCTCAATCCCGATGCCGGCATGTTCGTGCTGGTGGACGTGCGCGACACCGGGCTGGCCTCGCTTGAGTTCGCCTGGCGCCTGCTGCGCGAGGCGCGCGTGTCGGTCCTCGATGCGGCAGCGTTTGGCGAACCCGCGCAAGGTTTTGTACGGCTCTCGTTCACCCTGGGTGAAGAGCGACTGGCCCAGGCTTGCCAGCGTATTCGCGATTTCGTCCTGGTGTTGAAAGGTGAGGCTCCACGGCCCGTAATCAGCCGCGTTACTTGTGAGGCAACCGTTGCACCGGTTGCGGCCAAGACCATGATCGAAGTCGATGGCCTGCACAAACGCTTCGGCAATATCGAAGTGCTCAAAGGCGTATCCCTGACGGCTCGCGAAGGCGATGTGATCTCCCTGATCGGCGCCAGCGGCTCGGGCAAAAGTACCTTGCTGCGCTGCATCAACATGCTCGAAGTGCCGGATCAGGGGCGGATTCTGGTGGACGGCGAAAGCATCAAGCTCAACCACGACCGTCCCGGCGCGCCGCTGGTGTCTGACGCCAAACAGTTGGTGCGGATCCGTTCGAGCCTGGGCATGGTGTTTCAGAATTTCAATCTCTGGCCCCATCGCACGGTGCTGGAAAACCTCATCGAAGCGCCGACCCAGGTCCTGCGTGAAAGCCGTGCCGAGGCCACCGAACGGGCCGAAGCGTTGCTGGAACGCGTCGGGCTGGCGGCCAAGCGCAACGAGTACCCGGCGTTTCTCTCCGGGGGACAGCAACAACGGGTGGCCATCGCCCGGGCCCTGGCCATGCGGCCCAAGGTCATGCTGTTCGATGAACCCACCTCGGCACTCGACCCGGAACTGGTCGGCGAAGTGCTGCGGGTGATCCGCTCCCTCGCGGAAGAAGGCCGGACCATGATCCTGGTGACCCATGAGATGGCTTTTGCCCGCGATGTCTCTTCCAAAGTTGCCTATTTGCACCAAGGGCTGATCGAGGAAACCGGTTCGCCGGATGAAGTGTTCGTACACCCACGCAGTGAACGTTGCCGACAATTCGTCAACGCGCATCAGACTCGCTAATACATCATAAAAAGACGGGGAAAAATCATGGGAAATCGACGTTTGGCAAACTGGTTTACAGGCGCGGCCTGCTTGTTGCTGGCCGGCATGAGCGCGGCGCAAGCCCAGCCGATCAGGTTCGCGGTCGCAGCCGAACCGTATCCGCCGTACACCGAAAAGCAGGCCAACGGTGAATGGAAAGGCTTTGAGGTCGACCTGATCCACAAGCTGTGCAGCGAAATGAAAGCCGAGTGCGAGATCAAGGAAGTGGCGTGGGACGGGATCATTCCGTCGCTGCTGGCGAAGAAGATCGACGTGATTTTTTCCTCGATGTCGGTGACCGAAGAACGCGAAAAACAGATCGCCTTCAGCAAGGCCTACTACGACTCGGTGATCGCGATTGTCGGTCCGAAGGGCACTTCCGTTAAAAAGTACCCGGATGACCTCAAGGGCAAGACCATCGGCGTACAGAACTCGACGGTCAGCGCCAGTTTCCTGAAGACCTACTACGAGAAAATCGCCGACGTTAAGTATTACGACACCCAGGACTCGGCCAACGCTGACCTGATTGCCGGTCGCATCGACCTGATGATGGCGGACGGCACGGCCATGGCGGCGTTCGTACAGACGCCGGATGCCAGCAACCTGGCCTACCTCGGCGCAGTGCCTTATGACCCGATCTTCGGCAAAGGTGTGGGCGCCGGCCTGCGCAAGGATGACACCGAGCTCAAGGCCAAACTCGACAAGGCCATCCAGGAACTGTTGGCGAGCAAGGACTATGACGACCTCTCCCAAAGCTACTTCGGTACCAGCGTAAAACCTGCGTTCTGACGCAACCGCTATTCCCTGTAGGAGCCGGGCTTGCCCGCGATGGGGCCCTCGAGGCCGCCCAAAAGCATCGCGGGCAAGCCATGCTCCTACAGGGGTAGGTGATGCCGTGAACGTCGCTAACTGGAGAGTGAAATGCCAGCAATGTTCGAGTTGATCAACTTCAGCGAGCAAGGATGGGGCGGTGCGCTGCTGAAGGGGCTCTGGATGACCCTGCAGATTTCGGCCGGGGCGTTTGTGCTCGGGCTTTTGATCGGGCTGGTGGTGGCCTGCCTGAAGCTGAGTGCGCCCAAACCCATCGCGGCACTGATGCGCAGCTACACCACCTTGTTCCGCGCGGTTCCGGAGTTGTTGCTGATTCTCTTGCTGTACTACGTCGGCTCCATGCTCCTCAATTCGCTGATGACGCAGATGGGTTACGGCACCGTGGATGTCAGCGGCCCATTGGCGGCGATCGTGGTGCTGGGCCTGGTGCAAGGGGCTTACGCGTCGGAGATTTTCCGCGCGGCGATCCAGGCCATTCCGTTCGGCCAGATCGAGGCGGCCAAGGCGTTTGGCTTGAACGGCTTCGGCCTGTTCCGGCGAGTCACGCTGCCGATCATGGCGCCTTACGCAATGGCCGGGATGGCCAACTTGTGGATCAACCTGATCAAGGACAGCGCATTGATCAGCGTGGTCGGCACTAACGAACTGCTCTACACCGCCAAGCAAGGCGCGGGTTCGACGCGGCATTACTTGTTGTTCTACCTCACCGCCGCGGCGATGTATTACGCGGTGACACTGGTGTCCAACTACCTGTCTGGACGGCTTGAGCGACGCATCCGTCGCTGGATGCCTTTGGCTGAGTAAACGAAATGATTCCAGCGTGGATAATTGAATACGCGGCGCTGTTGGGCCGAGGGCTGCAAACGACCATCACCATCCTGTTGATCTCCAGCGTGTTCGGCTACGCACTGGCGGTGTTGGTGGCACTGGCGCGGATTTCAAAGAACCGGGTGATTGCCAAGGTCAGCCTGTTCTACACCAGCGTGACGCGCGGTACGCCATTGCTGATCCAGATCTACATTTTCTACTACGGCCTCGGCAGCCTGTTTGCGCAGTTTCCGTTGATTCGCGGCAGCTTCCTCTGGCCGTACCTGCGTGACGGTTACTGGTACATCGTGTTTGCCCTGGTGGTGTCGGTGGGGGCCTATGTCGGCGAAGTGATTCGCGGTGGCCTGCTGGCGGTACCCAAGGGTGAGATGGAAGCGGCGTCGGCCTTTGGCATGACGGCGCGCCAGTCCCTGCTTCGCGTGCGCTTGCCTCGGGCCCTGCGCTTGCTGTTGCCGACGCTGGCCGGGGAGACCGTGATGCTCCTCAAGTCGACGG
Source organism: Pseudomonas sp. OV226 (assembly GCF_003148705.1). NCBI lineage: Bacteria > Pseudomonadati > Pseudomonadota > Gammaproteobacteria > Pseudomonadales > Pseudomonadaceae > Pseudomonas > Pseudomonas sp. OV226. The sequence continues at coordinate 77,204 of NZ_QGGS01000012.1, read as the reverse complement.
CGCTGGCCTCGACCATTGCCATTATCGATCTGTTGGGGGCCGCCAACGTGGTGCGGGCGCAGACGCTGCAAGTCTATGAGCCGCTGTTGCTGGTGGCCGGTGTGTATGTTTGCCTGACGTTCCTGATCGAGGCGCTGTTTGCCTTTGCCGAGCGGCGCGGGACGCCCGTGCGCAGGTCGGCGTAATGAGCACGACACGGATCGTCGACCGGTCGTTGCAAGGCATCGGCCTGTGCACGTTGGGATATACGTTTCTGGCGTTGCAGGACGCCGCCATCAAATGGCTGGTGGCCGATTATTCGGTGGTCAGCATTCTGTTCTGGCGTGCGTTCGTGGTGGTGCTGGCCTGTCTGCTGGCGGGGCGGTTGCGCCTGGTCCAGCGCGCCTGGCACTCACCGAGCCGACGCTTGCTGGTGGTGCGCGGGCTGCTGTCGATTGTGGCTTGGGTGTTGTATTACACGGCGGCCCGCGACCTGAGCCTGGCGGAAATGACCACCCTGTATTTCTCCGCACCGATCATGGTCACGGTGCTGGCGGCGGTGATTCTCAAGGAACGCGCCAGCGCTTGGCAGTGGGTCAGCCTGATCATTGGATTTGCCGGTGTGCTCATTGCCTGTCGCCCAGGCAACATGACCGACCCGCTGCCGGTGGCGCTGACGCTGTTGGCCGCGGTGTGCTGGGCGTTCACCTACATTCAATTGCGCCAGGTGGATGAGCAGACATCCGTGCTGGAGCAGATGCTGATCACCAACGTGGTGTTTGTCATTTGCATGACAGTGGCCTTGCCCTGGACCTACACCCCGGCGCCGACCCCGGCCTGGCTGGGGATGCTCGGGGCCGGGCTGGTCGGCGGTATTGGTCAGTTTCTATTGTTCGCCAGTTTCCAGCGGGCCACCGCGACGTTGCTGGCACCGTTCGAGTACACCGGGCTGATCTGGGCGTTCCTGCTGTCGAGCCTGATCTGGGGCACGCTGATGGATGTGTCGCTGATGATCGGTGCCGGGCTGATCGCGGTCAGTGGCACCCTGGCGATGATCTTCGGCCGTCATCCCTCACACGACGTTGTCGGTGCTGAATGCTCCGTGACGCAGCCCCTTTATCCAGCAACGACAGATATGGAGGCCGTTGGCGGGGCTGAAGGTTTCGGGGTTCAGGCACCACTCGATCCAGAGTCCGTCGAGCATCGCCGATAAACCGATGGCGGCCAGGCGCGTGTCGTGGATCACGAACCCTTCGCTGGTTGCCATGTCATCGAGCAATTGGCGGAGCAGGTCGAGGTAGGCGCGATAGCTTTTTTCGTGGGACTGGCTGACGTGTTCGGAGTGACGAATCAGGCTCCAGAACACCACCCAGACGCCGAGCAGTTGCGGGTCCATGACCCGGGGCGAGAAGGAGCCGGTGAGGAAGGCGTCCATCTTTTCGGCAGGGGTGCCGGCCTGCTGGATTTCCTGGAGCAGGGCGGTGGTCAGTTCGCTGGCGATCTTTTGGTAGGTGTCGGCGATCAACGCATCGATGCTGCCGAAATGGTGATTGAGCAACCCTACGGACACGCCGGCTTCGGTGGCGATGCGACGCACGGAAATACCGGCGTGACCATCGCGCACCAGGCAACGCAGGGTCGCGGCAACCAGCATTTCGCGGCGTTCGTCAGGTTCGGCACGACGGTTTTTCGGGGCGGGGGTGGTCACAAGCGAATCCTTGGGTGTATTGCCTGGTTCGCGAGCTTAGTTGAACGTGCGTTCAATCACCAGTCTCGACGCCGGCAATGCAGGTTTTTTAAACGTGGGTGACGCGGGAGGACAAACCGATGGCGCAGGATGTTTCGTTCAGTGTTCGCAACAATAACGGCGACGCGGTGCAGGTTGGTGCCTGGCGTTTCGAGGGCGATGGCAGTGGACCGACCGTGCACCTGCAAGCCGGAGTGCATGCCGATGAAATCGCCGGGATGCTGGTGCTGCATCTGTTGATGCAAAAGCTTCAGGTCGCCGATGCCCACGGTCGGCTCAAAGGCAGCGTGACGGTGGTGCCGCAAGCCAATCCGCTGGGCATCGGGCAGTTTCGCCAAGGCCGGCTTCTCGGTCGCTTTCATGACGCCACCGGGAACAACTTCAACCGTTCGTTCGACCAATCGGCGGCCATGGCCCAACCGTCGACCAACGTTCAAGCGTGGCAAAAAAAACTGGTGCAACTGGCGGCGCCGGCACACGTGGTGCTCGATCTGCACACTGATGACGAGGCGCTGCCCTACCTCTACGTTCACCGCCGTTTCTGGCCACGAGGCCGCGAACTGGCCGCCGCGATGAAGATGGACGTGGCAATCATTTGGGATGACGGCGGCGATGGCTCCTTCGAAGAAACCATCATTGCGCCATGGCTGCGTGACGGCGTCACCGACCAGCGCATGGCCGCGACACTGGAGCTGCGCGGGCAGGGCGATGTCAGTGACCGGGTTGCCAAACAGGATGCCGAGGGGTTGTATGCGTGGCTGTGCGGTTGCGGGGTCATCGACGAAGCGCTGACACCCGCTGACTGGCCCGTCGAGGCGATGGAAATGGGCCACATGGAAACCATTCTGGCGCCACAGCCCGGGGTGCTGATCTTCGAAAAAGAGCTCGGTAATTTCGTCGAGGAGGGGCAGCGCTTTGCGCGGATTCTACGGCGGCCGGGGGATCCGTCCTCCGAAGTGGTGCTGCACGCCGAGCAAGCAGGGCGAATGGTCACCCGCTATCGGGATCGGCTGGTGCCTCAGGGCATGGTGGTGGCGAAATTCACCGGCAACCGGGTCTCGCGCAACTGGAGCGGCGGGTTGCTCGACCCTGACTAGGCCTCGTTGGCGAGTGTGGCGGCAACACCGCCCACGTTCACCACACGATCTTGAACAGCGGTGCGCCGTGGGGTTGTAAACTGCCCGCCTGATACGCGACAGCCCTTTACCCTTTCAAGCACGAGATCCCCATGGCAAACCAAGACATCACATTCACCCCTGATCCTGACCAGGACTCCATTTCCTCCGACCTCGCCGGATTCGGCGGCCTGTTGGTCTCCACTCAGATTCCGACTCGCGTCGACGGCAGTCTGGAGTTGGGCGGCATCGTCGAGCAGAGCGAATGCACGCTGCAAGCACTCAAGGTTGCACTGGAGCGCGCCGGCAGTTCGATGGACCGGGTGTTGCACCTGACCATCTACCTCACCGACATGGCTGATCGCGCCGCCTTCAACGAAGTCTACAAGCGCTTCTTCGCCAAACCGTGGCCGGTGCGTGCCGCGGTGGGCGTCGCCGCGCTGGCAGTCGAAGGCATGCGTGTGGAAGTCACCGCGATGGCAGCCAAGGCCTGATGCATCAGATCGGCTGAATCGTTGGCCGGGAGAAGGGCATGTACAGCCCCAATCCCGGCCTTCTTTTTAGCGCTGACCCGACAGCGCCGGGGTACGCGGCGGGATCAAGCGTTTTGTCCCGGTCGCTTCAAACGCCGACGCCAGGCGCAGCAGCGACGAATCGTCATAGGCGCGGCCGGCGAAGGTCAGCCCGACGGGCATGCCAATGTCCGGCATGACGCCCATCGGCACCGTGACCGTGGGAACGCCCAAGTGGCGGATGGCGAGGTTGCCGTTGGCCACCCAGACACCGTTGCTCCACGCGATGTCCGCGGACTGCGGATCGACATCGGCATTCGCCGGCCCAACGTCGGCGACCGTCGGGAACAGCACCGCATCGAGCCCCAGGCGATCCATCCACTCCTCAAGATCGATACGGCGCGTGTGTTCAAGCCCGCGCAAGCCATCCGGCACCGTGGTGATCTCATTCCATGGGGTGATGCCGCGCTCGGCCATCCGCACATATTCGTCCATGCCGGCGGCAAGGTCGCCCTCGCGGTTGGGCAGGGTGCCGGGGTCGTGCGGGAAAATCAGCGGTCCGTCGACGTCGACCAGACGGTTCAATGTCGGGTCGCCGTTGGCCTGGAGAAAATCATCGAACGCCCAGGCCGTCAGGTCCCACAACTCGTGGTGCAGGAACTCTTTAGAGACAATGCCGCGATTGAACACGGTCGGCGCGCCCGGACGGTCGCCTTCGCAATTGGATACCAACGGGAAATCGACCTCGATGACTTCGGCGCCGGCGGCTTCGAGTGCCTGGCGAGCCGCTTCCCACAGTCCGATCACCGAGGCCCGAGTGTTGATTCGCTGCCCCGTTGGCCCGCCGATGCCCGGCGCTTCGCTGGTGCCTGCTTCCAGGTCCTTGTTGATGTACATGCGCGGCACGCCGAAACGCTTGCCGGCCAGTGCGTCAGGCTTCGCCGCCAGCTCGTGATAAGAGGCCGGGCGTACCGAGGTGACGCCCGGAATCGGCACCCAGGGCTGCATCCGCCACAGGTCGCCGCGGGTGTCGGGGTCTTCGGCCACGACCACGTCGAGCACCTCAAGCAGGTCGGCCATGGTTCTGGCAAACGGCACGACAACGTCCATGGTCGGGGTCAGCGGCCAGTTGCCGCGCACCGAAATCACCCCGCGCGATGGCGTGTAGGCGCACAAACCATTGTTCGAAGCGGGACCGCGTCCACTCGACCAGGTTTCTTCGGCCAGGCCAAACGCCGCGAAACTGGCAGCGGTGGCCGTGCCGGCACCGTTCGACGAACCCGAGGCGAACGGCGCGGTGAGGTAGTCAGCGTTGTACGGGCTTTCGGCGCGGTCATAGACCCCGCGTTGCATGCCGCCGTTGGCCATGGGCGGCATGTTGGTCTTGCCCAGGCAAATGGCGCCGGCGCCGCGCAGCCGTTCGATGGTGAACGCATCGCGATAGGCGATCAGGTTGGCGAAGGCCGGGCTGCCGGACGCGGCGGTCAGGCCCTTGACCAGATAACTGTCCTTGGCCGTGTAGGGGATGCCATCGAGCGGCCCCAGCGTTTCGCCTTTGGCCCGGCGGGCATCGGATGCCTGCGCTTCCTTGAGTGCGTCGGGGTTACGCACCACGACCGCGTTGAGGGCGGTGGGTGTGTCCGCACCGTCGTAGGCATCGATCCGGGCGAGATAAGCATTGACCAACTCAACCGCGGTGGTCTGGCCGGATTCGAGCGCAGTGCGCAGTTGCGCAATGGAAACCTCGGTTACCTCAATCATGCTGTCACCGCCGACGGCTGGGAGACGTGGGATTTCGGAGCATCACTTGGCTGAAAATGGGTGTTCATATCAATTCTCGTTGCACTGCATTACGCGACAAGGGCTGGACGGGTGACCTGAGCGTCGCATTTTGGCATCAAGCCGGGAGCAGGGGAAACGCCCGGCAACTATCATGAGGCGGGTAAAAACCATCATGAAGAAGGTGACGACCATCATGAAGAAGGAAGCGAGCGCTGAAAAGGATGGCGAAGGGCAAGTGGCGGCCTCTGAGCTGATAGACGCGAGAATCAAGGAACTGAATGATTGGCGGGGCGAAACACTCGCCAGAATCCGGGCGCTTATTCGCCAGGCCGACCCCGAGGTGGTGGAGGAGTGGAAGTGGCGCGGTGTGCCGGTGTGGTCTCACGCCGGCATCATCTGCACCGGCGAGACGTACAAAAGCGTCGTCAAAATGACCTTTGCCCAAGGCGCTTCGCTGGAGGACCCTTCGGGTCTTTTCAATTCCAGTCTTGAAGGCAATACCCGACGAGCCATTGATGTGCATGAGGGTGAACAGCTGGATGAAACGGCATTGCAGGCACTGGTTGGCGCCGCCGTGGCGCTCAATCTTTCGCGGATGGCCGCTCGGCGAAAACCGGCCAAATGAACTCGCGAGGCATCTAAAGCAAGTGTCTCGCGGTGATACCAATTGGCCATCAATTCCGTTAGAGTGTGCGCCGCCCGAGAGACGGATCCCGGGCACATTCTTATGGAGTTTTTCAGTGAAGTACCTCAGCAAAGTTGTTGCCGTCGCTCTGTTTGGCCTGGTTCTGGCGGGTTGCACCGGCACCCCGATGAATACCCAGCACTATGAAAGCAGCCAATACACGGTCCTCGGCCATAGCGAAGCAACCGCCACCGGCCTGCTGCTGTTCGGCGTCATCCCGATCCAGCAGAACAACCGTTTTATCCGCGCGCAGGACGCCGCGATCAAAGCCAAGGGCGGTGACGCGATGATCAACACCCAGGTGCAGGAAAACTGGTTCTGGGCCTGGGTCCTGACCGGTTACACCACCAAGATTTCCGGTGATGTGGTCAAGCTGAAAAACGTACAGTAAGCGCCGGGGCCTGCCGTTTGGCGGGTCTGCGTTGACCTGAAAAAGCCCGGCTTGGCCGGGCTTTTTCGTCTGCGGTGTTTGCCGATCTGAAAACCGGGCGCGGTGCTCAGCCTCCGGCCAGCAATCGCTCGATCTGCGTCAGTTCCCACGCGCTGAGAAAACTCACCGGGTCAGTGCCAAAACGTTGCCAGCTATCGAGGTCACCCTCGCGGCCATCGGGGCTGAGGCAATACTGACAGCGGCGCAAATGAATGCCATCGACATCGAGCGTCAGGCGCCAGCCTTCGATATCGACCTGCACCTGAGCGGGTTCGGGCTGTTCATCAAGGCGCAGAAAAGGGCGGATGCCCAGTGCGGCGTCACGCAATGTCTGGTAAACCTCACGGGCGGTCAGCGGTGGCACAGGTGTCTCCAGTGAAAGGTCGGTCAGGCGCCGATGCGCGCGGCACAGGATAGAGTCTGCGCCCGAGGCTGTCAGCGGCTAACCCGCCGTTTTTATGCGACCGTCTGTGGACGCCGAATCGGCTGACCCTCTTCCTCGCGCAACTGAGCGCTCATGTCGTTGCAGCTTTGCGACCAGTCCGTCAGCCACGCCGGCATCGGCGGCGACTGCTCGTCCAATCCCAGCTCACGGGCAAACTCGCCGGGTGCCACCGTGCCTTTGCCTGTGCGGAACACACCGCGCATCACCACCACTCCGATCACACGCCCTTTGCTGACAAAACGGTGCTCCATGAAGCTCCACTTGTCGTCCCAGCCCAGCATCCGCGTGTGAATCTCGAACGCTTCGAACAGCTTCAACTCACGACGGAACTTGCCCCAGGTGTCCCCGACGATCGGCACGGCTTTGTTACGCAGCGCCACGCGGAATGCGCCGCTGCGAAGCACGTAATCCATGCGCCCGAGATCGGCCAGGGTGAAATAGCGACCATTGGTGACGTGGCGATTGAGGTCGAGGTCGAGCGGCAAGACGCGCAGACGGATAACCGTGGTGGCCATGGCGTCGACCGGCTTGCGCCACGGACGACGAAACAGCATGAGGAGCAGTCGGAACCAGAGATTCATAAGTACGCCGATGATTGAATGATCGGTGCACTTTATGCAGCGGGGATCGGGTAAGGTAGGTGCACAAATGACTTTTTACATGCGATATGCGCAATTGGATCATTTATGCACGTCACGCTTTTATTGACCAACCAATGTTCTGCCGCCAGCGCCACGATGGCGCTGGAAGTGCTCAGTGCCGCCAACCTGTTTGCGGACACGGCCAGCTCGCCGTTTGAAGTGGTCATTGCCTCTCTGGACGGTGAAGAGGTTGCCGCGTGGGGAGGGCAGACGCTGCGCGTGGACCAATCCACCCGCGAGATTGCGCAGACTGATCTGGTGCTGATTCCCGGTTTTCTCTTCACCCTCAAGGATGCCTTGCCGGCCTTTTCGGCGTATGGACCCTGGCTGCGTGAACAGCACGCTCAGGGCGCGGTGGTGGCGTCGATGTGTACCGCGGCGTTCATGCTGGCTGAAGCGGGTTTGCTCGACGGCGTTCGAGCCACCACGCACTGGGCGTTTGCCGACCTGTTTCGTCGTCGTTATGCCGACGTTTGCCTGGACGACTCGCAGATCATCTGCGAGGACAATCGTCTGGTCACCAGCGGTGGCGCGAGCGCGGCCATGGACCTGTTGCTGCACCTTGTGCGCCGGTTCGCGTCGCTGGAACTGGCGCAGAAATGTGGCAAATACCTGCTGGTCGACAGTGTGCGCAGCGAGCAGTCGGTGTATGTGATGTGGTCACTGCCCAAGCAGCATGGTGATGCCGGTATCCTGCAGGTTCAAAACTGGCTGGAGAAGCACTTTGACCGTTCAGTGATGATTGATGACGTCGCCCGGCAGTTCGGATTCGGCATCCGAAACTTCAAGCGGCGTTTCAAGGACGCGACGGGGTACACGCCGATTACTTACCTGCAAACGCTGCGGCTGGAAAAGGCCAAACAGCTGCTTGAGACCACTCGCATGACCCAGGACAGCATCACGTATGCCGTGGGCTACGAAGATGGCAATTCTTTCCGTAGACTTTTCCGCCAGCGAGTGGGCCTGCTGCCCGCGGCTTACCGGAAGAAGTTTCAACCGGGCGCCCACTGATTGACGCGCCTGGCCTTACACCATTGGGAACAGAACATGCACAAAGCCGCCGTACTCACCTTGTCCTTGCTGCTTGGCGCAGGGGTATTCAGCCTTCAGGCACACGCGGCCGGCGATGCCGAAGCGGGGGCGACGCTGTTCAAGCGGATCTGCGGAGGATGCCATCAGGTCGGCGAATCGGCACGGGGTTCATTTGGTCCGCAGCTCAACGGCATCTTTGGACGACACTCCGCCAGTACCACGGACTACCAATATTCCGATGCGATGAAAGCCGCCAATATCCTCTGGACCCGCGAAACACTGACCGCGTACCTCGAAGACCCGAAAAAGGTGGTCCCCGGCACCCGCATGATTTTCTGGGGGCTCAGCGATCCGGAAAAGATCGAAAACCTGTTGGCCTACCTGCAAACCTTTCAACCGCAGTAGTGCCTTGCAAGATCAGGCACTCAGCCGGCGTTCGATTCCAGGTGTTGCTTGACCACGTCCAGCACTTCGTTCGGCGCTTCACGATGGGGGACGTGATGACGGTTTTTCAGGATCACGCTTCGGCTCGACGCCGTTCCCAGCGTGGCAATCCGCTGCGGGTGCAACACGGACCCGTACTCGTCGTTCTCGCCATGTAGCGCCAGCAACGGGCACTGAATCGAGGCTGCGCTGCTTTCGAGGGTCCATGGCTCGAAGGCCTTTGATAACCAGGTCTCTGTCCAGGCAGACAGCACCCAGGCGGCCTTGTCGCCGTGGTACTTGTGCAACCGCTCCATTTGTCCTGGCTCCTCGAACTGGGCTTTGGCAATGCGAATGCCGTTCAACGTCCGGTCTTCAACAAATGCCTGTGCCGACTCGGTGATCAACGACTGGCAACTGTGCGGATACAGCGCCGCGCACGTCGCCGCCATTGCCCCGCCAACGCTGTGACCGAAGGCCACGAACCGGTCGATTTGCCACTGCTGGCGCAGCAGCGGAAAGAAGCATTCAGCTTCATCCCGAATAAACCGGGTGGGCAGGTCACCGGGGTAGGCATCGGACTGCCCGAAGCCGAGCCGGTCGTAGGCGACAACTATGCGCCCCGTGGCCTGGCACAGTTGTTCTGGAAAATCCCGCCACAGTGCGACGCAACCCAGAGAGTCATGAAACAGAATGATCGGTGGCTGGGCCGTTTCGGCACGCTCGCCGGCAGGCGACCAGCGTTGGGAGAACAAACGACCGTGAGGCGTCTCGATCCAACGGGTTTCTTCACTGACAAACAACGGCATTGCTGACCTCGACCTGGCGCTCAAGCGGATAACAGATCACGCAGCGTACCCGTTTTGAACCAGCGCTTGAACAGCTGCCGGAAGAGAAGAGGGTCCCTTCCGGCAGCTCCGGAGCTGATCAGGCTTGTGCTGCGCTCACCCCGCCAGTCGCCGTGGATTTTTTGCGCACCGATTGATACAGCAGGCTGGACACCATGAAGCCGATAATGGCCAGCACGCTCATCAGGCTGAAGACATAGTTGTAACCCTGTTCACCGGGGAAGTGATCGAGGATGGCGCCATAGATGACGTAGGCGAACATGCCCGGTGCGTAGCCGATCAGGCAACCGATGCCGAAGGCCGAGCCGGTGATGTGTTGAGGAATGCCGACTTCACCCATGGGCGCCCAGAACACACCGCGCATCGAGAAAACGATCAGCGCGAACGACAGAGTGGCGGCCATGCCCGCGTAGATGAAGCTCGGGCTTTTCGGGATCAGCATGATGACGCCCATCAAGGGCAGCAGCGCCAGGAAGGCCCACTTCAGGTAGCGGCTGGTGCTCTTGAATTGTTTGTCGGCGATGAAGCCGCCGGCAGGGCCACCGAGGATCTTGAGGAAGTATTGGTTGATGATGCCGTAGGCGCCCACCAGTGCCACGGGCAACCCGTACATTTCCTTGAGGTAGGGAATGAAATAGGTCAGGCCGCAGTAGACGATGTAGACCATGAACACGTTGAGGCTGACCAGCCAGATACCCGGTACCTTGATCGCCTCGACCAGGTTCGCCAGGCCGTTTTTCGGTTTGGCCACCGACTGCGCGGTGCCACCCTTGAGCAGGAACCAGGTGACGGTCCCGGCGAGGATGTCGATCACCGAGTAAAACAGGATGGCCGATTTCAGGCCGGCTTCGCCCGACCCCATGGCGACGAACACGCCCAGCGCGGAAAAAGCCACCAGGGTATCGATCACACCACGTCCGCCTTCCAGCAGGCCGAACAACCGGCCTTGTTCCTGATCGTCACCCAGGTTGCGAATCGCCTTGAGCAGCGAAGGCCAGAAGATGCAGTCGGCACAGACCGCCAGCAGGCTGAACACGATCAGCAGGTTGCTGAAGGGTGGAAAGGTCGCCAGGTACAACCCCAGACCACCCGTACCGATCAGGCCGATGGGGATCAGTTTGCGGGTATCGTAGCGATCGGCGAGCAGCCCGCCGACGACGAACAACGCCGTGGCAATGATGGCGTTGGCACTCAGCAGCATGCCGATTTCAGTGTGGGTCAGGCCCATGAATTCCTGCATGGGCACATAGAAGGCGTCCTTTAGGTTTGCCAGTTTGTAGATGGTGCCGCCACCGAGGATGAGGATCAGGAATCTGAACCATTTGGCCTTGTTTTGAATTGTCATTATTGTTCTCCGGGCGTATCGGGTCGTCAGGTTCAGGCGTGGGAGGAGTGGGCCAGGGTCAGTTCGGCCAGGGTGCGAAGTTCGGCTAGCAGGCTGCGCACATAGGCCACCTGGTTGTTCGCCCAGCGGTGTTCATCGGCGAGCATTCGCTCAAGCGAGTAGCCATTGGGGAGCGGTGTGTCGCTCATTTCCCGATAGGCAATGAAGGGGTCAGTCGCCTCGTCGGTCTGACGGAAGGCCGGGGCCACATAGTGGTTTTCCTGCTCAAGAATGAATGCGATCACCTGAGGAGTGGCTGCGTTGCCCAGCATCAACAGTTCGAACAGCATGCGGGCGCTGGGCAGGTCGTCTTCGTCGCTGCCCTGCAGCACGCCGTAGTGGCCAAAACCGTTTTGCTCGGGCACAACGCGCACGCCCTTGAGGTGGGTCTGGCGGATGTGTGGCGCCAGATTGCGCAGCGCCTGTAAAGGCTGCTCGCAGGCATTGATCATGTTGCCGAAGTCGAACAAGGCGTGCAGGCGAGGGTGGTCGAGTCGCTTGAGCAATTGCGCGATCTCGCCGCTCTTGAGTTCTTCATGCTGCTCGAAATCGAAGTACAGGTCGTGCTCGTCGGCCTGCTGCGCCAGGTAGTGCAGGTCGGTCTCGATCACGTCCATGACGCGCGACAGCGCGCCCTCATAACGTGAGTAAACGCGGATGTTGCGTACTCCCAACGCCCTGGCGATGGCGATCACCTGGTCGACATCTTTTTTCAGTGTGCTGCTGATTTCCAGGTGCACATCCAGCCCCAGCGCCTTGGCCTTGTTGGCAAATGCTTGCAGTTGCTCGGGGGACATTTGGCTCAGGCTGTTTTCCTCACCGTCCAGCAGGTGCAGGCTCAGCCCCTGCAACTCGTGGCGATAGGCGAAGTCCAGCAGGTCGGCGGGGGTGACGTGGCCGTGGGTGAGGTTGGTCAGCAGCGGGTAGGCGTGGGCAAACAGGCGCATATGCCCCAGACGTTCGAGCAACTGCCGGGCCAGTGCTTCGGTCAGTACCGGGGCTGTACCGTCCTCGACCACGTTGTGGCTCAGCAAGGCGTTGAATCGTTCCTGGATCTTATTGTTCATTAGAGTCGTTCCTGGTTCAGACACCGGGTCTACCGGCGCAGCCTTTATCGCGCCAGTCAGGAACTCTCGATAGATCCATTATCAGTTAATTCATAAGACCACTTGCCTTGCTTCAAGTGATTTGCGGCAGGCACCCGATTGCGGACAAGGCCCGGGCCAGCGCTTCGACGCGTTCGCGGGCCTGGTTTTCCGACGTACCGGCAAAGCCGATCAACAGGGCCGGCGGCAGGACATGTGTGATGCGGTAGTCGCTCAGTGCATAGGTGTGGATGTTGTGTCGGGCCAACGCCTTGGCGATGGCGTCGTCATCGAGCTCGGTCGGCAGCCAGGCGATCAGGTGCATGCCAGCCTCCACCGGGGTGATCTTGAAGAAGTTGCCGAGCTGCTTTTCGAGCTGCTCGATCAATGCCTGCTGGCGAGCCTGATACAGCGCACGCATGCGACGGATATGCCCCAGGAAGTGGCCTTCGATCATGAAGTCCGCCGTCGTCGCCTGAAGCAGCGTGGGCGGGCTGCGATCCATGACTGCGCGCAGGGTGCAAAAGGGTTCGACCAGGGCTTTTGGCAGAATCACGTAACCCAGGCGCAGCGACGGGAACAGTACTTTGCTGAAGGTGCCGACGTAGATCACCCGGGCCATCTGGTCCATGGCGTAGAGCGCCGGAAGGAGGCGGCCGCTGTAGCGAAACTCACTGTCGCAATCGTCCTCGATGATCCAGCTCTGATGTTGCGCGGCCCAGTCAATCAGGGCCTGGCGTCGCGCATAGCTCAGGGTGACGCCCAATGGATGCTGGCGAGAAGGGGTGGTGAACACCAGGCGGGCGTCGGGGCACTCGTCCAGGCCTTGCTGGACATCGATGCCCTGTTCATCGATACGCAACGGCACCACGCGGGCGCCTTGGGCTTGCAAGGCAATGCGCGCGGCGATGTGGCCCGGGTCTTCCATCCAGACGCTGTCCTGCGGATTGAGCAGCAACATGCCCAGCAGGTTGAACGCTTGCTGCGCACCGGAAACGATCACCACTTGCCCGGCATCACAGTCGATGCCACGGGCGTCGAACACGTATTCGGCAATCGCCGTGCGAAACGCCTGCAAGCCTTGCAGCTCGCCATAGCCGAGCATGGCCTTGGTCGGCTTCAGCAGGTGGCGGTTCATCAGGCGTCGCCAGATGGCTTGGGGGAAGGCATCGTAAGTGCTGTGGCTGGGCAAGAATGAGGTCGGGGTCGCGGGGTCCCAGTCGGCATAAGACACCCCGCGAAAATGATCGCTGCGCAGTGACAACATCGACTGGCTCAGGTCGGACAGGCGCGGTGGCGGGCGCTGTTGCCCATCGTCGGTGATACCGCGATTTTCCCACTCGTTGCCGACATAGGTGCCGGCGCCGGTGCGCGAGGCCAGGAAACCTTCAGCAATCAGTTGATCGAACGCATTGAGAATGGTGATCCGCGACAGCGCCAGTTCCTTGCTCAGGGTCCGGGTCGACGGCAAGCGCACGCCGCCCTGGAGCCGGCCACTGAGTACCTGTTTGCGAATCTGCAGGTACAACTGGCGGTACAAGGGGATGGCGCTGGCACGGTCCAGTTCGATAGCCGACAGCAGCAAACCTGCGGGGGATTTCATGACATGGCTCGTCTGGGTGGAGGAGGGTTTACCGTCGGGCGACGTGGCGTGCAAGGGTATCGAGCGACGCCGGATAAGTCATCCACCCCGGGAGTTTGTCATTTTACGCTCGCGGCTCAGGCGTCATGGGTCGACGCCGAGCCGGGCTTTGATCGATCGAAGGGGCCGTCGCTAAATACCACTGAACAGGCCGATGATCACGGCATTGACCAGGTCAATGAAGAAGCCACACACCAGCGGCACGATCAGGAAGGCTTGGTGGGCTGCGCCGTATTTTTGCGTCACGGTGGTCATGTTGACGATGGCTGTGGCCGTGGAGCCAAGGGCAATCCCCCCGAATCCGGAAGCAATCACGCTGGCTTCGTAATTGCGTCCCATAAAGCGGAACACCACAAAATACGTGTAGAGCACCGTCAGCAGAATTTGCAGGGTCAAGGCGCACAGAATGAACATCAGCGCGCCGCTGAGCTGCCACAGCTGAAGCCCCATCAGGGCCATGGTCAGGAACATGCCCAGGCAGATGTCGGAGATCAGCGCCAGCCCCAGGCTGGCGCCGCTCCAGGTTTTCAGCCGTTGATCACCGACCACGGCGAGAACGATGTGGTGAATGACGATACCCGCGAACAGACAACTGACGAATTTGGGCAGGGTGATGCCGGCGTTTTCCAGCAGCAGGTTGAGTCCATAGCCGAGCATCAGGGTCAGGTTGAGCCACATCCACGCCCAGAGCACGTCGTAGTAGTCCAGTCCCTTGCTCGGTTGTTGCTCGAGAATGCCGACTTCCAGCGTCGCATCCCCGGAAGTCTTCAGGCGATAACGGCTGATCAGTCGATTGGCGATAGGGCCGCCGATCACGCACGCGGCTATAAGCCCGACGGTGTTGCTGGCCATGCCCAGTTCATGGGCGTTACTGATGCCCAGTTTTTCGATGAAAAGCGGCGCCCAGGCCAGCGTGGTACCCGCCCCACCCGTGAGGGAAATGGAGCCCACCATCAATCCTGCCTTGGGATCTAGCCCGAATGCCTCGGCCACCCCCATGCCCAGCGCGTTTTGCAGGACGATGAACACACCGGCGAGCAACAGCAGGACCAGTAGCGGGCGTCCACCCTTGAGCAGTTGGCGCATGTCCGATTTCAAGCCAATGCCGGCAAAGAAATAGAGCAGCAGGGTGTCGCGAACCTGCAGGTCGAATTCGATCTGGATCTTGAGTCCGAAGTACAGCAGGCTCGTCACCGCCGCACAGACGAAGCCACCGACAACCGATTCGGGAATACAGTATTGGCGGAGCAAGGTGCTGCGCTGGACAAGGGTTTTGCCGAGGAACAGCAGGAGGATGGCGAGGGTAAAACTCACGAGGCCGTGAACCGAAAAGAGCTGGGGAGTCATGTCAACCTGCCTAAAAATCTAAAAGCATTATCAGGATTCACCGTTCAATGTTCAGACCTTTATCAATGAACGGGGGATACAGCCAGGCAGTCTGGTCAGCGCCTTCCCGCTGCCCTCAATGCACGCCTGGCCAGTTCAGGTCGCTGCCCGATCACTCAGTAAACGCCTGATGCTTACACCCCAGTGTGTTGCATATTCCCGTTCCATTGATAGCCGATAGCTGCCAGTCAAGACCGGCAGCAGGCAGCCATGGAGATTAGTTGCTTTTTTGGCTATCGGTTGAAACGTTCGGCCAGGCTGTGCAGGTAATCGGCCATTCCCTCGAGATCGCGGCTGATCGCGGCGCCTTGCTCGGCCTGCCCGGCACTGTGGTCACACAGTTGCGCGATGCGCGTGATCTGTTGATTGATATCTTCCGTCACGTGACTTTGCTGCTCTGATGCCGATGCCATTTGCTGGCTCATGGCGGTGATGCGGCTGACGGCTTGACTGATGCCGACCAGCGCCGACTGCACCGCCTCGACACGCTGCATGCTGTCGCGGGAAATCTGCTCGCCCCGCGCGGCCGTGGAGACGGCGCGATCGGCTCCGTTGTTCAGCGACGCGATGAAGCCATGGATCTGCTCGGTGGAGGTGCGGGTGCGCTGTGCCAGGGAGCGCACCTCGTCGGCAACCACTGCAAAACCCCGGCCTTGTTCACCTGCCCGGGCCGCCTCGATCGCTGCATTGAGCGCCAACAGGTTGGTCTGTTCGGCAATGGAAGTGATGACATCCACGACACTGCCGATCGATTGCGTCTCGCTCGCCAATGCGTTCACCGCCAGGCCGATTTCGTTGACGGCCTCATTCATCGCTTCCATGGCGTGCAGGCTTTGCCGGGCCAGCTCACTGCCTTCTTGAGTCAACTGGTCGGCTTCGGACGCGGCATGCGCCGTCGTGATGACGTTTTGAGTCACCTCCTGATTCGTTGCCGCCATCTGCGCGATGGCGGCGGCGGACTGATCCGTTTCACTGCGCTGGCGATCAAGCGACTGCGCTTGCGAGCCGGACAGTTCGGATGACTGGGCTGCCTTGGCCTTTACGCTGATCCCGGCATCGACAAGCCGGCTCAACGCCGTTTGCAAACGGGCTTCCTCGCTGAGCATGGCCATATCCAGCCGGCCTTGGGGGCCGTAGTTGTCGCTGTAGGTCAGCGCGACCAACGGGTCGGCAAATGCTTTTGGATGCTCGGCGAGGGTGCGCTCGATGGAGCTGCGATGTCGGGACTCGATGCGGTACCAGGCAAGACTCAGGCTCGCCACCAGGACACATTGAGCCGCCGTGTCCGGTAGCCAATGAGCACCCAGCAGTGAAAGCACGCCAGCCGCAAATAATGGAAAACCGTTTCGCAGTGGCCGCAGAATCCGGGCACTGCGCGCCACAATCGGCTTGCCGGCGCGCATCCTTGCATAGAGCGCTGATGCCCGACGGACCTGGTCGCGGCTGGGCACCGAGCGTACCGACTCGTAACCACTCATTCGCCCGTTTTCATACATGGGCGTGACGTAGGTATTGACCCAATAAAAATCGCCATTTTTCGAGCGGTTTTTTACAATCCCCATCCAGGGTTTGCCTTGCTTGAGGGTGTGCCACATATGAATGAATACCCCGGGTGGCATATCGGGGTGTCGAATCAGGTTATGAGGCTGGCCGACCAATTCGTCGGCAGTGAACCCGCTGATGGCCACAAATGCGTCATTGCAGTAAGTGATTCGGCTATCAAGGTCGGTCGTGGAGATCAAACGCTGGTTGGCAGGGAACGCTCTTTCTTGGTCAGTGACGGGCAGATTCACACGCATTAACGCGATCTTTTTGCGGATTATTATTCTGGTGTTGAGCGTGTAAATCGGAACCATGGCGCACGGCAAGCACTGAACAGTGCTTGTGCTACAACATCCCCTTGTACTCGTTTCAGCGTGGCACCGATTCAGCTCGCGATTCGTTCTACGCGTTTTTTCGGGTGGACAGCCGTACATTCGGCGACAGTTTTTTTTCATTTCATGACAGGTTCACGGCGCTGACGTGGAGTGTTGCGCCGTGTTCACGCTATTGGTTTTTGCACTCCGACACCACCACTTGGCAGGTGTTGGGCGTGCCCCCGGACCGGCCGGCATAGCGCATGCAGTTGTTCATGGATTTTTGCTGAGCAATGTTCAAGGTGGCGCCCCAGGCCAGGCCGCCCTCGCCAGCTGTGGGGAGCGATTTTGCGTAGCAATTTGAGCCGGCGACCTGATAGGGGTCCCTGGAGTGTTTACCTGAACATCCCGCCGTCAGCGCCAGGCTGATGGCGAGCAGGCAGGGGAGAACCCATGACCCGCATTGGCGCGCTGCTGTTTTGGTCATTGCGTTTCCCCCGATCAAGAGGCTGAAGGCGTGTCCTTCCTTTCAAAGATTAGACGCTCTCGCGCCTGCCTTTAGATCGGTTTAGCGGGTATGGGGCGTTTATCGCTGTCATCGTTTGCTGCACAGAATGAACATGTCGTTGCCATCATCGAACAGGTAACGCGTCTGTGACAGCGAGCGCATCCAGTAACTCACGCTGGTGTCCGAGCGGAAGATAAACAGGCCGAGTGTCCCCGCCAGCTCAGGCGTTGCGCTGTCCGCTTCGCCCTTGGCGCTCCGTACGACAGTGACCTGCAAGCGGTGTCCCTGTTGTTGCACCCTAAAGGCACTATTGCGGCGCAGGGTGTCAATTTCAGCACCGGAGCCGGTATCGATCAGTTGGGCCACCATGCGCATGTGACTGAGCCCGGTGGGCCTCAAGTCCAGTCTGAAGCGCGTCGTCAGCCACGCAGCAGGCAATGCCGAGGGCACTTGATGCGCGCTCTCCCCGGTGCACCAGAAGTCCAGGTTGGCCTTGTGCTCGCCCGTCAGGCGTCCCAGTGCAACACCCAAAAGCCCCACGACGACGAAGGCCAGGCACCAAGCTGAGATGGCGGCGCGTCTAGTCATGTTGTTGTACACCGATGCAGCGACTGCTCGCCGTTTCCAGCGCGCCATCGCAGAGAATCTGATCGGCTCCCCGACGCGACGGTAACAAGTACAGGTGCATGTTTTGCGTCGAAAGACCTAGAATCCCCGCCAGTTTTCGACTGTTCTCGACCATCAATTGCAAGTGGGGCGCCACTGGCGGCTGTACGTCCTGAGTGGGCAAGTGCACGAGCACATCATCCATCGTTACGGGAGCGGCGAACGCTGGCGGTTCCACTTCAAGCGGCGGTGCCAGCCAGATTCTTCCCAGCACAAATGCACAGGCTCCCCACACGGGTAATGCGAGCCACAAGTGCCAACGCCTTGGGGTTGCAATCGCAGACGTAGGTATCGGACCGGGAGCGGGATCCGTTGAGGCAGGGATTGGCTTGATCGAAGGCGGTTCGCCAGCTTCTCCCTCTGTATCAGCGATGGCCGATACAGCAGGCTCAAGGGGCAGGGGGGCTTCGTTGCCAGTGACCATCGTGCATGATGGCAGCGCCGGTTTCGGGTGCGCAGTCAACTCTTCGACTGTCACCCCGTCGGCAAGCTTGTAGCCGATGCGTGGCAAGGTCTGGATGAATTCTCGATCAGGCTGCAGTTTTTCCAGCGCCAGCCGCAATTGGCGGACCACCTGGGCCAGGCTGTTGTCGGTCACTTCCAGCCCGTATTGTCCCCATGCCCCGGCCATCAGTTCGCGCTTGCGAACCACAGAACCCCCGGACCTGAGCAGCATGGCCAGGCATCGGCTGGCGATTGCACCCAGGCGCAAAGGCTCCTCATTGGCGGCGTCGACACGAAACAACAGGAAGTTGTTCTCGTCGAACACCAAGTGTTCATCAATCAGCAGTTGGCCCATGGCGAGCTTCCGTGCGTGGCAAGAAGACAAGTCGGATTCGTGTCGTTGGCTTCTAGAGTTAAGCGGCCATTCCTTGCTTTGGCCAACCTCTGCGCTGAATAGGTGGCGAGCTCAGTCGTTGTTTGCCAGTGGTCTACCCGGCCAAGGCCTCAAGGGCATCCTCGGCAGGGGCGTCGGCATAGCGCTCGGCGATCCGCTCAAACTCTTTTTCCAGGTCGATGAAGGCGGCCACCACATCCGGATCAAAATGCCGTCCGGCACCCTCGCAGATGATCGCGAATGCCTTCTCGTGGCACATCTGCGACTTGTATACCCGTCGGCTGATGACCGCGTCGTAGACATCGGCAACTGCCATCAAGCGGGCGCTGACAGGAATGGCGTCACGGGCCAGGCCATTGGGATAACCGCTGCCATCCCATTTTTCGTGGTGACACAGGGCAATTTCCTTGGCGATGCGCAGGAACGGCACCTGCGCGCCCAACAGTTCCTCGGCATGTACCAGGGCCTGGTAACCCAGCTGGGCGTGGGTCTTCATGATTTCGAACTCGGCGGGTTCAAAGCGCCCCGGTTTGAGCAGGATATGGTCAGCAATACCGACCTTGCCGATATCGTGCAGCGGCGCCGACTTGAATATCAACTCAATGCTTTGATCATCCAGATGCGCGCTGAATCGCGGGTGTTCGCTTAATTTTTCTGCCAATAGCCGAACATAGTGCTGTGTGCGCCGCAGGTGGTTGCCTGTCTCGTTGTCGCGAGTCTCGGCCAGCGAGGCAAGGGCCAGGATGGTCACGTCATGGGTGGCCTGCAGCTCACGGGTTCGCGCCAGGACTTCCTGGTCGAGGTAGGCATTGTGCGAACGCAACAGGTCCGTCGTCGCCTTGAGGCGCAACTGTGTCTGCACCCGTGCGAGCAGAATGGCTGGATTGATCGGCTTGAACAGATAGTCGGCAGCTCCCAGTCCGAAACCCTGGCACTCATCCTCGTGCTGAATCCTGGCGCTCAGAAACATCACCGGCACATCACGTGTCTGCGGATTCTGCTGGAGACGACGACAAACCTCATAGCCGTCCATTTCGGGCATCATCACATCCAGCAGAATCAGGTCGGGTATCGTCCGATCGACGATCTTCAAGGCCTGGGCACCGCTGGTAGCAATTCGTACGTGATAAAGCTCACGCAACAGCTCACTGATCAGCTGCAGATTGGCCGGCACATCGTCGACCACCAGCACGATGGGTCTTTGGGTTGAGCTGTTCACGGGGTTTCCTTGTGACGGCAGTCACGGATGTGTCGATAAAGTACTTTCAGTAACGCATGCCACTTGCACCTCTGCTCTGAAATGGACTGAGCCTTTTCCGCCGGGTGCTGAAAAACGCTGAAAACTTCTGAACAGCCTGCTTTTGAGGTCATGAAGTGCGTGTTGCCTCAACGTTTCTATTCGTTCATTGCGCGGGTTCCACCGCCTGCATCGCCTCCTTCAGACAGACCTGCGCCCGCTCAAAATCGAAACGTTTCACCGCGTCGTCCAGTGGCTGGAAGCGTTGCGCGAACGCGCCTCGCAATACACCCGCATTTGAGGACAAATAGGGCACTGCCTGCGCATCAAAATCACTCAGCAGGGTTTCGAGATGTCGGCAGATCCGTCGTAACTCGACGTAGTCGACCGCTGTCGGTGCCGTCTCGATTTCACCGGGCAACCGCTCCCGCATTTGCCTCAGCAGGGCTTCCAAGGGTTCAGACAATGCCTGAAGAGCGATTTGCAGCGCTTCATTGGGGCGCTTTGTGCGAAGTGCTTGCTCCAACTCGTTTGCCGCCTGCGCGACGATGTCGGCACCGATGGTCGCTGACACGCCTTTGCAGCTATGGGCCAACAGTTCGGCTTTAGCCAGGTCACCCTGCATCAACGCCGTGCGTAACTGCTTGAGCAAGTGGCTCTGGTGGGTCTGGTAACTGCGCAGCAAATTCGCATACAGAGTGTGCCGGCCCAGTACCCGTCGCAGGCCCGCAACCGTGTCCACGCCGTCGAGTTTGAAGCTCGCCTCGGCGCAACTCTGCGTTGCCAGCGGCGCCAGCTCCGCCTCGCACGCAGGCTGGACCGATGTCTCAGGCTGCCAGCGACGCAACACCGCGTAGAGCGTCTGCGGTTCGAAGGGTTTGCTGACAAAGTCATTCATGCCGGCTGCCAGACAAGCGTCTTGATCACGCTGGCTCGCATTGGCGGTAATGGCAATGACGGGCAGTGTGTCCATGCCGGGCAACCGACGCAGCAGGCGGGTGGCCGTCAGACCATCGAGCACCGGCATCTGCATGTCCATGAACACCAGGTCGTAGCGCTCCTCGGCCAATCGATCCAGCGCCTGGCGGCCATCCGTCGCGATTTCGACCCGACAACCGGCCGCCCGCAGAAATTCGGTGGCCACTTGCTGGTTTAACTCGTTGTCTTCCACCAGTAAAACGCGGGTCCCTTCGGTCGCCTGCCAGTCGCTGTGATGCTCCGCTGCGCACAGGCCTTCAATGACCGTGTTGCGGGCCAACAACAGGCGCACCTCAAACCAGAAATGACTGCCTTCCCCCAGCACGCTCTGAACACCCACCTGGCCGCCCATCAACTCGGACAGCTGTTTGGCGATGGCCAGCCCCAGGCCCGTGCCACCAAAGCGTCGTGTGGTGGAGGCATCGGCCTGCTGGAAGCTCTGGAACATGTGTTTCAACTGCTCGGACGACAGGCCGATGCCGGTATCGCTCACGCTGAAGCAAAGCAAGGCGTCATCGGCGGCGGCCTGGCGCAGACTGACTTCAATACGGATCTGCCCACGTTCGGTGAATTTCACCGCATTACTCAGGTAGTTGAGTAATATCTGCCGCAGTCGCAGCGGATCGCCACACACGCGATCGGGTACGTCCGCCCCCATGTTGAGCCGCACATCCAGGCCTTTATCGGCAATACGCGCACGTACCTGGTCAAGGGCTTCCTCCAGCAGTTGGGTCAGGCTGAAGTCGCGGACCTCCAGTTGAAGCTTGCCGGCCTCGATCTTGGAAAAATCCAGAATATCGTCAAGCACGCCCAGCAAATGGCGGCTGGAGCTCTGTACCTTGTTCAAGTAGTCGCGTTGAGATTCGTTCAGCTCCGTCCTCAAGGTCAGGTGTGTCATGCCAATGATGGCGTTCATCGGCGTGCGAATCTCGTGACTCATGTTGGCCAGGAACTCAGCCTTGATACGCGCACTGTCTTCGGCCAGTTGCCGCGCCTGCTGCATCTCGTTCGCCGCGGCGTGCTGGGCGGAAATGTCTTCGATGATCCAGATCGAGCCTCGGGAGTTGTTTGCGGACGTGATGGCTCGCGCACTGACGCTGGCCCAGAAGCATCGGGCGTCCTTGCGACGCAGTTGCAGCTGCTGCTGATAGATTTCGCCACGGTCCAGCGCCTCGCGAATCTGTGCTTCCAGTGTCTGCACTGTTTGCGCCGAAATGACCTGATCCAGCCAGATCAGCGGGGAACGCTGCAGTTGCTCACCGGGTGCGTAACCCAGCAATTCGTCCAGACGCGAATTGGCCTGTGCGATCAATCCACCCTGTACGAGTGCAATGCCATAGGGCGCCGAGCCGACAATGGCCTGCTGCTGCTCATGCGCTTCACGCAGGCAGCGCTCTTCGGCTTTACGCTGGCTGAGATCGCGTATCGCAATGCACAGGCATTGCCCACGATCCTCGCGCACGGGCAGCAGGCACAGGCGCAACTCAGCGGGAAACTCACTGCCATCGGCTCGCCGCGCAATCACTTCGGCGGTGTCGAGCACCTTGTTCAGGTGCACTCGCTCAAGCATGCGATCAACGGTCTCGAGCTGGCTGTCCGGCACCAGCGCGCGGTAACTCTGGCCAAGCAAGGTGCCGGGGGCATAACCAAAGGTTGCTTCGCTTTCCTGGTTGGCGAGGATCACGCCGCCCTCGTCGAACACCAGCAGTGCTTTGGGGGCAAACTCGACGATGCTGCGATACCAGCCCTCAGTGGCTTCCAGCGACTGTTGGCGTTGTTGCAGAATCAGCGCCTGGCGCTCCAGCAGCCGGGCCTGCAGGTGGGCCTGGTGCAGCAATCGCTGATTGTGCGTGCTCTGATCCAGCAAATTCAGGAGCGTGGCGAGTCGGTTGGGCAGGGTGTCGAGCAACTGGAGCTGAGCGCAATCCGGGCGATGGGCAAAATCGAGTTCAAGGCTCGCCAGCTGCTGCCCGTCCTGCTGCAGTGGCAAACTGTAGTGCAAGTGGCCTGCCGGCATGTCGAAGGACTCAGCATCGAATAGCAAAATCGCCTTGCAACCCAGGCACTCGCCCAGCTTTTGCTGCAACGTTGCGGCGAATGCCTCCCGACTGGTGCACAACTGCAACGCTTGGACCAGCTCGCCGAGGTGCCCCTTGACCCAGTGCTGTCGGTGCAGCTCTTCATTGACGTCGACATAGGCATCGAATGCCTCGGCCAGCGCCACGACTTCAGCAAGCCCCTGGCGCTGCGCCGGCTCACCAAGGGCTTCGCCGGCGTGCAGGCGGCGCATGCGCTCGGAAAGACGCAACAACGGGATCATCAACTGGCGACGCAGGACCACCAGAAATGCCAATAGACCTGCGCCCAATGTGATCAATTGCATCAAGACATTGATGTGGCTGGCCAACTGGGCTTTGTTTCGCGCGGCCTCGAAGTCGCTATTAAAACGTTGGGTCGTCGAGGTGGTCAGTTGATTCAGCGCGTCGGCAAAATTCCACTCGGTATTGATGTAAGTGGTGCTTGCAAGCTGTGTCGGACCGCCTCGATGAAAACTTTGTTTCATCGCAAGGCGCTCCATGCTCGTTTGCCTGAGATCCATGTCCTCGACTGTCGCCAGCAATCGGGCTTCCTGATCATTCAGTCCGACGGCTTGAAGCTCCAGTTTGGTGTCGTGGAAAGTCCGGCCTTTTTGCCACTTTTCGTTGTATTGGGTGAGAAACAGCTCGTCGCCCGTGCCGACATACAGGCGCGCCAGTTGGGTCAGTTCACGGTTGAGGGTCGCCATTCGGGCAACGGCGGTGATGGTCTGGTGCCGTCGATCCGTGGCGCGCGCGGCTTGGGCACCGTAATACTCATCCAGGGACAGGGTCAGCAGGCAAGCAATCACCGCCATGCCAAATCCTGCCGAAATGAGTTTGCTCAGACGTTCCAGACTCATGGTCTCTCCTGCGACAACCGCTCCGGACACGCGCCGGAAGCTTAGGTCTGCAGTAAACCGCCACGCCTGCGCCGGTGCTGTGAAAACACCTGATTCAGTGGGATCGATTCGATGAAAAACGCTGAAAAGTCGTGAAACGACCCCAGACTGGATCGCTGCTATTTTTAAAGGGCCGTTCCAACCGCGTGATTGACGAGGAGGTGCAACATGGACCGATTCACCGGTGGTTGCCTGTGCGGCAACGTCAGGATTGTGGCTTCAGGGCGCCCATACCGGGTGGGCCTTTGTCACTGCCTCGATTGCCGCAAGCATCATGGGGCGCTTTTTAATGCCTGCGCGATATTCCCTCAGGAGGCGGTGACGATCGAGGGCGAAACGCGCGATTACGCCGGGAGGTTTTTCTGCCCTCGCTGCGGTTCGTCGGTTTTCGCCCGCACCGCCGACGAGGTCGAAGTCAACCTGGGTTCCCTGGATGCCCCTGACCAACTGACGCCAACCTACGAAAGCTGGACCGTTCGGCGCGAGTCCTGGTTGCCGGTGTTTGCGCTTACGCGGCGATATGAGCACGACCGTGAGGCCGCCGGGCGTTTTGAGGAGTAGTCCACGGAGCCCCTCGCTGTTCGACAGGCTGCCAGGCTTGTGCCTGACGCTAGCCGATCTTCAACGGCGCAACGTCGCGCAATAGTCCTGTTCCGGTTGTGCAGCGCTATACCACACGTAATCCGCTTGCTCGACGGTCACCGTCTTGCCCGCCTCAGCCAGGATCAGCACCGCGTTGCCTTCGCCAGCGCCGAGGTCCGTCAGGTGCAGTGGCACGCCCAGATCCTTGCGCACATGGAAAGCCCCGGCCAGTAACAGCGCCGGTGTCGGTGCAGCCATCAGGTGTTCGGCCATGCGTCGGTCACGCTGCTGTTGCACGGCGAGCATCGCGGGCATTTGCGCTTCAGGCAGCAATCCGCAATGGGACTCTCTGATATTCGCCAGCAAGGTGGCTTGCACGGCTTTCGTGGTGGACGCTGTACCCGTGAGTGCCGGGCGCTGTTTGTAGATTTGCATGATTTGCGCCCTGTCCAGGTTGGCCGCCAGCAGCGGATAGGGTTGGCGCAGCGCGTAAGTGACCAGCGCGCCGTAGACGCTCCAGTCCCAATTGGCCTGCCAGGCCAGCGCCTTGAACGCGTCGGCCGGTGGTTGCCCGGCACGGGTGGCGGTTTGCGCCGCGTCGACCCTGGTTTGCTGATCGGGATTGAGCATTTCCATCAGCAGGCTGCCCTGAGGGCGTTGAATCGCCAGCTCACGCAACAGCCACAATTGCAGGGCGTGGTGATCCGGATTGTCATGCTGTTCGCCGACCAGCACACGCGGCGCAACGGCGAGACGTTCGACCAGTTCCTGTGGTGTCAGCGTTCGACCGGTGGCGAGTTCGCGGATGGCGCCAAGGTCGGCATGGTCCCGTCCTTGCGGGGCGATGGGCGCCGGGGGCGGCGAGACGTGATGGGATTGGCAGGCAGCCAGCAGGCTGAACAGGCAGAGCAACAGAAGCCGCATCGTTTTTCCTTGGTAGACGGTGGCCTCCTCGATCAATAGAGGAGGGGGATTATCAGCGTGCGATGATCAAAGGGTGGCCGCGTTCCGGGTGCTGGTGAATCAACGCACGACCTGACAGCGCTCCGTAACGCTCGTGCCCACGCTGAATAAAGATGGAACGCGAGCGTCACTCGTCGCAAAAACACTCAGAAAAATCTCAACTAAGCTAATTGGGTTACAGGTCATTCACCTTGATTGGGGAGAGGTCGGTTCCCGATTTCTGATACGAGGTTCTGATGAATAAACGCTTTCAACTGGCTCCTGTTCTGGCGTGTGTGGTGGTTTGGCCACAAACCGGTTTCCCTGACGATAGTCAGGCCGAACTGGCCAAGCAAACACTGAATCCCGTCGCCGCGCTGTACAGCCTACCGATTCAGTACAACTGGAACCAGAAACTCGGCCCGAGTGGCGAGGGTTACCAAAGCGTAACCAACATCCAGCCGGTGCTGCCATTCAGCCTCAATGACGAGTGGAACCTGATATCGCGGACCATCCTGCCGATCATTGATCAGCATGGTCTGGTGCCTGGCGGGCAGGCAGATAAATCCGGAGCCGGTGATGTGACCCAGAGCTTCTTTTTCTCACCCCAAAAACCAACCGCGAATGGCTGGATATGGGGGGTGGGACCGGCCATTCTGGTGCCGACCGGCAGCAATGATCTTTTGAGCAATGAGCAATGGGGGTTAGGCCCTACGGTGGTGCTCCTAAAACAGAGCAATGGCTGGACCCGCGGAATATTGGCCAATCACATCTGGTCACTGGAAAACAGCCCACCCGATGACAAGGAAAAGGTCAACGCGACGTTCCTGCAACCGTTTTTCAGCTACACCACCCACACCTACACCACCTTCGGCATCAACACCGAATCCACCTACGATTGGCAGACCCGTGAATGGTCCGTGCCGATCAACCTGTCGGTCACCCAGTTGTTCAAAGTGGGTCATCAACCCATGACCGTGCAAGTTGGACCGCGTTATTGGGCTGACAGCCCGAAAGATGGCGCTGAGGGCTGGGGGTTCAGGGTGGCGTTTACGCTGTTGTTTCCAAAGTAAGCGCCACCCTGATTATCCTTCCATGTATGAACCGCCGTGCCTGACTAACTAGTTGCCGGCTGGCATTGGCAGGTTAATGCCTTCTTTCTGCAATTCCTCGCGAACCGACTGGAATTTTTGATACTGGGACAACTCGATCGGTCCGTCATAGGTCATGCTTTGCATCTTGCGAGGCGGGTATTTGACATAGGTCTGCATGAGCTTGGATATCGCCTGGCTGATCGGCACCATCGTCCAGGTACGCTCGGTAAAGTTGTTCATGAACAGGTCATAGCGCTCTTGCGGGTCTTGCCACAAGTCAAAGACTTGCGGCACCGTGGCCACATATTTTACGGCGCCTTTCCAGCCCAGGTTGGAGTCCACCGCCAGACCACCGGTTTGCGCGCCATCATCGCCCCGCAGGTTGAACACGGCCTTATAGTTTCCAACACGGGCCGCACCCGGGGACAATTCGTTCTCGGTGAAGTAGAACCACTCTTTGCGTGGAGAGGGGCCTTTGCCGGTGAGAACTGGCGTCATGTCGTAACTGTCGAAGATGATCGGCTGACCCTCGCGATCTTTCTCGGGCAGCTTCACGCCGGCAACAGAAGCGAATGTCGCCATCAAATCCAGGCCACCGAGAATCTCGTGATTTTTCGTGTCCGGCTTGATCTTGTCTGGCCAGACGGCAATGGCCGGTACCCGGTTACCGCCCTCACGCACGGTACCTTTGGTCCCGCGGAACGGGGTGTAGCCGGCATCCGGATAAACATCCTGCCAGGCCCCGTTGTCCGTGGTGTAAACCACCAGCGTGTTCTTATCCATGCCGAGTGCCTTGAGCTTGTCCATGATGCGACCGATGTGGGTATCGAGCTCGACCACAGAGTCGGCGTACTTGGACTTGGACATGGACTTATGAATGAACTCCGGTGCTGGCAAGTTCGGCTGGTGCACTTTCATGAAGTTGATGTTGATGAAAAACGGCTTGTCCGACTTGGCCGCGGTGTCGAGAAACTCCAGTGCGGCTTTTTCCACATAGTTGTCAAAGAACGGAATGCCGACCACGCCGGGTTTGCCATCCACGACGGGCGTGTCGACGTACTGGCCGTTGATCTTGAATTCTTCGACCGGTTTTTCGCCCGCCTTGCCGGACAACGCGCCCTTGGTCACCTTTTCAAACATCGCGCGGGTTTCCGGGTCCATGTCGGGGAACCAGGTAGGGTCGGCGTAGGTGTAGGCATTGAGGTGATACAGGCCGACGTATTTCATCACGTCATAGCCTTGTGCATTGGGCAGGGCATAGTCGGCTTCACCCAAGTGCCATTTGCCGGTGAAATAGGTGTCGTAGCCACCGGTTTTCAGCACCGATGCCAGCGTCCATTCGGCGGCAGGCAAGCCGCCGCCCTGGCCCTGGAAGGCCACGGTGGTCATGCCGCTACGGTTGGGGATGCGCCCGGTTTGCATGGCTGCCCGGCCAGGCGTGCAACTGGGTTGCGCATAAAAGGAGTAAAAGGTGACGCCTTCTGCCGCCAGCTCATCGATGCTGGGCGTCGGCATGCCCCGGCCGACACCACCGCCATAGGGGCCGAGGTCGCCGTAACCGGTGTCGTCGGAGACGATAAACAGGATGTTGGTTTTTTCCGTTTGAGCGGCGTGGGCGAGTCCGTTCAGTGACATAAGTGCGGCGAATGCGACAGACAACTTGAAGCGATCCGATAGGTTTTGCATACCAGCAATCCTCGTAGTTTCATGATGTTGGCAATTGGGTAGTGCGCAACAACAATGACTCTCGGTGCCTTGATCACCGAGGAATGAGCCTGGTACTGCGGGCAGAATCATTTCCCCCCTTACTGCATGACACTGCACAACTTAAGGCGCAGAAAGGAGTCTAGTGCGGTTTTTGGGGTTGGACGTGGTGATTGCGATGTTTTGGAGGGCGTGTAACAACCTCCAGGAATACGACAGCAAGGCAATCACCCGATGAGCCGATTTTCCGACTCACAAAACCCCTGGCTGCGTCATGGCTTCGCTTGTGCCACATCGCCACAGAAAATATCGACGTTGCCATCCTCGGGCGCAGTGCGCACGAGAACGGAGTATTTGCCGGCAAGCAAGTCTGGCAATTTGATCGGAGCGCTTCTGTAAAACATCCAGCCATTGGTACCTGTATTGTGCTCGGTGTTGACCTTGTCGTTCATCGCATAGGCGACTGTGCCGGGTTGCTTGCAGCTGCCTTTATTGACGAATGTGTAGATGCGCGGTGGCAAGTTAGTGCCGGTTGGAACGCCGCTGATGTAGAAATCAAAGTTGGTTTTATCGCCCACGGCGGTCAATGTGGTGTTGCCGATCTGGCCCATGTTTTGGTGGGTGGCTGCCAGAGGAAGGTTCATTGAATGATTTGAGGAAGTGGTGCAGCCGAAGAGACTTGCCATGACCAGTACCGCTGCCAGAGGGGTGCAGTGATTCATTGTCAATCTCCAGTTATGGAATAAGTGCAGGGGGAATACTGGGTATAGCTCATTAAAGCGGCGTTGCATTCCCATTCACTTATTTTCGGAGAAGTTCGGCTATCAATCGCCCCCTCTGTTGTTGGGTGGTCGCAAATTGCGACCCTTAATTCACGCCATCTATATCTTGGCTAAAAGGCTTTCACGCTGACGAAGTTCTTCTTCCATCGCCCTCACTTCCCTCATGTAAAGCTCTACAACGGGAGGTAGCGAGCGCGACTTGAGGTAGATGAAACCGTAATGGGTGCGTAGTGCGAGGTCCTGGAGGGGCAAGGGTACTAATTCCCCCGTCCTGAACGCCTGTTCAAAGCTTGATAAGTTGCCTAAGGCCAAGGCATTACTGTTCTCTACGAACGCCGTAATTTGCATCGGCACATCTATTTCAATGGCCGGTACAAAATCGCCATTCACTGCGTCATAAGTGCCGGCGCAGCCCAATGTGGCGGGCAGTAAATGGCTGGCGACCCGCAACGGGATACGCGAGGCCACCCACGGGTAATCGAGTGTTTGCGCCAACTTCAACGAACGCTTTTGCGTGAGCAACGGATGCCCGGGGCGGCAAAACAGGCGCCCCTCATGTTCACCCACCAGTTCACAGGTGAATTCTTCCCGGCCTTGCAACGTACTGATTTCGGCGATCCCCAGGTCCACCGCCCCGGTGGCAACCTGAAGGGCCACGTCACGCCAGCCCGCGACATGGGCCGTGACTTTGATGTGTGGATGCCGCGCATGCAATCGGGCGATGCTGGCATACCCGCTGCTGATGCTGGGGTAGGGGCCCAGCGCAACTTTCAACGCACCGATATCGCCACCTGTCAGCAAGGCCATGTCGCGAACCAGATCCTCTTGCGCCATCAACAGGCGCTGGCTCTTTTCCCGAAGCAACTGACCAAACGCCGTCAACACGACGCCTTCCGTGCGCCGGTCGAACAACGTGACCCCGAGTTCATTCTCCAGCAACTGGATGCTTTTGCTCAGCGCCGGCTGCGAAACCCCTAACGCCTTGGCGGCCCGACCAAAGTGGGCATGTTCGATCAATGCCAAAAACTGGCGCAGACGGCGTGGTGTCATTACATAACCTTTATGTTATCGAATATCGACAAAATGGAATTTTTCGTAATCAGATCAATATGCTATTCATACGCCGACGGGTCAAGTTGACCTCGTATCCAGCACACGGAACCCCGCGCAATCATTGGCATTCATGCCTTTGACCCCCCTTAGGCGAAGGAACATTTCATGTACAACAAGACCCTTCATCTGGCACTGGCAATCACGCTGGGCAGCAGTTTCAGCCCCAGCGTTTTTGCAGCCGATGCAAACGGCGCAAGTCCTGTCCCGGCCACGACGCAAAACGGCCATTTCGATAACAAAGGCAAGCCGCCTTCCACCTACACGGTCGAACTGCAAAAAGGTCTGCGCAAGTCACTGCCGTTTTCTGACAAGCGCGATTTTGAAGAGGCGAAAAAAGGCTTCATCGCCGCACCGTCCTATAAAAAGATCATGGCCGAAGCCGGGAATGTTGCCTGGAACATGGGCAGCTACGACTTCCTTCTGGACGGCAAGGATTACGACAGCATCAACCCGTCCTTGCAGCGTCAGGCCGAACTGAACATGGCCTATGGTTTGTACGAAGTGGTGCCGGACAAGATCTATCAGGTGCGCGGCTTTGACCTGGCCAACATCACCTTCATCAAGGGCGATACCGGCTGGATCGTCTTCGACACCCTGATGTCCAAGGAAACCGCCAAGGCCGCCCTGGATTTCATCAACGAAAAAATCGGCAAGCGCCCGGTGGTAGCGGTCGTCATTTCCCATTCCCATGCCGATCATTTTGGCGGCATCCGCGGTGTCGTCGATGAGGCGGATATCCGCAGTGGCAAGGTTCCGCTGATCGCCCCGAAAGGCTTTATGGAGCATGCCGTGGCGGAAAACGTCTACGCCGGTAATGCCATGAGTCGCCGCGCCTACTTCCAGTATGGTTTGATGTTGCCGCATAGCCCCAATGGCCATGTCGACATGGCGATTGGTAAAAATGCCTCCATTGGCAACATGGGCCTGATCGAGCCCAATCGCTACATTGAAAAAGATTTCGAGACCGTGACCATTGACGGTGTAGAAATGGAATTCCAGAGCACCCCCGGTACCGAAGCCCCGGCGGAAATGAACACCTGGTTTCCGCAATTCAAAGCGTTCTGGGCCGCC
Source organism: Pseudomonas sp. OV226 (assembly GCF_003148705.1). Classification (NCBI taxonomy): domain Bacteria; kingdom Pseudomonadati; phylum Pseudomonadota; class Gammaproteobacteria; order Pseudomonadales; family Pseudomonadaceae; genus Pseudomonas; species Pseudomonas sp. OV226. The sequence goes on along the minus strand of NZ_QGGS01000012.1, from coordinate 45,720 downwards.
GAAAATATTGTCGGCACGATCCATAACATCTACACGTTGCGCGGTGCGCTGGTTCGCGATCCGCTGGTGTGGTCGAAGAACATCAACAACGCCTTGTATCGCTACGGGCAACAGGCCGACGTCATGTTTGCCGCCCACAGTTGGCCACGTTGGGGCAATGAGCGAATTCAGGACGTCATGCGCGCGCAACGCGATGCTTACGCCAACCTGAACAACGCCGTACTGCATGCTGCCAACGAAGGCGTCACCATCAACGAGATTCATAACGTCTACACGTTGCCCGACAGCCTTAAAAACAACTGGGCGACTCATAGCTATCACGGTTCGGAAGAGCACAACAGCCGGGCCGTAATCAACCGCTACCTGGGTTACTGGGATGCCAACCCGGCCACGCTGATGCCGCTGTCACCGAAGGATTCGGCGCCGCTCTATGTGGAAATGATGGGGGGCGCAGACAAGATCATGACCAAGGGCAAGGCCTTGTTCGATCAGGGCAAATACCGCGAAGCATACGAAATCCTCAATAAGCTGGTGTATGCCGAACCACAAAACACCCAGGCCAAGGACTTGCTGGCGGACGTCTATGAACAGGTTGGCTATCAGAAGGAAAGTGCCGGTGTACGCAACAGTTTCCTTGCGGCTGCGAATGAACTACGCAATGGCATGCCCAAGGGCGTACCACCAAAAACCGCCGGGCCAGACATGATCCGTGGCATGAGTACGGAGTTGTGGCTCGAGTACCTTGGCATCGCCCTGGACGGCAGCAAAGTCGCGGACCAACACTTTGTGATGAATCTCAAGACGCCAGACAACGGGGAAGAGTTTGTGGTGGAGTTGAGCAATTCGACCCTGACTAACATCAAGGGGCAGCAGGCCAAACATCCTGATCTGACAATTACCCTTGATCGCGCTGCGCTCGAAGGTGTGATGGCAAGGCAAACCAGCCTTGCTCAACTCGTTGCGAGTGGTAAAGCCACCCTCGAAGGCGATCACAAACCCTTCCAGCAGTTGATGGCCGCCATGACGCCGTTTACCCCAGACTTCGAACTGCTGCCGGGCACCAAACAGTAATCGGTTTGGATTTATGGATCGTTGGATCGTTCCTACGCTCTGCGTGGGAATGCCTCGACGGACGATCCGCGTTCGGCTTTGGAGGGACGCGGAGCGCCCCGGGCTGCATTCCCACGCAGAGCGTGGGAACGATCAGAACGCGAGATTTGTTTTGTGCACGAAAAAGCCCGGCTGATAAGGCCGGGCTTTTCTTTGAGTACCGCGGTAGAACCCCGCATTTATGCAGCGCGGCTTTCGATCAGACGGTCGGAGCCACCTTCGGCAACGCGGTTTTGCATCAGACGGTCGGAACCATCAGCAGCGACGCGGTTTTCGATAAGACGGTCGGAACCATCAGCGGCAACGCGGTTTTCGATCAGACGGTCGGAACCATCAGCAGCGACGCGGTTTTCGATCAGACGGTCGGAACCATCAGCGGCAACGCGGTTTTCGATCAGACGGTCGGAGCCATCAGCGGCAACGCGGTTTTCGATCAAACGGTCGGAGCCATCAGCGGCGACGCGATTCTCGATCAAACGATCCGAACCCCCTTCAGCCACACGGCTTTCAATCAGACGATCCGAGCCGCCTTCAGCGACGACAGGTTGAGCAGAGGTAGCGGCAAAAGCGTTAACTGCGAAAACCGAGAAAGCGATGCTGAGAAGGGTTTGGCGTTTCATGATTGTGTGCTCCGGGGTGTAGTTGTTTGGTCTGGAGCCGATGTTACGCCGCGGATTTTTTAAGAGAACTTCATTGAGTTAATGGTGACTATTGACACAAGCAATGGTTGCCTCGAATCGTCGGTTGCCCGGTCATTGATCCACGACACACAACTCGCCAGTGGCGCGGATCAGAGCCTGTCCATGCAGTTGATCCTTGATCAGGCCCGCTCGCTCGATCCCCAGCCAGTCCGGGCAGTCGGGGTCATTGCGATAGGGCACGAAGTCGGCGTATTGCTGCAGCAGGCGGTTTTGCAGCTCATCCAGCCGAGGCCTGATTTGATTGACGAGGTCCGGCCGAGGAGTGTCCGGTGCCCTGTCCGCCGCGCGCCATTGAGCGAGCAGGCCGTACTGCACCAGTTTGTTGGCTTCGATCTGCGCGGCGATCAAGTCGGCGACGTCCTGCGGGTTCAGTTTCTGGCTTTCGGCCGTCTTCCTGGCACTGTCGATGACCTGAGCTTCCCGGGCCGTATCCTGGATCGGTTTGCGACTGTCCCATTTGGTCAGTGCCACGAGGTCCGCAATGTTCAAGCGCTCATTGATCGTCTCCAGCAGCGGTAACAAGCTGGCAGGTGCCGGCGATGGCGTACCGGCCTGGGCGCCGCAAGCGAGTGAGCCGAGCAAGGCAGCGGTCAGCAGTTGCGGCAAGCGAAGGGCGTGGAGCATGGGCAAACCTCATTGGGCGCAGGATTCACAATCAGGACTTATGTAACACAGGTTCGGCAGCCGCTTTAAGTGGGGTCTGAATTTTTTTGCGCACGAAAAAGCCCGGCGTGTCAGGCCGGGCTTGCTGTCGATTACCCCAACGCCTCGCCAACGATCAGCCTTTATTGGCCGCCAGATAAGCACCCAGGCGCTGTCCCATTTGCTCGCCCAAGGCCTGCAAACCGCTCAGGGGCCGGACCATCACCTCAAACTCAACGATTTTCCCCTGTTCGTTGAACCGGATCATGTCGATGCCCTTGATCTGTTTTTCGCCAACCTTGGCGCTGAACTCCAGAACGACGTTCAACCCGTCCGCCGTCGACAGTTCGCGGTGGTAGGCAAAGTCCTCAAAGACCTTGACGACCGTGTTGAGAATCATCGAGACCACGGCCGCGCCCGGATAAGGCGTGTGCGCCATCGGCGAGCGGAACACAGCATTTGCGTCCAGCAAACCGGGCAGGGTACTCAAGTCCCTCGTGCGGATCATGTCGTGCCATTGCTTCAAGGACTCAGCGGCGTTGGGGTGCAGGTTCAGTTCGGACATTTTTACTCCTGTATTTTTATTGTGTGTTCTGCGACATGGAGGGGCGCGGATTGGCGCCGTTGTTGGTCAATGACCACCGCCGCATCCTGCGCCCACTGACTGTATATCGCAGGTCCCGGATGGAAACCATCCCGCGCCATCGAACCGGCCACGGGGGCCAACCGGGTGGTCAGCAGTGTGCATCCCTCCGTTCGCCCGGCCAGGTCGGCAAGGTGTGCGTTGAATCCACTGGCCCGCAGCCCCAGGTACCAGCGCAGCGGTTGCGGCAGTGCGGGAAACAGGTGCATGGGTGGAAGAGGGGACACCACGATCAGCTTCGCCGCGTACTGGCTACGCAACAGGCTCATCAACCGTTGTTGCCGGGCGATCCACTGATCTGTCGCCAACGTGCTGGTGACATCGTTGACGCCAATAGACAACAGCACCACATCGAAGTGTTCCGGCGAATGCGCTTCAAGCAGCTCCAGCAGCGCTTGCGTATCGAGACCGGACCTGGCCCAGAGTTTCCAGCAGACCCGGTAATCTTTGGCCAATAGCCTGACGAGTTGGCCGCTGAGCGCTTCCTCCTGAGTCGATGCACCGACCCCGGCGGCGGCGCTGTCGCCGACAATCAACAACCGCAAGGCATCGCCGCTGCCGGTGATCCCTTGGCGTTCGCCCTCGGCTTCCGGCAGCTTGGGCGTTACCCGGCGCGTGTAGATGCCCTGCATCAGCAGCAAGGGACCGAGCAGGATTTTGGTCAGCGCAGCCTTCAAAATGAGGTCATTGCGATTTTTTGGGGGGATAGTTGCCGCGCACGCCCCCGGACTTGTTGCCGGTTTTACCAGGAAGGCCAGGCACTACCGGACGGGACCGGGGCTGCGGGTTGGCGCGGCTACGGGGTTGAGGTTGTTTGCTCATCGTCCGTCTCCTGATGGTTCGCATTGGGCCTCAGTAATGCTGGCTACTCTTCATTGTCCGGAACCTCTTCCCAACTGGCATCCGGATCAAAGTTCTTCATCGCCTTCGCCAGCTGTTCACTGTCGGGCCCCATGTCTTTCTCGAATACCTGCCCGTCATGGCTGATCATGAAACTCATGACGCCGGTATCGTTGTATTTCGCCGGCCAGGCGATCAGTGCAAAGCCTCGGGTCATCTTGTCACCGATGAGGTAGCTGTAGGCGCCACCCGGTGCTGAAGGGCCCTGGCTATGAAGGATGCGGAAGTGATAACCGTGCCACGGTTCACCGGCAATGGTTTTGCCGAACTGGAGACCCAACGGGCTGATCTGGCCGCTATTGTCGTCCCGCCAATAAAGTCCGTCGTGCTTGCCGGGGGCGCTGTAAATATTCTCTGCATACTCAAGTGCGCCGTCGCCGTCACGGTCCACGGATGCATAGTCCATCTGGGCGTCGTGATAGGCCCGCACTGACTGCAACGCGGCGAGTTCGTTGCGGCCAATTCGACGTGCACGAATTTCGGCACCACCGGCCTTGGTGTCGAAGTGCCAACCGCTTGCGCCTTTTACAATGGGTATAGGCAGTGTCCAGTGGTTAGTTCCGACGGACAGAACCGCCTTGTCCTCGCCGCTTTTTTCAATGGTGTTTTGCTCGTGGTACAGCTTCAGGAACGCGTCCACATCTTCGCGCTCCGCGCCTTGGCTAGGGATGAAACTGCGCCATTGCTCACCCAGCAACTCTGCCAGCCGTTTGTGATCGGCTTGTTTCGTGCCCAGTGCTTCGACGAACGCTTGAGCGGCCTTTTCCGGTGTTGGAAATTCCTGCTGCGCCATCACCATGAACGACCACGACAGGCCGGCAGTCAGCGCCAAGGCCTGAAGGAATAAACCCATGAGTGCCTTCACTCCAGAATGGTTATTCACCGGCGGCCCCCCCCACTTCTTTGACGCGATGGTGGACTGGACGGTCGACTGACTTGGTGGCCAGCGGAGCGCGAGGCACTGGGGCGCTGGGCAGAGGCCTGGCTGGCCCGGCCACGATTGGCTTGTGCGTTGACTTGGGACGGTGAGCGCGTGCCGGCAAATGCATTGTTGCGGGCAGCGCCCTTGTTGGCGGTCGTCGCGGCCGGGCGGTTTTGCGTGGTTTGGCGCGCCTTCGCGTTACCTTGTCCGCGTTGTTTCACGTCAGAGGTCTGTTTCCTCGGTTGCTGATTTTCACGGGTGTTTCTGGCCGTGCCCTGGCCTCTGTCAGCCGCTTTCGGTCTGTCCGCATTGGCTTGCATCCGATTGCCGGCCGAGACACCGGGTTCGGCCTTGCGCATTTGATTACGTGCTTCACGGTTGCTGGTGGCGGGGCGTTCGATGCCGGCCCTGTCCATTGAACCGCGAGCGTTTTCACGCGCCTGGGCGCGCTGGGCATTGTCCCCTCGATAGGCCGAACGCTGATTGGCGCCGTTCAGTTGGCGGCCATACTGTTCGCGGCTCCTGTTGTCTCGATAAGGCACGCCATTGCGGTGAGCGGAGTTATGCTGCCACTTGTTCTGATTAGCGTTGATCCGAGTGTTGCCATTGATGTTGTTGTAGCGCTCAACGTCGATGTCGACATCGTTATTGCCCCAGTCACATTCACCCCACAACGCACCGACGATCGCCACACCGGTACCAAACGCCAGCCCGGCCATCAATGCCTGACCGGGATAGTAGGCGGGCGGAGGCGGATAGTACGCAGGCGGCGAGGCTGGATACGGCCAGGTGCCGTAGGTGGTTGTCGGGTTATAGGTGGGAACGTACACAACCTGCGGGTCCGCGGGTTGAATGATGATGGTCGAGTTGCTGGCGGGTGCTGATTCAACGGCAGGGGCCGATGGCGGAATGTTCTGAATCGTCACGTTCTGATATTGGTTGCTTTGCAGGTTGCCTGCGGCTTGCGCCTGATGCCGTAAACGTTGCACGGCGCCCATGACATCGTCGGGCTGCGCCAGGAACGCATCACCCAGGCGTTGTACCCAGATGGGATCCTGCCCCAGCGTGACCAGAACCTGCGGGAAGGCGACCAGCGCCTGAACACTCGGATCCCACGGCTGGTTTGCCACTTGTCTTACCGCGTCATCGCCCGTGGCTTTCGGGTTGGCTTTAGACCAGGTCACCGCCTCGGCCACTTCGCCGGGGTACGTGGAGGCCATCAGCACCTGTGCCAACAGCGGGTCCGGATAAAGCGCGATGGGCGCCAGCATTTGATCCAGCTGTTCCTGAGTAAACACCGGATCTTTCGCCAGCGGCGCGGCGGGCGCCGTACTGGGCGGGTTTGCCGGGGCGGCTGCGGGGGCAGTCGCTGGCGCGGGTACGGCCGCATCCACTGGCTGCGCTATGCAGAACGATCCGCTCAAAAAAATGACAGCTGACAGCGCGTGAAATAATGGAATGCGCATTGCAACTCCATGTGGTCAGGCAGGTTTGAAATGAGTGGATCAATGCCTGGGTGTGAGCGCCTGCGTTGCAGGCTACAGACCCTCGGCTTCGATGCCGCTCCCTAAGCGTAGCAAACAAAAAAAATCTGCCATTTATTTAAGTTCACTCAAACGCCTATCGAAACTCGCGAGCAGTCGGGTGATTTTTTTCATCGCTAAAACGACTAACAATCGGCGGTCACTGTGGAGGATTTGCCGCGCCAGCGTGTTTGATATCCCCACAAAAGATATCTACGTTGCCATCGGTCGCGGCCGTTCGCACGACGATGGAATACTCACCCGCCAGCAGCACCGACAGGGCGACAGGCGCGCTTCTGGAAAGCGTCCAGCCGCGTATGGGCTGGCGTTCGGTGTTGACCTGATCGTTCATGGCGTAGGCCACTGCCCCAGGGTGTTGGCAACTGCCTTTATAAATGAACGTATAGAGACGCAAGGGCAGGGTGCCGCCGCTGGGAACACCGCTGATAAAGAAACTGAGTCCGGTTTTATTGTCCCAGTCGGCCAACGTCACATTGCCGATCTGACCGGTGTTTTGCCGCGTGGCAACCAATGAAACGGACACCACCGGTTTTGATGATGTGGTGCAGCCGAATAGGGTGGCAGCGATCAATAGGGCGGTAAGTGCATGTGCGAGCTTCATGGCCAAGCTCCTGTGTTGAAAAACTGCGGGGGTGAATAGCGGTATAGCTGATTAATCGCCCTGGCGTAGAATCCCCCAAACCCGCGCGCGCCCATCCGAGACGGATACTCAATGCAAACCCCCACCCAATCCACCCCGCTCTGGAAAACCTACCTGCTTTTCCTTGGCCCGATGGTCCTGTCGAATTTCCTGCAATCCATGTCGGGCACCGTCAACAGCATCTACATCGGCCAGATGCTCGGTACCCAGGCCCTGGCTGCGGTCTCCGGCATGTTTCCCATCATTTTCTTTTTCATCGCGCTGGTCATTGGCCTCGGCGCGGGTGCCAGTGTGCTCATCGGTCAGGCGTGGGGCGCCCGTGAGCCGCATCTGGTAAAAACCATCGCTGCGACTGCTTTGCTGCTGGGCGCCATGATCGGGCTGTCGGCGGCGGTGTTGGGCAGTGTGTTTGCCAGGCCCGCCTTGCAGGGGTTGGGCACGCCAGCGGATGTACTGGATGACGCGGTGGCCTATGCCCACGTGATGATGTGGATCATGCCGTCGCTGTTGGTTTACGTGCTGTTCACCCAACTGCTGCGCGGGGTCAGCGATACGGTGTCGCCGCTGATTGCGTTGGTGGTGTCGACGTGTATCGGGTTGGCGCTGACGCCGGCGTTGATTCGCGGTTGGTTCGGGTTGCCGCCGATGGGGATTCAGAGTGCGGCGTATGCCGGGTTGGCGGGTAACTTGTCGGCGATGGGGTGGCTGGCGTGGCGGTTGATTCGCAAGGGGCATCCGTTGGCACCGGATCGCGAGATGTTTGCGGCGATGAAGCTGGACCTGGTGATTCTTGGCAAGGTGCTACGCATTGGCCTGCCGACCGGGTTGCAGATGGTGGTGTTGTCGGTGTCGGAGCTGGTGATTCTGGCGCTGGTGAACCAGCACGGCTCGCAGGCGACGGCGGCGTACGGGGCGGTGACGCAGATCGTCAATTACGTGCAGTTCCCGGCGCTGTCGATTGCGATCACCGCGTCGATCCTCGGCGCCCAGGCGATCGGGGCAGGGCGTGTCGAGCGCATGGGGCCGATTTTGCGCACGGGGCTGCTGATCAATGTGTGCCTGACCGGTGGTTTGGTGGTGTTGGGTTACGTGTTGTCGCACTGGTTGTTGGGCTTGTTCCTGACCGATGATTCCACCCGGGCGATGGCCGAGCACTTGTTGCACATCATGCTCTGGAGCCTGTTGGTGTTTGGTTTCCAGGCGATTGTCGGCGGCATCATGCGCGCCAGCGGTACGGTGTTGGTGCCGATGGCCGTGTCGATTTTTTGCGTAGTGCTGGTGCAGTTGCCGGTAGCGTATGTGCTGGACGGGCACTTTGGTTTGCAGGGTGTGTGGATGGCGTTTCCAGTGGCGTACCTGGGGATGCTGGCGTTGCAGACGGCGTACTACCGGTTTGTGTGGCGGCATCAGAAGATCGAGCGGTTGGTGTAAGCGGCACCGCTTGCTGTCGGCCATGGTCAGGCCGACAATTCTCGGGGACTGCGTGATGAAACCGGCGGGCGTGATCGCCTGAGGAGGTTTTCAGATGAGTCCCTCATCGCACTCTGTTTTGCAGGACCGGGTTGCGGCCGGTCGGCGTCTGGTGGCGCCATTGCTCGCTTACGCTCATCGTCCGGACGTCATCGTCCTCGCATTGCCCCGGGGCGGTGTGCCGGTGGCTTATGAAGTGGCCACGGCGCTGGACGTTCGCCTCGACCTGATGCTGGTGCGCAAGCTCGGCGTACCGTCCCACGAAGAGTTCGCCATGGGCGCGATCGCGAGTGGCGGCATCCAGATTCTCAATGAACAGGCATTGCGGGTGCACCCGATTGATAAGGACACGTTCGATGCCGTGGTCGCACGGGAAACCCGGGAGCTGCTGCGGCGCGAGCAGGCTTACCGGGGCGCCCGCCCGCCCGTGCAGCTCAAGGATCAGGTGGTGATTCTGATCGACGATGGCCTGGCGACGGGCGCCTCGATGATGGCGGCGATCCACGCAGTGCGGGTGCATTCGCCCGCTCGTATCGTGGTCGCCGTGCCGGTGGGACCACCCGAGACGGTCGAGGCGTTGCGCAGTGAAGTGGATGAGCTGATCTGCCCGCTGATCCCGGAGTGGCTCATGTCGATCGGTCATTGGTACATGGATTTTTCCCAGACCCCGGACGCCGAAGTCATCCGGCTGTTGCAACGGGCCTGGCAAAAAGCATGACGATGCTCAGGTGTTGAGCCAGATTTTAAACCAGGTCGTGCCGAGAATCGGATGCTCGCCTGGCGTCAGCGACTGGTCATCGATTGGCGCACCGAAGTAAGGCACCGTGACATCCGCGACGGTTCGGCGCGGGTCCTTGATGTGTTGCAAATACTCGCCAACAAACTCAACCAGTGGCCGCCGCTCAGGCCCGGCCACTTCCACGGTCTGATTACCGGGTGCTTGCAAGGCAATGTCTGTCAGTACCGCCGCGACGTCGATCGAGGCCACCGGCTGCAACGCCGCCGAGGCCAAGTGGATGGTGTCGCCGTCCTCGCGACCGGAGAACGCGATGGCGCTGATGAATTCGAAAAATTGAGTGGCCCGCAGGATGGTGTAGGGAATTCCCGACTTTTTGATCAGCGTTTCCTGCGCCATTTTTGCGCGGAAGTAACCACTGTTGAGCATCTGTTTGGTGCCGACGACCGACAGGGCCACGTGATGTTTGACGCCGTCGAGCTTCTCCGCCGCGAACAGGTTGTGCCCGGCAGTCTGAAAAAAATGCAACGCCGCGTGGTCTTCGAAAGAGGGCGAGTTCGCTACGTCGACCACCACGTCGGCGCCTTTCAGGGCCTGCGTCAGCCCTTCGCCGCTGATGACATTCACCCCGGTACTCGGTGACGCTGCGTAGGCTTCATGGCCCAGTTCCTGCAGGTTTTTGCAGACCTTGCTGCCGATCAGGCCGGTTCCTCCGATGACGACGATTTTCATGTCTGTTTCCCGAAACGGTGAGTGCCACCCTCATTAAAGACCCGCTGGGAGGGGCGTATCGGGCGCTGAATCGGATTAACTGACAGGTGGTCGGAAGACTGCGCAACAGGTGGAATAAACGGTGGTTCTTTGCTTTAGTCCTTCTATCGCTGGTCCATGTGTGCGGGTGCCAGGCTCAAGTCAGGGGCCACGACCGGAGAATCCCATAATGTTTCGATTGCCGCGGCTTGCAGTACTGGCTGCCATGCTCATCTTTGGGTTTTTGCCCTGTGCCCAAGCGGTCCAGTACACCCAAGTCAATCAGACCGCCAGCACCATCTCCTTCACGTACAACCAGTTCGCCTCCGAGGTGTATGGCACGTTTGGCAAGTTCAAGGCGTCGCTGGATTTCGACACTGCCAAACCCGCAGCGGCCAAGGCGGCGCTCACTATCCAGCTCGACAGCATCAATGCCGGCAGCGATGACGCCAACGCTGAACTGCAAAAACCTGCCTGGTTCAATACCGCGGCGTATCCCGTGGCGACCTTTGAATCAGTCGGTGTGAAAGCGCTCGGCGACAACAAATACACAATCATCGGCAACCTGACACTCAGAGGCATTACTCGTAAGGTGAAAGTCCCTGTCTTGCTGACGACACACAACGCCATCGGGATTTTCGTCGGCGAGTTAACGCTCAAGCGCAGCGCCTTCAAGATCGGCGAGGGTGAATATGCCGATAACGTCGTTTCCGACGACATCAATATCCGGTTCAAGATGGTTGCGCCGCAGCAATAACGTGCCAGCTGCACTTTGAGCGTGTGATTCGATTGTTTGCCGGGGTGGCAGGGTGCCACAATCGGTTTTTGTCGCAGCATCATGATCAGGCGGATCAAATGGGTGGCCCAGGATTCAGGCACGACCAGGAGCTTTTTATCGCGGCGCAAGTGCGCAGCGATCGTTTGCGACAGCTATTCCACCAATCCGTGTCTGCGGTGTTCGGCAGTTTCCTGGCCGCGATCATGCTGTGCGGACTGTGCTGGGAGCGTGTTGATCACCGCATCATGTTCGGGTGGATTGGCCTGCTGAGTATCTCGTCGCTGCTGCGCATCCTGATGTTTGCCACCTATTTTCGCAGCCCGGACAATGAGCGCACGCCGCAACGCTGGGAGCGGACTTACTGGGTGACGTTGATGTTGTCGGCCGGTATCTGGGGTGCAGGCGCTTTGGCGATCATGCCGGCAAACGACCTGCTGGCCCAGGCGTTGGTCATGCTTTTTGCCGTCGGCATGTCGGTCAGCGCAGTGTCGTGTTACTCGTCCTACCGTTACATGACGCTGGCGTCGATTGGCCTGGTGCTGCTGCCGTGTACCACGTGGCTATTGTTTCAACCGTCGGCACTGCAAGTCGGGATGGCGTTCGCCGTCCTGGTGTTCGCCTCATTTGTCGCCAGCGCGACCCGCAAGCTGTCCGAAGCCCTGGAAACAGCGTTTCGTCTAACCCGTGAAATGGAGCAGGCGCACCACATTTCCACGCATGCCGCACAAACCGATGAATTGACCGGGCTGAAAAATCGCCGGGCATTTTTTGAGCGGGCGCAGCTATTGTTAAATGACTGCCAGAAAAAACGGTTGCCGCTGTGCGCCGTGATGCTGGATATGGATCACTTCAAGCACATCAATGACACCTATGGCCATCAGGTTGGCGATCAGGTGTTGCGACAGATGGGCGTCGTGATCAGCACCTGTTTTCGCGATACAGATGTCTGCGGCAGGATGGGTGGCGAGGAGTTCGCGATCCTGCTGCCGGACACGTCCATTGAGGTTGCCCTTGAAATCGCCGAACAGCTCATTCGGTCGATCAGCGGGGTAATGTCCGGGCCCGTTCACCGCATATCGGCCAGCGTCGGTGTCGCGGCAATGGAAATGCACGACAACGATCTGCAAAGCTTGATGAACAACGCGGACAAAGCGCTGTATCGGGCCAAGGCGCGTGGACGTAATCAGGTGGTGGTTTCGGAGTAGAGACGGGGATGACTAGTAAAACCGGTCTTCCTCTTTCATCCGGGCAATGCGCCCCAGCGTCCTGAACGATATCCCCAAAAACAACAGCGTCAGCAATACCCCGCCCATCATGATGTAAAATCCCGGACGGTTGCCGTTCAGTTCACGGGCAATGCTGCTTTGCCCCGGCAACCAGCGGGAATAGATCAGGGGGATGCTGCCGCCGGTTTCAAAAGCGGTTTTCTGTGCGTAGCGCTCGTCGACATACTGATCGTCGTGCACCTGGCCGTCTTGATCGGTGTAGCGGTAGTGGATCACTTTGCCGTCGCGGTTCATGCGGATGTCGCCGAGTTGCGTCACCGTGCCGGTGGTCTCGATGGGGACCAACTGAATGGCGGCATAGAGCATGCCCTCTTGCCGGGCCATGCCGGCGAGGAGCAGCACCACTAAACAGGCAACGGTCAGCAGGATCACCCGGTTGTACAGGTGATCTTTTTCAGCTTCGCGGGGGTAAAACATCTCACGGTCCTTCGTCGGTAGGTTCACCAGCAGAAGTCGGCGGACCGCGAAGCAACTTTAGGCGCGAGAGGATTATTTTCCGGTTATCGGTGTCCGTCCCTGGTTGAACCCGTAATCGACTGGCGCCCGGTCCGCAATGAACGGACCGGGTGCCAAGCGATACCGCTTTAGCGCACGGATATCGGCGCCGTTATCGTCTTGCCAAGTGCTGACTTGACGGTGATGGTCGGGGTTGCTGCCGGCCCGGCACCGGTGGTCGTCACAGTCACCCGCCACCGTCCGCCCGTGCCGACTTTCGTGAGCGTGGCGGTGCCCAGGTTAAGTGGCCCGGCAGTGGTGGCCGCGGTCACCGTTATGTTATTGCCGGCAAAGCGCGAGGTGGTCCCGGAAATATCCCAGGCGTAGCGGTTGTTGCTGCGAACGGAGACCGTGGCGCTGGAGACCAGCAAATCCTCATTGACCGCTGCGGCGGAGACCGCCACTGAGACTGTCGCCGGATCCGACATCGCGTCCTTGGCGTCGCTGGCCTGATAGGTAAAGGTCGCGGTGAATGGCGCGGGGACGATGGCCGGAGGGGTATAGACCACACGCCCCCCGTCGGTGCTGACTGTGCCCTTACCGGAATCCGGCTGGTTCAGGCCCACGACTTTGAGCGGCAGATTGCCGTCGGGGTCGGTGTCATTGGCCAACACGTTGATGGTCAGCGGCAGGCCATTACTGCTGGTGGCGCTGTCAGGGTTGGCGATCGGTTTTTTGTTGTCGCCTTGGTTGTTGTTACCGTCACCGCCAGTGCGGAAGGTAGGCAGGCCCACGGAGTTCACGTAGTTGACGCCGTCCCAGCCAGGCAGGGGCGTTGGCATCAACTGGAACTGACCCGGGTGCTCGACATCCCAACGTAGCAACATGGAGTTGTCTTCATGTTGAGTGTTGTGACAGTGCTCCATGTAGGTCCCGGCGAATTCACGGAAGTGGATCGCCATGACGACATCCTCGGAACTGTCGACGCCTTCGCCAATACGATAGACGTCCTTGCGTGCCCATTTTTCCCATTCCGGCGGTGCCTTGCCATCACGGCTGAGGATCACGCCTTCTTCGAAGTGCACGTGGACAGGGTGGTTCCAGCCGTTGCCGCCGTTTTTGATTTTCCACACTTCCAGGGTGCCGTCTCCGGAGAACCCCGCATCTTTCGGACCGTTGGCCAATTGCGGCGCTGCACTGAGCCGGCGAGGGTCCATGCTGTAACCGAAACCGCCGTCAGTCTTGACGGTCCAGGGGGCTTCGTCGGTGCCATCGGAGCGGCCGAAAATGAACTCGCGATGCCGCGCCACTGTGAGTTTTTGCTGGTCGTTGGGGTTGTCGCGGTCGATGGTCAGCGGGATCATTTTCTTGCCGGCAGCTTTGCCCGGTTTCGCCGGTTCGTAAGCGACCGGGTCCATGCTCTGGTCGTGCCCGCTGTAAGGCTGGACAACCATTTGCATGAACTTGCCGACAGCGGGGTCACCCTCGTCCCATTTCGGGCCTGTGCTGGTTTGTTTGATCACCGCCTTGTACGTCCCGGACAACACGTCTGCCAGTGACAGTTCTTCCTTTATCGGGCCCTTGCCGGTCTGGTGTGGCATCACGTTGACGAAGTACAGCTTGTCACCCACCGAGATCCCGTTTTTCGCGAAGTTGACGATGATGTCGAAGCGTTCGGCAATGCCTTGGGTTGGCAAAATTGCGTTGTTGTCCTGCGTATTACCGTCACCGTCCAGGTCCATGCTGCCGTCGAACGGTACGGCGTGCTCCATGATGTTGCCGTCGTTGCCTATCATGTGGAATGGCACCCGGGCGTAAGAAACACCCGAGCCGGCAGGCCCGGGAAACTCACCGCCATTGCCGGCAATTTCGCGCACCAGGGCCATCTTGAGGTAGCGCGACACCGAGCCGTTGAGAATGCGGAACCGATAGGCGCGCGCGCGGACTTTCAGGCTCGGTTGATACTGCCAGTTGACGAGGATCTGGTCGCCCAGGAAACCATCGGTGTTGAACGGGTTGAACCACAACTGGCCATTGGCATCCCAGGCCTTGTCGGCGACCACCAGGTTCACATCGTAGTCGCGGTTGCCCCATGGCAATCCCGAACCGCTGGGGAAGCGCAGGTTGACGCCGTCCTCGATCGCTTCGTTGCCGCGATCGATAGCGCTGTAGTAGTTCATCATCGACGCATTGCCCTTGTAGACATTCTGCGCGGTGAAATCGAGCATGTGGTCATGAAACCAGTGGGTACTCATGGTCTCGCGCCAGTCGCCGCGAATCTTGATCGTGCCGTTGTCGCAGGTTTTCAGGCCGGGGCTGGTGTCATTGACGTACAACTTCTCGCCCGGTGCGCAGGGGAATGCGGCACGAGGGTCTTGTGCGGTGGTGTTGATGGTGTCGTAACCGGCCAACTGGATCGGCCAGCGATAATCGTAGTACTGCCCCGGAAAGAAAAACGCGTTGGCATAGCCATCGCTTTCAGCCGGGGAGTGCCCGTTGTGTTCATGGGAACTGAGGGTGTGCAGGCCAAAACCGGCGTTGGCTGACGGGTCGATCGGCAGGGCGTTGTAGTGCCGCATCAGCACAGGCTGGCCGTAACGCACCATGAGCAATTTAGGCGGAAAGGTGCCATCGAAGGTCCACAACGATTTGTGATTTTGCACCGGCATTTTGGGGTGGAAGCGTGGGTCGATGCCTTTGGTGGTGCCTATCGTGGTCGGGATGTCCGAGGTCTGGTAGTAGAGCCCGCCGGGTCCGAACTCTCCTTCCGCATAGTGGTGCAATTGTTTGCTGTCACGCAGGCCTTTATTGAGACGTGCACCCACCTGCACGGTCTTGAACTGGACCTGAGGATAAAATTCGTTCCAGCGCTGATGCGACCAGCCTTTTCCCGGTGGTCGTCCTTCGGCGGGCGAGCCCACCGGATGGCGGTTGAGGAAAGCTTCTATCTGCGCCTTCCACGGGTTGCGATCCAGCACATTGGAAAACTGCGTGGGGTACGGCGTCAGCCCCGGCTGCCGCATGAAATTGTCCAGCCCGGTAAGCGATGGGCCGCTGCGCGCGATACTGTTCGGGTCTTGCGCGGGTGCCGGGCCGGCAAGGGGGACGGGGAACGTCAACGTATAGGGCGGGGTGGTCGGGTCGAGTGTTTCCGGGCCGAATTCTTCGAACAGCAATAACTGCTGGGTGTACGGTTGGGCGCCGAACAATGGGCTGGGTTTGCCATTGGTGGGGTAGTTGAAAGAAGTCTGCAAGGCGGGCGGCAATACGTTATCGGTCCGGGTTGTGGCTTTGTCGCCATACACGCCATTGGGCAACGCAATTGAGCCCTGATTGGCCGGAGGCATGGTCTTCAATGCTTCCAGCGCCGCTGCCGGATCGGCTGGCTGGTTAGTGTACGCCGAGGGGTCCGTCGGTGGCGGTGGCCCGTAATCATCCAGTGGGGCGGCGTTGACGGCGGTCAGGCTGAACGTCATCAACACCATTGAGGTAATGCCCTGCGCCCCGAAGAAGCCGGGCGACTTGTTCACAGGAAATGAGTTTTTCATGATGGTTCTCGGGGGGCATGCCTAAGTGGTGGCACTTGCATTTTGGCCAATGCATAAGTTGCGCCATCACCAGGTACACCTGAGAAACCAAGATGAATCATTGAGTTGTGAAAAAAATGTAAACGTGGGGCCACTTTGGGGAAAGTGGGGGGGGCCGGGTGTAAGTCCTCATTGTCGGGGAATGGGGTTGTCTTTACGCGACAACCTGTAGCAGCTGACGCAGGCTGCGCCAGCTGCTACGGATCGGGGTTCAGGAAAGCTTCACATTCATGGTGATCCGCGCCGTGAACACTTTTTTGCCTTCAGCGTCATGAATGTCCACCGGGACAATCTTGTCGCCTTCAGTCTGCCAGTCGACCTCTTCACCGTTGGCCACTGCGGTCACGTCGCTTTTGGCCTTGGCGAGGTACTCCACGCTCATGCCTTTTGGAATCCAGCGCGCGCCTGCAGGGATGGACACGTCGGTCATCATTCCGGCAGCCAGCTCGGCGGCGTTGCACATCGCAATAGCATGGACCGTACCAAGGTGGTTGGTGATCTCCCGGCTGAAGGGCACCTGGACCGTGGCGTGATCTGGACGCAACTCCGAGACCAGCGGGTTGATGGTGCTGAAGTAGGGCGCCACCTGACAGGCCATTTGGCTGAACGCTTGCGGGCCTGCGCTGTTGAACATGCTGAGAAACTGACTCATGTTGAAGCCTCACTGCTGGGTTGGTTTTACAGAATATTGTTCCGTAACAGAATAATGTTCTGTGACGGAACAGTATTCTGTTGCCGTGAAATCTGTCAACCTAGCGCGGCTTGTTCATCGGCAGTCGTCTGCCTTGTCATGGACTTTTTTTGGCCTGTGTCCCGTATGGAAACCTCAGATTTACTCGAGCGCTGCTACCCCGGCAGAAGGGCCGAACTCAAACGCGATATCTTCAGAAAGGCCCTGGCCCTGTTCAATGAACAAGGGCTCGAAGCCACGACCATCGAGATGATCCGCGCCGAGTGCGACACCAGCGTGGGCGCGATCTACCATCATTTCGGCAACAAGGAAGGTTTGGTGGCGGCGCTGTTTTTCGCCGCGCTGGACGATCAGGCCCAGCTTCGCGACCGCTATTTGAGTGAAGCAAAGACCACCCAAGAAGGCGTACACGCGCTGGTGCACAGCTTCGTCGATTGGGTCGACAGCCAGCCGGAATGGGCGCGGTTCCAGTACCACGCGCGATTTGCCGTGACCAAAGGGCCGTTCAAAGACGAGCTCGTGGCCCGCAACAAAGCGCGCAACCAAAAGCTCGGAGAATGGCTGGCGGAACCCGGCCGGCGCGATGAGTTGCGAGCGGTTCCGGCTGAACTGCTGCTATCGCTGATCATTGGCCAGTCCGACAGTTACTGCCGCGCGTGGTTGTCGGGGCGGGTGAAGGGCAGTCCGAAGGCTTACCGGGAACTGCTGGCCGAAGCAGCGTGGCGATCAATCTGTGACAATAGCCTGGCCGATGCCCAGTAAGCCTTTTCCCGGAGTCAGAATTTCAATGCCCCAACTCACCCATTTCGACGCCCCGTGCCCGGAGCCTATCAACAGCCAGATCCTGCAGATGGTCGTCGATAACCTGACCGACATCAGCATGGTCGGCATCGGGCCGAGCAACCCGTTGTACAACGTGTACCAATACACGGTCGGCTTCGAAGTGCACCTGTACCTGGAAGCACTCGACGGCTCCAAGGGCATTGCTGTCGAGTTGATCGTCGCCACCGACGATGAAGACCCGTCGAAAGTCATCGGTTTTCTGTTGTACCTGCCGATCAAAGACGACCCCGATGCGTGTGGCGTGGCCTACATGGCGGTCGACGCCGGCCATCGTCGCCGAGGTGTCGCGCGCGCCATGCTGCAAGACATGACCCGCCGCTACCCGCACGCCGAATTGACCTGCGCCGTCGCCAAGGTGCCATGGTTCGAATCGATGGGGTTTCAGGTGCTGGGTGTGCGCAGCACCCACGTGCTGATGAACACTCGCGACCACAGTAGCGAAGGCTTGATGGGGCTGCTGGATGTGGCGTCGATCTACAGTTCGCTGGAGGTTCGACAGATCCATGCCTACTTGCTGCAGAAACATGGCAAGCGCGCAATGATCGACGCCGAGAAGCAGCGTGACCGGCATTTGGACCAGATGATCCGCAACGCCAAGGTGTTTGTGCTGAATCGTTTGGGCCAGAACGCTGCGAACGAGCCTCGTCTGGACTAGACCCGTGAGTCCTTTCCGGAGCGCACGGTCGCCCGACCGTGATATTCTGCGCGCCAACTTGGTTTGACCTAATCAGTTTGCCCGTCCCGGAGACGCGCAAACAGGATCAATGTCGCTCAAGTAGCTGAAGCCAATAATGATAAAAAGTCAGTTCAGTAGGGACATATAACTGAGGTCGATGCAGTCAGTCGGCCTTGTGTGCCCACCCCTCCCATCCTTATGAACAAACACCCACGACATCCTGCCTGAATGCCGTGAGCCCGGGGTTTGGTCGTGAGGAGGGAAGGGCGGATGGCGTTTTATCATAGGTGCTACAGATGTTTAAAAAAGTGAACACGGCCCTGCTGGGGCTGGCTTTGTCGATGGGGATGACTTCCGTCCACGCGGAAGAGGCAAAGAAAGTCGATGTGTTGCTGATTGGCGGCGGCATCATGAGCGCAACGCTGGGTGTCTGGCTCAATGAGCTGGAACCTGGCACCTCGATGGAAATGATCGAGCGCCTCGACGGCGTCGCCCTGGAAAGCTCCAACGGCTGGAACAACGCCGGTACCGGTCACTCCGCCCTGGCCGAGTTGAACTACACCCCGGAAGACGACAAAGGCAACGTACAGATCCCGAAAGCCGTTGAAATCAACGAAGCGTTCCAGATCTCCCGTCAGTTCTGGTCCTGGCAGGTTCAGCAAGGCGTGTTGAAAAACCCGCGTTCGTTCATCAATTCCACACCGCACATGAGCTTTGTGTGGGGCGATGACAACATCAAGTTCCTGAAGAAGCGCTACGAAGCCCTGCAAGCGAGCCCGTTGTTCGCCGGCATGCAGTATTCCGAAGACCCGGCTGTGATCAAGAAGTGGGTTCCGCTGATGATGGAAGGGCGCGACCCGAACCAGAAAATCGCGGCCACCTGGTCGCCGATCGGCACCGACGTGAACTTCGGCGAGATCACCCGCCAGTTCGTCGCGCACCTGCAAACCACGCCAAAGTTCGACTTGAAGTTGTCTAGCGAAGTGCAAGACATCACCAAGAACGCAGACGGCACCTGGCGCGTCAGCTACAAGAACCTGAAAGACGGCAGCAAAACCGAAACCGACGCCAAGTTCGTGTTCATCGGCGCCGGCGGCGGTGCACTGCACCTGCTGCAGAAGTCCGGCATTCCTGAAGCCCAGGAATACGCAGGCTTCCCGGTAGGCGGCTCGTTCCTCGTGACCGAAAACCCGACCATCGCCGAACAACACCTGGCCAAGGCCTACGGCAAAGCCTCCGTCGGCGCACCGCCAATGTCGGTTCCGCACCTGGACACCCGTGTCCTGGACGGCAAGCGCGTCATCCTGTTTGGCCCATTCGCGACCTTCAGCACCAAGTTCCTGAAGGAAGGTTCGTACATGGACCTGCTGACCACCACCACCACGCACAACGTGTGGCCGATGACCAAGGTCGGTATCAAGGAATACCCGCTGGTCGAGTACCTCGCCGGCCAACTGATGCTGTCTGACGAAGACCGCATGAACGCCTTGAAAGAATACTTCCCGAACGCCAAAGCCGAAGACTGGCGCCTGTGGCAAGCCGGCCAACGCGTGCAAATCATCAAGCGCGATGAAGCGGCTGGTGGCGTGTTGAAGTTGGGTACCGAGATTGTTTCGTCGGCTGACGGCTCGATTGCCGGCCTGCTGGGCGCATCGCCGGGTGCATCGACTGCTGCACCGATCATGCTGACCGTGCTGCAGAAAGTGTTCAAGGATAAGGTGGCTTCGCCGGCCTGGCAGGAGAAGCTGCACCAGATCGTGCCGAGCTATGGCACTCAGTTGAACGGCAGTCCTGAGAAGGTTGCGCAGGAGTGGGCTTACACTGCCAAGGTGTTGGAGTTGACTCCGCCGCCGGTGATTCCGCAGTTGACGGCTCCAGTTGTTGCTCCGGCTGATGCCGGGAAGGCTCCGAAGGCTAATGCTGCGAGTGATATGGCTTTGTAAGTAGAAGCTGAATTGGAAAGCCCACTGAACCGGTGACGGTCAGTGGGCTTTTTTGTAGGGAGTGATTTTCTGCGAGGGATAGATTCAACTCGTTCGCATTTTTGTAAACCTTCTTTCCCGAACCTTGTCATTTTTTCTCGGCCATCGGCGCGGGTCTCATTTGTCAGGGCGACAAAGTAGGGCAGCACGGAGCGTCGTATTTGCCTTCGCCAAATAAGTGCGCTGATCCCTGTATTCACCCCATCGTCTAGACTCATCCATCCACGAACTGACGTTTGCCGCACCGCAAGGCTGGAGGGTCATCATCATTACCCATTCTCGATTTTCGAGGGAGGTGCAGCGGTAGTCAGAAGTAGCTGTACGCCTATATCAACAGATAGAGGAACACGCTATGAGACTTAAACAGATGGTGCTGGTGGGGTTGGCCACCAGCGGCATGATGTTGGGAGCGTTTTCACCAACGCTCACCCAAGCGGCCGACAAAAAGCCCAATATTCTGTTCATCATGGGAGATGACATCGGCTGGATGCAGGTCGGGGCTTATCAGAACGGACTGGGTTTTGATACGACACCCAATCTGGACCGAATCGCCAATGAAGGCGCCAAGTTCATGACTTACTATGCCGAGCAAAGTTGCACGGCTGGCCGCAACGCTTTTTTCACCGGCATGACCCCCTTGCGCACCGGCATGATTCCGCCGCAATTGCCTGGCAGCCCCTCTTATCTGCGACCAGGCACACCGGCACTCGCCAAGTTCCTGCTGGACCAGGGCTACACCACTGGTGAGTTCGGCAAGAATCACCTGGGGGATCACCCCGACGCACTGCCTACAGCACACGGCTTCCAGGAGTTCTGGGGCTACCTCTATCACTTGGATGCCATGCAGCAGGTCAGCTTTCCGGACATCAACAAAAGCCCTACCGAACAGGGCTTTGCCCCACCGTGCCAAACGGCGCTCATTCCAGGGGTGCCGGCAGTGCCGGGTGCCGTCGATCCCAAGACCACCGTTTGCCTGACGCCACCGCGGCCTGTTTTGGCCTGTGCATCCAAGGATGGTTCGTCAAAGAACCAGACGTGCAAGGATGAGGGGCCGCTCACCCTGGAACGCTCGAAAACGGTGGATGAAGAAATTTCAGCCAAGGTGATCGACTTCCTCGACCGCAACGACCCAAAGACGACCGACAAGCCCTTTTTTGTCTGGTACAACCCGGCGCGCATGCATATAACCACCGTGTTCTCGCCCAAGTATGAGGCCATGCTGGGCGAACGAGGTGGTAACGACTGGGGTATCCAGGAAGTCGGCATGAAGCAGATGGACGACAATATCGGCCTGGTGCTGAAAAAGCTCGAGAGTATGGGGCAGCTGGACAACACCATCGTGGTGTTCACCACAGACAACGGTGCAGAAAGCCAGACATTCCCCGATGGTGGCATGACGCCCTTCAAGGCCGGCAAGCTGACGACCTGGGAAGGCGGCATGCGTGTACCGGCGCTGATCCGTTGGCCCGGTCAAATCAAGCCCGGTACGGTGTATGACGACATCGTTGCCTCCTACGACTGGATGCCGACACTGGTTGAAATCGCGGGCGGCCCGAAAGGCAACGAACTCAACGCGCAGATCATGGCCGGCAAATACCCGGGCATCGTCAAAACCAAGCTGCAGGGCGTCAATCAACTGGACTATCTGACAGGCAAATCGAACAAGTCCGCGCGCGATACATTCTTGTACTACACCGGGGCTACACCGTCGGCCGTACGCTACAAGAACTGGAAGATTTACTTCACCATGGAAGGGTCATCCGGCGCTTCAGCACTGGCAGGCCCACAGCAGTATGGCTGGGCGCAGGTGCAAAATATCCGCAGGGATCCGTTCGAACAGGCCGTAGGCGAAGAGCAGAAGTCGGTGCTGTCTATCGGCGGTGCATTGGCGGCACCCAGCACGGCCTATCTCTACGACTGGAACCTGTTGCCGGTTGGCCAGCAATTATGGCTACAGGAACTTGAGTCCTTTGCCGAGTTCCCGCCCCTGCAATCGCCGGAGTCCTACAACCTCGTGCAGGTCCTGGATCAAGTCAAGGCGATGAACAAGAAGGTACCGGGCCAGTAGGCGTGTGAAGCGAGAAAGCCAGGGCGCTCTGCCCCTGGCTTTCTCTGCTGCTGGTAATCAAATCCATCCCGATTGTATTGGGGGATGTGACGGCATAGGCGAAAAGCTGGGTTTGCTTGCCAAAACACCCGCTGCGGATCGATCGCGGCCCCAAAAACAGGCAACGATAGGCTAGAAGCAGGCACTGAAGGCGTTCATTAAGCATTGAATATTTCACTGGCATGCCAATGTCAGGTCTTTCTAAATTCATAAATATCCGTATATTCGTATGTTCATATATATGAGCCGCTCCGATGAACCTCCTGCCTGCCACTGTCTTCAAATGCCTGGGTGATGAAACCCGCGCAAGGGTCATGTTACTGCTCTGCGCACAAGGTGAACTCTGCGTATGCGAACTGATCTGCGCACTCGGTGACAGTCAACCCAAGATTTCACGCCACCTGGCTCAGTTGCGTACCTGCGGACTGCTCGAAACTCGCCGTCAAGGGCAATGGATTTACTACCGACTGAACGTTGAGCTTCCACAGTGGGTCATCGACGTAATCCAGGTCACGCTTGAGGCCAACCGCCACTGGCTGAGCCAGGACGAAAAACGCCTTGATCAGATGGGTGAGCGTCCCGAGCGCCAGGCAGCATGTTGCTGAGATAGCTGTTAATTCAATCAAACCATCTACTGCCCCTCCGAAGTCAGCACACGAAAGAGAACAACATCATGAGCATCAAAGTAGGTATCAACGGTTTCGGTCGAATCGGTCGTCTTGCATTGCGCGCCGCTTGGCACTGGCCCGAGTTTGAATTCGTGCAAATCAATGACCCTGCTGGCGACGCTACCACCCATGCGCACCTGATCAATTTCGATTCCGTGCACGGCCGTTGGCACAACGAAGCCAGCGCCGATAGCGATTGCGTGGTCATTGACGGTCGACGCATTCGGGTGACGGCCAACCAATCCATCGCCGACACTGACTGGTCCGGCTGCGATTTAGTCATCGAAGCCAGTGGCAAAATGAAGTCCGTTGGCGTGCTTCAGGCGTATCTGGAACAAGGTGTGAAGCGCGTGGTGGTCTGCGCACCGGTGAAGGAACAGGGCGCGCTGAACATCGTCATGGGCGTCAATCAGCACCTGTTCGATCCGGCTCGGCACCGTATTGTTACCGCCGCATCCTGCACCACCAATTGCCTGGCTCCGGTGGTCAAAGTGATCCACGAAAACCTCGGTATTCGCCATGGTTCGATCACCACGATCCACGACCTGACCAATACGCAAAGCATCCTCGATCAGCCGCACAAGGACCTGCGTCGCGCCCGTGCTTCGGGCATGAGCCTCATCCCGACCAGTACAGGCTCGGCGACAGCCATTGCGGAAATTTTCCCGGAGTTGCGTGGCCGCCTGAACGGCCATGCCGTGCGCGTACCACTGGCCAATGCCTCTCTTACCGACTGCGTGTTCGAGGTGGAGCGTGCGACTTCGGTGGATGAGGTCAATGAGTTGCTCAAATCTGCGGCTGCTGGCCCGCTCAAAGACATCCTCGGTTATGAGGAGCGTCCACTGGTTTCGATCGACTACCGCACCGATCCGCGCTCCTCGATCATCGATGCGCTTTCGACCATGGTGGTGAACGGCACCCAGGTGAAGATCTACGCCTGGTACGACAACGAGTGGGGTTACGCCAACCGCGTTGTCGAACTGGCCAAACTGGCCGGCTTGGCCGGTTAACAGCGGTGGTCATGAAGGCGTCGTCAGCCCTTTCCCCGGAAGTTCGGCAGTACCTGCTGGTCACCGGCAACTACTGGGCCTTCACCCTCACCGATGGCGCACTGCGCATGTTGGTGGTATTGCATTTCCACACATTGGGCTACTCGCCGCTGCACATTGCCGCGCTGTTCCTGTTCTACGAAATCTTCGGCGTCATCACCAACCTGGTGGGCGGCTACCTGGGCGCTCGCCTGGGCTTGAATCGCACGATGAATATCGGTCTTGGCCTCCAGGTCGCCGCCTTGCTGATGCTCACAGTACCAGTCGCTCTACTGACCATTCCTTGGGTGATGGGCGCTCAAGCATTGTCCGGTATCGCCAAGGACCTCAATAAGATGAGTGCCAAGAGTTCGATCAAACTTTTGGTGCCCGACCAGCAGCAGGGCACGCTTTATCAGTGGATAGCCGTCCTCACCGGCTCAAAAAACGCCCTCAAGGGTGTGGGCTTCTTCCTGGGCGGTGCCTTGCTGGCATGGCTGACGTTCAGAGGGGCGGTGCTGCTGATGGCAACGGTATTGGCGCTGATCTGGATCGCGAGCCTGTTCTTGCTGCAAAAGGATCTGGGCAGAGCCAAGGCCAAGCCGAAGTTCCGCGAAATGCTCTCCAAGAGCCGAGCGATCAACATCCTCTCGGCGGCGCGGCTGTTTCTTTTTGGTGCTCGCGATGTGTGGTTTGTCGTCGCCTTGCCGGTGTACCTGAGTGAAGTACTGGGCTGGGACTTTTGGCGGGTGGGTGGATTTCTGGCAGCCTGGATCATCGGCTACGGCATCGTTCAGTCTCTCGCCCCGAACATCACCGGGAAGACGCGTGGCCATGTCCCGGATGGGCGAGCGGCCTTCATTTGGGCGGCTTCGCTGGCCGGCTTCCCGGCCACTATCGCCCTCGGCCTCTCGGCGGGTGGGTCACCCCAGGTTGTGCTCCTGGGTGGATTGATGATCTTCGGTGCGCTGTTTGCGGTGAACTCCTCCTTACACAGCTACTTGATCATCTCCTATGCAAAAGAGGACGGGGTATCGCTGGATGTGGGTTTCTATTACATGTCCAACGCATTGGGGCGGCTGCTCGGTACCGTACTGTCTGGCTGGATTTACCAAGACTACGGGCTGGAAGCTTGCCTGTGGGTTTCTACGGCCTTTGTCATGCTGGCCGCGCTGATTTCCAGCGGCTTGCCCAAACACGCCAAAGCGATACCTTCGACATGACAAGTTGGAATTTCACCGGCTGAATGCCGATGGAAGAATTAGCAGTCTGGCACACCGCAAGACGGTGGTTCGTCATAGCAGTTTTATTAAGTAAACAGGCCGATTTCAGCCATTTGTCACTGGCTGCCTTGAGTTGATGCGGTCGGTCTCGAAAGCTTGAATTCGCCATCGCCCGGATTCAGCCGGCTGAATTGAAAGTACTGATTCACCTTGCGTAAAAATCCGTCATGACATGTTATGACCTCCCTCAAAAACGGACTTTGACCAACAAATACGGGGGTTAAAGGACGAATGGTCGAGAGGCGTCAAGCGCGGTGAATTGCTGGGAGTTTGCAGCCACTACATGCTTTTCAGGCAGGCGCGTTCGTCGCGGGAAAGTGAACTTCATTTTCTTCACGTGTCACATTAGGTCCTCGTCAAGTGAACTTCAGCAGAGGTACAGCCTAATGAACATGGCCACAGTAGTCAGTGCCGTGATTTCGAGTCTCGCACCAAGTGTCTTTGACCAGAACGGCTTGCAAGAGCCCGGCGCGCATGTGTCAGCCGTCGATTACCACTACGGAATGGAAATCGATGTGAAGCAAGTACTGCGGCGCACCGATACATCCGATAAGACTGGCGTAGTACCAGTGACCCTGGTTTACCTGGACAGCCAAGGCGAGGTTCACAAACTTCGTTTCCTCGAATGGGGCGGAAGCCCGGCCAACCCCACCAGCGTGACCTGATCCGCTCACCGACAGGATTCTGGGCCTCGCCTGTCCCCCCAGAAGCGCAAGTTAAACCTCATATGTATTAAGTACGAATGAAGTTTTTGTTACCTGAAAATGGACATGATCGAATGATTAAAAGTTCATTCGCAAAAATCGCTATTATCTTGGCAGCGTAATACTGCAAGAGTATTTGATAATGATTATTGGATCCTAATTGCAATCAGCAACGGCAAACTCTAATTAAGTCGTGTCGTGAGTTATGTTGATTCACTATTGAAGTCAAGAGGTCACCATGGAACTTAGTATGCTTTCTTCGTCCACCGTGGAATATGTGCGTTTGGGTGTTGTGTATTTCCATCTTATCGCTTGCTGCGTGGCAATCGGGCTGGTGTTGACCAGTGACATTGCAATGGTCAAGCAACTCCTGAAAGGGGATGTGTCGGGTCACCATGATGACGCGCATATGGAAAGTCTTCAAAAAACCGTAGTGCTTGCACTTGTCGCTCTGTGGATTACGGGCATTGGTATTGTCGGGATAGATTATGCCGGCAAGGGAATGGAATATTTCCTCAATCCAAAATTGCAAGCCAAGATCGGGATAGTTGTGCTGTTGACCTTTAACGGTTTCCTCTTGCATAGCGCTGTATTGCCGGCCCTGAAAAAAGCCGGTTCGTTGCTGAAACTCTCCTTTAGCCTGCGGATGCTGGCGCTGTTCTCCGGCGCCCTCTCTGGCGTGTCGTGGTTCTATGCCGCCATGCTGGGTGTTGGTCGTCCGCTGGCCTGGAAGTACTCGCTGGTGGAGTTGCTGGCAGCCTATCCGGTTCTCATCGTCGGTGGATTTGGAATGATGGTGCTGCTCACTGCCTGGGCAAAAAACAGAGACGCTCAAGAGCGCATGGAGCAAGGCGCCTGGGGCGCCAGAAGCACCGCCCTGGCTGGATGGTGAAGCCCGGTTGAATAAGCAAGTTCAGCTTTAACAAATGAATTCCGTTGTTAACCGTTAATAAAATCTCACGTGAGGATACCCAAATGAAATCTATGAAAGCTCTCTTCGTAGTCGCCGCTTTGACCGCTTCTTCCCTGGCGATGGCCACAGGTGGCGGTGACCGAACCTTCACACGCATGGAGTCGGCCCGGAAAGTGTCGATGGAAGCCTTCCAGGTTGCGCAGAAACAGAAGGCTGAAGCCGCTGTAGCTCAAAGCAAAGCCAAGGCAACCGATCGCACCAACAGCTGATCTGTGTAGCGCGTTCCCGGGCAGGGCTGTCGGTAAACCTGATGTTGGATCAAGTAGATCTACAAGGGTAGGCGAGGGCGTTGTTCCAGCGTGGTGAGCAGTAAAAAGCCCCGCTCCCTTTTAAGGGGCGGGGCTTTATACATTTCAGCAATGTCGCAAAGTCAAAGCGTCATGGTGAAAGGTGCTGACTTTGGCAAAGCTCCTTCCTGGGTACTCAAAACGGATTGAAGAGTCGCCATTCCGCCGTCTGTGCGGGGATGTTGGTCGTCGTACAACGGAGTTTGGTTTCGAATTCCCCACAACCTGCCATCAACGCCCGTAACGCCAAAACGCCAACACTCCTGCAGCTAGCGCCGTCTGTAGTCATCCGCAAATTTTCTCGCAACCCCGTCACCCAGACCAACGGCCATCTTTCAGATTGACAGCCCAACCTCAATCTCGCTATAAAAGGCGCAGTTGTACGACGACAGACGAGACATCGACTGTTCATCCTAAAAATAAAAAAGCGTGTCGGCCCTCATCATGAATTCATCTAGCGTACTCAGCCCCCTCTACGTCGCTTCTTCTGGCCCGATCCTGTCTGCTTGCGCGCCCGCGCAATCGGCTGTGTTGCAGGCGACTGCCCCGTCAAACCCCTGCCAGCACTCGCGACACGTCTACCTCCAGCCGTAAAAAGATGCACCGGCGGCGGGGTACAGCATTCGAGTTAATCGAAAGTGACGGCTGAACCTGACCCGCCTAGACGCGGATTCCTCGCGTTTTGGCGATGCTTTACGACACACTTGATCTCGCTTGAAACCGAGAGATCATCACCATAATCCAATAATAAAGTGATGCCATGAATCTGAACGAGCCCATCAATGCGCAACGCGTCGGCCAAACGGTCGGCAAATATCGCTGGACGATCTGTGCACTGTTGTTTTTCGCCACCACCGTCAATTACCTGGACCGTCAGGTACTGAGTCTGTTGGCGCCGCAACTGTCGACGCAGTTTGGTTGGAGTAACACTGATTACGCCAACATTGCCGCGGTTTTCCAGTTCGTGTACGCGATTTCCATGCTGTTTGCCGGCCGCTTCGTCGACAAGATCGGCACCAAGAAAGCTTATATGTTCGCGATTGGTATCTGGTCCACGGGCGCGGTCATGCACGCCTTTGCGGTGCCAATGGGTGAGGGCATCGGTGCGCTGAGCAGTGCACTCGGCCTGGCGGTCATTCCGGTTTCGATTGCGGGTTTCATGCTGTCGCGCGCTGTGCTGGCGATTGGTGAAGCGGGTAACTTCCCGATTGCGATCAAGGCCACCGCCGAATACTTCCCGAAGAAGGAACGTTCTTTCGCCACCGGCATCTTCAACTCCGGCGCCAACGTGGGCGCAGTCCTGGCACCGATTTGCGTGCCGCTGATTGCCGGCATTTGGGGCTGGGAAGCCGCGTTTATCGTGATCGGTATGTTGGGCTTCGTCTGGGTCGCTGTCTGGATCGCACTTTACGAGAAGCCAGATCAGCAAAAGCGTCTGTCGGCTGAGGAACTGGCTTACATCCGCAGCGATGAAGGGGTGCAAGTGGCTACGCCTGAAGTGAAGGGTGTCGCGGCCAAAAAAGTATCGTGGTTCAAGTTGCTGACCTACCGTCAGACTTGGGCCTTTGCTTTCGGCAAGTTCATGACCGACGGCGTGTGGTGGTTCTTCCTGTTCTGGCTGCCGACCTATCTGTCGGCGCAATACGGCATGAAGGGCGCGGACATCGTGTTGCCGCTGGCCGTGTTGTACAGCATGACCATGGTCGGCAGCATCGGCGGGGGCTGGTTCCCGAGCTACTTCATGGCGCGCGGCGACAAGCCGTATGACGGCCGCATGAAAGCCATGCTGGTAATCGCGCTGTTCCCGTTGGTGGTGCTGCTGGCGCAGCCATTCGGTTACATCAGCTTCTGGGTGCCGGTGCTGCTGATCGGTGTTGGCGCGTCGGCTCACCAGGCGTGGTCGTGCAACATCTTCACGACCGTGTCCGACATGTTCCCGCAAAAAACCATCGCTTCCGTGGTCGGCATTGGCGGCATGGCGGGTGGTTTGGGCGGTGTCGTGATGACGAAGGTGGGTGGTTACGTGTTCGACTACTACAAATCGATCAACGATATTCACACCGGCTACATGATCATGTTCGCCATCTGTTCGCTGGCCTATCTGGTGGCCTGGAGCGTGATGAAAACGCTGGTGCCACGCCATAAGGAAATCACCGATCTGTAAGCGGCGATTGATGCAATAGAAAGCCCCGTCCCACGTGAGTGGGGCGGGGCTTTTTCGTTTGCAGGATCAAATCTGATCCGTATTTTTCTGAGGAATCTGAATCTGTAATGCACTCAGTTGCGGGCTCAGAATGAAGGCACGCAGCAACCTCACAATTTAGGAGGCCCCAATGGGCAAGATGGCACTCTTCCTCGGTGGATTTCTGGTGTTGACCATTCTGATTGGTGCACTGGCCACGATCTCTCCCGCTTAATCCTTTCCTGCGACCCCTGATCAAACATCTTCCCGCCAGCGCCGGGCCTGCACGATCAATGCGGGGGCGAAGTGCAGCACGACCATGCGCATCAGGTGGTGAGTGAGGATGAACACGACGTTCAGCCCGCCACTGAAGGCGACGATGGCGATGGTTTCGACAGCGCCCGGCATGTACGCCAGCCACAACGACAAGGGGTCGCTGCCCAGCACCCGACCCGCCACCCCGGCGAACGCCGCGGCGATCAGCAACATCAAGGCGACGGACATCAGTCCGGCGCGGCCGTGGTGCCATAGCTGCGCGAGGCTGATGTCCTTGAATTTCGAGCCAATCAACACACCAAGCAGGACCGCCGCCGAGTCGACACTCCAGGCGGGCATCTGGAATCCGTGGAGGTAGCCCAGCTTGACGTAGACGCCCGTGAGGACGATGGCCGTGAGCATGAACGGCGCCGGCACGCCGACGTTCAATAGCAAACGCCCGAGCAACAAACACATGGCGATCAGCGACAGCAGGGTCAACGCCATGCTCATGTCCAGCGGGCTGCTCTGGGCAATCGCCAGGTGGGTCTGCCCGGGAATACAAAAGCTGACGAGGAGGGTGATGGACAGCAGTCGAACCAGATGCACGACGATCACTTTGCTGGACGCTCGTTCGGACTCCAGCAAGTCGAACACGGCGGCGAGTGCGCCGGGGTAGACGGCGAGGAGGGTGTCCTTGCGGTTCCAGCCGGCGACCTTGAGCAATGAGAAACCGGCCACGGTGCTTTGCACCACCAGGCACAACAGCATCAAGCCCAGGCTGGGCAACATGGCGGCGACTGTCTGGCTGTCCCACGCGGTGAACATCAGGCCCGTCGCGATCCCCAACACGAGTTGCACGTAGCCGAGGCTGAAACGCACGGTGGGAGAGAATCGAAAACGGCTGGCGATGACGGCGGTTGCGAGTATCGAGCCCAATAACAGGCCATGAGGGATACCAGCGTGTTGCAGCGCGGTGCCGACGCCGGCGGCGATCAGCAAATACAACAGGGTTTTCATGAGCCGTCCTTGATTCGTGAGTGAGCCCGATACGTCCATCCGGGCCAGCCACGTTTTCCCACCTAACCGCATGAGGCGTCAAGAACGATGGTTGACTCATCAGTCATGTCCTTTAGGCGACATCTCCTGGCTTACTAGCGTTAGTCGGTAATCATCAGGCGCGTTAGAGTCGTCATCACGTTCCTGGCAAACCTGGATGATCCTGATGACGCGTCCCCGTTTCTTACCCGACAACTTCACCTTGACCCTGATTGGCGTCGTGCTGCTGGCCAGCGTGTTGCCCGCCAGCGGTCAGGTGGCGGTGGGCTTTGGGTGGCTGACCAACGTCGCCATCGCCCTGCTGTTTTTTCTGCATGGCGCCAAACTGTCACGCGAGTCGATCATTGCCGGGGCCGGGCATTGGCGCCTGCATTTGCTGGTGTTCAGCCTGACCTTTGTGGTGTTCCCGCTGCTCGGTCTGGCGCTCAAACCGGTGCTGTCGCCACTGATCGGTGATGATCTGTACATGGGCATGTTGTACCTCTGCGCACTGCCTGCGACGGTGCAGTCGGCCATTGCCTTTACCTCGCTGGCGCGCGGCAATATTCCGGCGGCGATTTGCAGTGCGGCGGCGTCCAGTCTGTTCGGGATCTTCCTCACACCATTGCTGGTGACGCTGCTGCTGAATGTGCAGGGCGATGGCGGCTCGACCCTCGATGCGATTATGAAGATCAGCGTGCAACTGCTGCTGCCGTTCATTGCCGGGCAGATCGCACGACGCTGGATCGGCGCCTGGGTCGGGCGCAACAAGAGTTGGCTGAAGTTCGTTGATCAGGGCTCGATTCTTTTAGTCGTTTACGGCGCGTTCAGCGAAGCGGTGACCGAGGGCATCTGGCACCAGATTCCGCTGTGGGAACTGGCCGGGCTGGTGGTGGCGTGCTGCGTGTTGCTGGGGTTGGTATTGGTGGCTTCCACGGTGCTGGGCAAAGCCTTTGGTTTCAACATGGAAGACCGCATTACCATCCTGTTCTGCGGCTCGAAGAAAAGCCTGGCCACCGGTGTGCCGATGGCTCAGGTGCTGTTCGCCGGCAGCACCATCGGCGTGTTGATCCTGCCGTTGATGTTGTTCCATCAAATTCAGCTGATGGTCTGTGCGGTGCTGGCCCAGCGCTACGCCAATCGCCAGGAATCGGTTGCTGAACTGATGGCGCAAGTAGATCCTTGATCGCGTCAGACCCCGACCTCAACGGGAGCGATGCATGAAGGTTGGCGTGATTTCCGATACCCACGGTTTGCTCCGCCCCGAAGCCCTTGCGGCCCTGGAAGGGTGCGAGCGGATCATTCACGCGGGCGACATCGGCAGCCCGGACATCCTCGATCAACTGGCGTCCATTGCTCCACTGCATGTCGTGCGCGGCAACAATGACGTGGACGCGCCTTGGGCCGCGCATCTGGATGATCTTCTGCGTTTCGACCTGAAGGGTTGGGGCACTTTGCTGGTGCATGACATCGCCGATGTCCCGGCCGCGCTCGATGCAGGCATCAAACTGGTGATCACCGGGCACTCGCACAAGCCATGCATCGAATGGCGCGGCGATCAGCTGTTCCTCAATCCCGGCAGCGCGGGGCGGCGGCGTTTCAAGTTGCCGGTGACGCTGGCGTTGGTTGAGGTGTTGGAGACTTCAATTGAACCGCGCATGGTCTCGTTACTGAACTAGCTTTATGGCTAAGCGCCATTAACTCTGCTATGCCTTGGATAGCCCTCCACGATTTACCGCAGCAGTTGTCACGACACGGATGTGGGGCCACACCGTCCCTCGCTTGCCGACAGGAAGCGCGGGAACCCCACTTTGCCGGGCAACAAGACTGCGGAGAGCACACAGACCATGGCGCGCCAACTGATTCTCTGTATCGATGGAACGAACAACCGCTTCTGTGACAAACCCACCAATGTGCTCCGGGTGTTTCGGTCATTACCCAAGAACAGCAGTGAGCTTCTGAGCTATTACGATCAGGGTGTGGGCACGTTCGGGTTAAGTGAAACCCTGTTCGAATGGGAGAAGGTACCGTCGCGAATTGCCGGGCTGGCGTTTGGTTGGGGGATCAAGCGTAACGTGCTCAATGCCTACCGTTTTCTCATGGAGAACTATCAGGAAGGCGATCAGATTTTCATCTACGGTTTTTCTCGCGGTTCCTATGCTGCCCGGGTCCTGGCAGCCATGATTCATACGCTTGGGCTGCTACCGGCCCACCAGGCTCAACAACTGGACTTTGCCTGGTCATTACTGACCACACGAACACGTTCCGAAAAAGGTGCGCCCGAACCTTCCCTCAAGCGGCCGTGGAGCTATTTCTGGTGGCGCCTGACCGCGGACAAGCGACCGGATTTTTCCTTGATGACGCAGTTCAAGGAATCCTTTTCCCAGGATGTCGATGTCTACTTTCTCGGGTTGTTCGACACCGTGAGTTCAGTGGGTTGGGTGTATGACCCGTTGGTCGTTCCCTATACCGCAAACAATCCAAGCGTACGCACCATCCGTCATGCGGTGTCCATTGACGAGCGACGCTGTTTTTTCCGCCAGAACCTATGGAATGTCGCCAAGGCCGCGGACCTGAAACAGGTGTGGTTCGCCGGCGTGCATTGCGATGTCGGTGGCGGCTACCCGTTGGAAGAATCGCAGCTTGCCCTGATTGCCTTGCGCTGGATGATTGGGGAGAGCCTGGAGGCCGGGTTGAACATCGATGATGCATCGTGTCGTGGCGAACTCCATCCCAAGACCTGCCCGGTAGCGGATCCGCTGGCACAAGCCCACCAATCGCTGTCCCGATGGTGGATGATTGCGGAGTGGGTGCCGCGCTTGAGGTGGGACCCCAAAACTCACACTCGAACGCTCAAGTTTGGCTCGATGCCGCCATTCGGCAAACCCAGAGCGCGAGAGATTCCCCAGCCTGATCCCGGGCAGAAAGTCTGGGTGCATGAATCCGTGATGGTGCGCCTGAACGGATCGTTGACCACCGGCCAGCCGTGGGGAGATCAGCTGAAATACGAGCCTGAAAACCTGCTGTGCATAGATCCAGCACTGATTGATCAGGTTTTCGACGCTCCGGACCTTGCTCCGCGCGGGTTATAGGATCAGAGCCCAAGTCGTGATATGACGCGCCGACGTCCAGAAAGAGTAAGCCTTTAAAAGCCACCCCGACCCGTTTGATCGGGGCGGGGTGGTTCATTCAAGGCCTGACGGTTTACCCCGTCACTTCACATCAAACCGATCCAGGTTCATCACCTTGGTCCAGGCCGCCACAAAGTCCTTAACAAATTTCTCCTTCGCATCACTGCTCGCATAAACCTCGGCCAGTGCCCGCAATTGCGCATTCGACCCAAAGACCAGGTCAACACGCGTCCCGGTCCACTTCACTGCACCGGATTTGCGATCGCGTCCTTCGAACTCTTCAGCGGCCTCGGAGGTGGGTTTCCATTCCACGCTCATGTCCAGCAGGTTGGTGAAGAAGTCGTTGGTCAGCGCTTCCGGTTGTTGGGTGAAGACGCCGTGGCGGGTTTGTCCGACGTTGGTGTTCAGCACTCGCAGACCACCAATCAGCGCAGTCATTTGCGGAGCGGTGAGCGTCAGCAGTTGCGCCTTGTCGATCAACAGTTGCTCGGCCGGTACGCGGTAGCGGGTTTTCAGGTAGTTGCGGAAGCCATCGGCAATCGGTTCGAGGAAGCCGAAGGATTCCACGTCCGTTTGCTCTTGCGACGCGTCCATCCGCCCCGGCGTGAACGGAACCGTCACGCTGTGACCGGCATTTTTCGCCGCTTGTTCGACGCCCGCGTTACCCGCCAATACGATCAGGTCGGCCAGCGAGACTTTCTTGCCGCCGCTGTTGAACTCGCTCTGGATGCTTTCGAGTTTCGCCAGGACGTTCGCCAATTGTTCTGGCTGGTTGGCTTGCCAGAATTTCTGCGGGGCCAGGCGCAGGCGACCGCCGTTGGCGCCGCCGCGTTTGTCGGAGCCGCGGAAGGTGGACGCCGCTGCCCACGCGGTGGATACCAGCTGCGAGACCGACAGGCCCGAGGTAAGGATTTTGCTCTTGAGTGCGGCGACGTCGCTGTCGCTGACCAAGGCATGATCGACCGCCGGGATGGGGTCTTGCCACAGCAGTACTTCGTTGGGCATTTCCGGGCCGAGGTAGCGGGAGAGGGGGCCCATGTCGCGGTGGATCAGCTTGAACCAGGCGCGGGCGAAGGCGTCGGCCAGTTGATCGGGATTGGCCAGGAAGCGTCGGGAAATCGGCTCATAGATCGGGTCGAAGCGCAGGGACAGGTCCGTGGTCAGCATGGTGGGATTGCGCCGTTTGGACGGGTCGTGGGCATCCGGAATGGTACCGGCACCGGCGCCGTTTTTTGCGACCCACTGGTGCGCCCCGGCTGGGCTTTTGCTCAGTTCCCACTCGAAGCCGAACAGGTTTTCCAGGTAGTTGTTGCTCCATTTTGTTGGCGTGGTGGTCCAGGTCACTTCCAGCCCGCTGGTGATGGTGTCCGCGCCTTTACCGGTACCAAAGCTGTTCTTCCAGCCAAAGCCTTGCTGTTCGAGACCAGCGGCTTCGGGCTCGGCACCGACATTGTCGGCAGGTCCGGCGCCGTGGGTTTTACCGAACGCGTGGCCGCCAGCGATCAGCGCCACGGTTTCTTCGTCGTTCATCGCCATGCGGGCGAAGGTTTCACGGATGTCCGTGCCTGCAGCGACAGGATCCGGATTGCCTTCAGGGCCCTCGGGGTTGACGTAGATGAGGCCCATTTGCACGGCGGCGAGTGGGTTTTCCAGATTTCGGCCCTGCTCGGTGCGGCTCTCCTCGTTTTTCCCGGGCTCAGCAACCAGCGGACCTTCGCCGGGCTCTTGCATAGGCTGGTTTTCTTTGCCATAGCGGATATCGCCGCCCAGCCATTTGTTTTCGGAGCCCCAGTAAACGTCTTCGTCCGGCTCCCAAACGTCCGGACGACCACCGGAGAAACCAAAGGTCTTGAAGCCCATCGACTCCAGCGCCACATTGCCGGTCAGCACGATCAGGTCAGCCCAGGAAATGTTGCGCCCATATTTTTGCTTGATCGGCCAGAGCAACCGTCGTGCCTTGTCGAGGCTGACGTTATCCGGCCAGCTGTTGAGCGGTGCAAAGCGTTGCTGACCGGAGCCAGCGCCACCCCGGCCGTCACCGGTGCGATAGGTGCCGGCGGCGTGCCAGGCCATGCGAATGAAGAGTGGCCCATAGTGACCAAAGTCCGCTGGCCACCAGTCTTGCGAATCGGTCATCAACGCCGTGAGGTCTCGTTTGACCGCTGCAAAATCCAGTTTTTTGTACGCTTCGGTGTAGTTGAAACCCTCGTGCGAGGGATCGGACAGAGACGAATGCTGGTGCAGGATGTTCAGGTTCAGTTGGTTCGGCCACCAATCGCGGTTCTTCGTGCCACCACCGGCGGCGTGGTTAAACGGGCATTTCGATTCATTTGCCATGTGCGAGCTACCTTTGGTCGTGTTCATCCGGGCTACCCGGCCCGTTGTGGGCTCGAAATAGCGACGAGCGAAAGCAATGACACAGGCTGCTGGGCCAGCAGTTCGATTCACTGATTGTTTTGATTACACGGGCATCGGTACAGCGCAGAACGAGGTGCAATCACGGTGGCCCACGGCAGGCTTAGTCATGTTTTCGACTCATTCCTGTCTCCTTATCAGCTCAAAACCGGCCGGCTCACGCCAGCGCTGGGATAAGGTTAGACGCCTATCTGCAAGTCAGCTAATAGGTGGAGTATTCGGGGCTGATAGGCAAAAGCTTTTATTGGAGCCTTTGAGATTGTCTGGGTTTAGAGGCCCTTGGAAGGAGACGGATCTATTGATAAACAAAAAATCCATCCCCTCATTTTTACTTAGCCCTGCGGCACCACCCGCGCTTCGTTTCCAGTGCCTTCGATATAAACGTTCATGCCTTTGTTCAGTCCAGGATTGATTGGCTGGGTCACCGACACCAGCACACCGCTTTTTGTGCGCACGATGATCTGTTGAGCTTCCTGAGGCTGGTCATACTTTTTCTTCTCCGCGTAGTTGCCGCCTGCCGCACCCGCGAGCGCGCCGGCCACCATCGCCACGTCCCGTCCTGTGCCATGCCCGATCAAACTGCCAAGGCCGACACCGGCGATCCCGCCAAGAATGGCGCCGACACCACTGTCATGATTGGTTTGCATCTGCGTGAGGGTGATCTGCTCAATCTTGCCCGAGCGAATTTCCATTTCGCCCGCGCCTCCGCTCCCGGCTCCAACGGCGGCGCAGGCGCTAAGCACAAGACTCATCAGTGTGATCGTTATCCAGGAAACAGTGGTTTTCATCATTGAGCTCCAGCTTTCAGGAAGGGTTGTGTATCCAAACGCATCACCTCACGTTAGTGCAAAAAGCCTAGCACACGCTTTTAAGCCCATTGGTGGTCAGGAGTCCTGCCTTTTGTCGCTGTGCTTGAACCGGTTTTACGTTGAATTGATCTGATGTTTGTCACCCAGGAGCCCACGCCATGCAGCCCAAACCCTATGCGCGATACGACCTGACGCTGCTTTTGGTGTTTGTTTCAATCGTCGTGGTGCTGGGCTTTTCGCCGCACAGTCGGGTTGATTGGGCGCTGGAAAACCTGTTGGTGCTGTTGCTCGTGGGCACCTTGGTGGCGGCCTCTTACTGGTTTCGCTTGTCTGCGGTGTCCGTCACCCTGATTTTCGTTTTCCTGTGTATTCACGAATTGGGTTGTCACTACACCTACGCCGAAGTGCCCTACGACCGTTGGTGTGCGGACCTGGCCGGGTTCAGCCTCAACAAAGCCCTTGGCCTGCATCGCAACCATTTTGATCGGCTGGTCCATTTGAGCTACGGGTTGTTTTTGGTCTATCCCGTGCGAGAAGTGCTGCTGCGGCTGACCCCATTGCGGGGCTTTTGGCTGCTGTTCGTGGCGATGAACAT
Organism: Pseudomonas sp. OV226; assembly: GCF_003148705.1. Classification (NCBI taxonomy): domain Bacteria; kingdom Pseudomonadati; phylum Pseudomonadota; class Gammaproteobacteria; order Pseudomonadales; family Pseudomonadaceae; genus Pseudomonas; species Pseudomonas sp. OV226. The sequence continues at coordinate 7,909 of NZ_QGGS01000012.1, read as the reverse complement.
CATGCTGTCGACGTCGGCCATCTACGAATTGGTGGAGTGGATTGGCGGGGCCTATCTGGGCGACGACACGTCCCGCGCCTTCATTGGTGCTCAAAACGATCCGTGGGATTCACAGAAAGACATGGCGCTGGCGGTGACCGGCGCCATTGTCAGTTTGCTGGTGATGTTCCTTTTCAAGGTAACGAAACAGCGTTCAAGTCACCCGATCAAGGCGCCCCAAACAGCATCGTCCAATACACCCCTTCATCACTGCGGGCATCTGCCGCATAACCCGCGCCGACCTGAGTAAACATCGGGTTCATCAGATTCGCGCAATGCCCGGGACTGGCCAGCCATCCTGACATCGCCTTGCTCGGTGAACTTTGCCCGGCGGCGATGTTTTCACCGGTCTGCCTGCCGCGAAAGCCGGCGGCCCGCGCTCGATCGGCGGGCATATCACCGTCGGGGTCACGGTGCGCAAAGTAGTTGCCGTAGGCCATGGCCTTGCTGTGCCCTTGGGCGGCGGCGCCCAGGGCGGTGTTCCAGCTCAGCGGCCGTGCGGCGGGGAAGCGCTGAGCGCCACACATCCGCGGTTTGGCCCGTGCCGCGTTGACTTGTGCCAACAGTGCCTTGCCGACGGTTCGCGAGTCGCCGACCTGACGGTCGAGTACCGGTTGCGCCAGCACCACTTGCCATTGCGATCGGCTGCGACTGACGCCGATGTCCGCGTACTGGCCATCCAGCAGCGCCCCGCAGTAATCGTCTTGCAACCTGTCAAAGGCTTCATCGGCATCCTGCGCACCGACCACCCGAATGCTTCGAACCGTCACCGCCGAATAGCCGGAAGCCTTCAGCCGATCGCGCAAACCACCGCCATAGCCGATGGGCAGCGCCAGGTTCGAGTTCAGCGCCAGCGGCGCCAGGCGTTGTGCCGGGCGCCTGTCGCAACGTTGCGGATGGGCACGGTAATCGTTGATCGCGGCCACCAGTTGGCGTTCGCCGCTGGCATGGGCAGGGGTGGCCAATAGAGCAAGCACAGGTAAACAACACAGCGAGGCGCAGCGCAAGGCGAGGACGGTGGGGTGCATGGGGCGGACAGCTCTGAGGAGATAATGACGAAAATGAGAATTTACGGCGCCTGTAAGACTGGCGACTGAACACTAGGTTCAGGAGGGAAGGGGGCAGAAAAGCGCGTTTTACCTACCGCATGTCGAAAAAGGTCAAAAGTACCGAGCCACTGTTAAACAAGTGGCTGCAGCGGTCGATAGCGTTTCCACAATACCGACTAGCCAACAGAGGGCAGCACCGTGTCGATAAAACTGCGATTACTGTTGTTGATTGGCACCAGCTTGCTCACCGCGCTGATCGTGAGTCTGGTCAGTTACGTAGGTAACACGCAGATGGCCGAAGCGGTGAATGAGAGCGAGGTCAGCATGACCGCGCTGCGCAATCACCTCGAAGCCGACATGATGCATGACGCCCTGCGCGCCGATGTGTTGTCGGCGATGCTGGTCGGCCTGGGCAAAAGCACCAGCAGCAAGGTCGAGGTGCACAGTTCAATCGAAGAACACACGACGCATTTTCGCGAAGTGCTGGGTGAAAACCTCAAGTTGCCGGTCAACGACACCCTCAAGGTTGCCCTGAACAAGGTCAAGCCGAGTCTGGACACCTACATCGCTGCGGCAGAGCGCATCGTTGGCCTGGCATTGGAAAACCCCGAAGCCGCGCAGAAAGAACTGGGCACCTTCAATGCCGCGTTCAGCCAACTGGAAGATCAGATGGCGGCCCTCAGCGAGCTGATCGAAACCAACACGCAACAGACCAGCCAAAATACCCAGCAAGCGATCCAGAGCGCCAACTTCACCCTCGGCGTCGTGCTCATCGCCAGTCTGGTGTTGCTGCTCATTCAGGGACGCTGGGTGATGCTGAGCATCATGGGGCCTTTGCAGACCGCCAATCGCATCGCCATCAGCATCGCCCATGGCAACCTCAGCGAACCGATTGTCGAGCCGACGCAAAAAGACGAAGCCAGCACCCTGATTCGCAGCCTCGCCACGATGCAACGCGACTTGCGCGGCATGATCGAAGTGGTGCGCAGCAACGCTCACGGCGTGAGTGGCATGAGCGATCAATTGAGCAGCGGTTGCCATCAGGTCGCCGACAGCAGCCAGCAGCAAAGCGCCGCCGCCAGCACCATGGCCGCCGCCGCAAGCGAAATGACCGCGAGCATCGAGGAAATCACCCGCCACGCCGAACGCGCGCTGGACATGGCCAATCAGGCTGAATCACTGGCCAAAGATGGTGGTCGGGTGATCCATCAGGTCGTCGCAGACATGGACGGCATCGCCCGTTCCGCGCAGCAATCGGCCCAGGTGATTCGCACGCTGGACAAGGAGTCCGAAGGGATTTTCAGCATCATTCAGGTGATCAAGGGCATCGCCGACCAGACCAACCTGCTGGCCTTGAACGCCGCCATCGAGGCGGCGCGCGCCGGTGAGCAGGGCCGTGGTTTTGCCGTGGTCGCCGACGAAGTGCGCAGCCTCGCCGGACGCACCAGCGCCTCCACCCAGGAAATTGCCAGCATGGTCTCGCGCATCCAGCAAAGCACCCGCGAGGCGGTGACCAGCATGGAGGCGGGCGTGGCACAGGTGGACAAAGGCATGGCCGTGACGGCCGACGTTGAGCGCGCCATCCGTGAAATCCTCAGTGCGACGCTGAGTACCACGCAACTGGTCAACGACATTACCCGCACCATCGGCGAGCAAAGCCTGGCCAGCAACGAAATTGCCCATCAGGTGGACATGATCGCCGGTATGTCGGAGGGCAACAGCAAGGTCATCGGCCAGACCGCCTCGACTACCGATGAACTGTCGAGCCTGGCGGGCAAACTGTCGCAATCGGTGGATCGGTTTCGGCTCTGACAGCATCTGGTCGTTACGTCTTCCCGCTCCCACGCTTTTGCGTGGAAGCGGGAGGAGAGGTTCTTAGATAAGTTCACCGCAGAAAATATCGTGATTGCCATCGGCCGGGCTATCTCGCACCACCAGCGAGTAATGGCCGGAGCGTAGTGTTTCGTATGGCAGAGGCACAGTCTTCTGGAGTTGGATTCCCTCTGTTTCGTTGAAGTTGTCAGTCACGACCTGGTTGAGTGAATAGGCCGGTTTCGGCTCATGCCGGGCACAGCTTCCCGAGTAGACATAGGTATACAAGTGCGCCGGAACTAAAGTGCTATCGGGTACACCACCCACGAACAATGAGAGTTCCGTCTCACCAGTGTTCAAGGGGGTTAGAACGGCCTGAGCGATATGTCCGGCATTGTAAGTAGTTGCATTCAAGGGAACGGCGTCGATCTGCTGCGGGGTTGCTACAGCCACCGAGATGCAGCCTGCCGCTACCATCAACGCCAGCGAAGATACGATTTTCATCGTAAAGCCTCCTGCCTTACAAAGGCGTGCTGAAGTGAGCCCCCTATAAATTTTAGTCGCCTATACACATCCATGTGTTCTTCAGACGTTCGGGCCTCTGATGTTTTAGAGGTACTTATCCGTCACCGCGCCTTCCGAAGCACTGGACACGGTCTTCGCATATTTGGCCAGCACCCCGCGTTTGTACTTGGATTCCGGGCGGACCCAGCGGGTCTTGCGCTCGGCCAATACCGCGTCGGTCACGTCGACGGTGATCTGCCGGGTTTCGGCGTCGATGGTGATCCGGTCGCCGTCTTCAATCAGCGCGATTGGCCCGCCTTCAAACGCTTCCGGTGTGATATGCCCGACCACAAAACCGTGCGAGCCGCCGGAAAAACGGCCATCGGTAATCAGCGCGACGTCCTTGCCCAATCCCTTGCCCATCACCGCAGACGTGGGCGAAAGCATTTCGCGCATGCCCGGGCCACCTTTTGGCCCTTCGTAACGGATCACGATGACGTCGCCGGCCTTGACCTCCCCATTGAGGATGCCGGCCAGCGCACCTTCTTCACCGTGATAGACGCGGGCCGTCCCTTCAAAGCGCAGGCCTTCTTTGCCGGTGATCTTGGCCACGGCGCCGGTGGGCGAGAGGTTGCCGTGCAGGATCACCAGGTGCGAGTCCTTTTTGATCGGTTTGTCGAAGGGCAGAATCACGTCCTGGCCTTCGGGGTAGTCGGCAACGTTTTCGAGGTTTTCCGCCAGGGTCTTGCCTGTCACCGTCAGCACGTCGCCGTGCAGCATGCCGGCGGCGAGCATGCGTTTCATCAGTGGCTGGATGCCGCCAATGGCGACCAGTTCGCTCATCATGTATTTGCCGCTGGGGCGCAGGTCCGCCACCACCGGGGACACCTTGCCCAGCTCGACGAAGTCGTCCAGCGTCAGTTCGACATCCACGGCATTGGCCATGGCCAACAGGTGCAGCACGGCATTGGTCGAGCCGGCGAGGGCGATGACCACGCGGATCGCATTTTCAAAGGCTTTGCGGGTCATGATGTCGCGCGGCTTGAGGTCCAGCTTGAGCAATTCCATGACCTGCTGACCGGCGCGAAAGCTGTCTGACGCCTTGTCGATGCCGACCGCTTCCTGGGAGCTGGAACCGGGCAGGCTCATACCGAGCGCTTCAATGGCCGACGCCATGGTGTTGGCCGTGTACATGCCGCCGCAGGAGCCGGGGCCGGGGATCGCCACTTCTTCAATCTGCTTGACCTGAATCTCGCTGATATCGCCCCGTGCGTGCTGACCCACGGCCTCGAACACCGAAATGATGTCGGTGTGGCCGGCGCCCGGGCGAATGGTGCCGCCATAGACGAAAATCGACGGCCGATTCAGCCGCGCCATGCCAATCAGGCAGCCCGGCATGTTCTTGTCGCAACCGCCGACGGTCACCAGGCCGTCAAAGCCCTCACAACCGACCACCACCTCAATCGAATCGGCGATCACCTCGCGCGACACCAACGAATACTTCATGCCTTCGGTGCCGTTGGCGATGCCGTCGGAAATGGTGATGGTGTTGAAAATGACGCCTTTGGCACCGGCAGCGTTCGCGCCTTTTTCGGCTTCCAGGGCGAGTTTGTCGATGTGCATGTTGCACGGCGTGACCATCGCCCAGGTGGAGGCGATGCCGATTTGAGGCTTCTTGAAATCTTCATCGGTAAAACCCACGGCGCGCAGCATGGCGCGTGCGGGCGCGGCTTCGACGCCGTCGATGACTTCGGAAGAGTATTTGCGCAGATCGTCTTTGTCGCTCATGGCGTTGGCTCACATCAGCAGACCGTATCGGCAAGGATTGAAGTCTAGACCCGGCTGCCGCAAAAATCAGTCCACCGTTGCACACACCTCACGCACACATTCGCGCAACCACCGATGCGCCGAGTCCGCATCCATTCGCGGGTGCCAGAGCATGGAAACCGTGATCGCTGGAGTCATCACCGGCAGCGGGAAACTGTGCAGTCCGGCGCGCAGGTTTTGCGTGTGCCGTTCGGGTACGGCAGCGATCAGGTCCGAGGCGCGGGCCAGGGCCAGTGCGGCAGAAAATCCGCCGACGATGGTGACGATGTCTCGCTCAAGCCCCAGTGATTTCAAGGCGTCATCCATCGGCCCTTTATCCCGCCCGCGTCGCGAAACCAGAATGTGCCGGCCGGACGCGTAACGGGCGGGGGTGATCTCGCCCTCGCTCAACCCGTGCCCGACGCGTACCACTCCGATGAAGCGATCCTGAAACAACGCGCGGGTGCGCACTTCGGGGCTGGTGGTGTCGTCCACCACGCCGGTTTCCAGATCGACGGTTCCGTCGCGCAGCAGCGTGCGGTCCTGATTGAGTTTCTGCACAAAATGCAGACGCACGCCGGGTGCTTGCTCGCTGATGCGGGCGATAAGAGCCGGCCCGAAGTTCTCGACGAAGCCATCGCTGGTGCGCAGGGTGAATGTGCGCACCAGGTGTTTGAGGTCGAGTTGCTCGGCAGGGCGCAGCACCGCCTCGGCGTGCAGCACCAGTTGACTCACCTGTTCGCGCAGTTCGAGTGCGCGGGGTGTCGGCACCAGGCCGCGTCCGGCGCGCACCAATAACGGGTCGCCAGTGGTTTCACGCAATCGCGCCAACGCACGGCTCATGGCCGACGGGCTCAGGCGCAAGCGTCGAGCGGCGCCCGCGACGCTGCCTTCGGTGAGCAGGGCATCGAGGGTAATCAGCAGGTTCAAGTCGGGAGTGGTCATGGGGTGAACGCTAGCACGACTTTGCAGTGATATGGCGTTGCGTGCAGGTATCAAGTGCAAGCCGTGCGTCTTCCGCCATGCCACGTCCGGCCATACGCTGAAGGCCAACTTTTGATTCAGTGGCCAGGCAATGAAACTCATCACGCAATCAGGATCGGCCCGTTGGGCACTCGCCAGTCTTTCGCTGTCGATGTTGATGCCTTCACTCGACACCAGCATCGCCAATGCCGGATTACCGACATTGGCTCATGCCTTTGACGCAACGTTTGCGCAGGTCCAGTGGATTGTGCTGGCGTACTTGTTGGCGATCACGACATTGATCGTCAGCACCGGACGACTCGGTGACCTTGTCGGGCGCAAGCGCTTGCTGTTGAGCGGGATCGCGATTTTTACCCTGGCCTCGCTCGCCTGCGGGCTCGCACCTTCATTGGGCTGGCTGGTCGCGGCCCGCGCGGTGCAAGGCCTCGGTGCAGCCGTCATGTTGGCGCTCACCGTGGCGTTTGTCGCGGACACGGTGCCGAAGGCGCAGACCGGCAGCGCCATGGGCTTGCTCGGCACGATGTCGGCGATCGGTACCACGCTCGGTCCGGCACTGGGAGGCATGTTGATTTCCGGGGTTGGCTGGCAGGCGATTTTTCTGGTCAATGTGCCGGTGGGCGTTTTGAATTTCGTGCTCGCCTATCGCTGTTTACCGGCGGATCGTTCAGTCGCCCGGCCAGGTGGTTTCGATTTGCCGGGGACGCTGCTGTTGGCGCTGACGCTCGGCGCGTATGCGCTGGCCATGACGGTGGGCGATTGGGGTTCGCTCAACCGGGTGTTGCTGCTGGTTGCGGTGATCGGTGCCGGGATGTTCCTGTTCGTCGAAGCGAAAGCGTCATCGCCCTTGATCAGGCTGGCGCTGTTCCAGGATCGCCGGTTGAGTGCGAGCCTGGCCATGAGCGTGCTGGTGTCGACGGTGATGATGGCGACGCTGGTGGTCGGGCCGTTTTATCTGTCGGGCACGCTGGGGCTGAAGGCGGCGCTGGTCGGGCTTACGTTGTCGGTCGGCCCGCTGGTGGCGGCGCTGGCCGGAGTGCCGGCCGGTCGTCTGGTGGACCGTTTTGGCGCGCAGCGCATGACGGTGTTTGGGCTGACATTCATGGCATTGGGTACGGGGGTGTTGTCGATTATGCCGATCGGTTTCGGCATTCCCGGCTATGTCGCGCCCATCGCAGTCATCACCGCCAGTTATGCGCTGTTTCAGGCGGCCAACAATACGTTGATCATGAGCGGTGTCAGTACCGATCAGCGGGGCGTGATCGCCGGGTTGCTCAGCCTGTCGCGCAATCTGGGGTTGATCACGGGCGCTTCGGTGATGGGCGCGGTGTTTGCAGGCAATGGCATGCGTGTCACGTTTGCGCTGGCGGCGGGGTTGATCGTGCTGGCGTTAGTCATCGCGTTGCCCGCTCGCAAACGCCAGCTCTCCGCTGCCTAAACAGCGCATCCACCGCAGTCCCCTAATGAAATGGCTACCCCCGCTGCCCCCTGTGATCCCCCACTAAGCTTTCACAGGGGGCTCATCGGAGATCGTTGCCATGAACAAAGTAGCTATTGCCGCCATCGACTTGGGAAAACACTCCTTTCATCTGCATGCCCAAGATGATCGCGGCCACGAGGTTCACCGCAAAAAGTTTACGCGGGCAGCGCTCACCCAATATCTGGCGAAACTGGAACCCTGCACCGTCGTGATGGAAGCCTGTGGCGGCGCCCATTTC
>NZ_QGGS01000011.1:0-197256 GCF_003148705.1 Pseudomonas sp. OV226 | reverse complement strand
CAACCGGCCTGACGACAACCCTGAGCTCCTACACGGCTGTAAGGCCGTTCCACTAATTAGGGTCGTTGGGCATCGATTCTCATCGAGGCGCGGGGCGACACCCCCACTCAGACGCCGGATAGATGAAAGCAAGCCAAACACGACATCAAAAACAGTATTGCAGAAAAGGGGGTAACCATAGATGTAGGAGCGAGCCGCTCGCGAAGGCGATCTGACCGGTGTTACAAAACCTAGAGCAAAGCAGCCCCGATCAATCCGCTAACCACCCCAACCCCCATGGTCATCAGCGCCACGCTCACCAGCACCCGCGCATCGAAATCCTTGCGCAGCATCAGCAGCGACGGCAGGCTGATGCTCGGCAGGGTCATCAGCAATGCCACGGCCGGGGCGGTGCTCATGCCCAACGTCATCATGGTTTGCACGATAGGGATTTCTGCTGCGGTAGGAATCACAAACAACGTACCGATGATTGCCAGCGGCACCAGCCACAGCAGGCCGTTGGCCATGGCCCCGTCAATGTGCGGGAACACCCAGACCCGCACCGCGCCCAGCACCAGGACTGCCAGGATATAGATCGGGATGGTGCTCCAGAACAAACTCCACAGGGTTTTGGCCCAGCGTGTCAGGAATGGTTGGGTATCTTTTTCGCTGACTTCGGCCACTGCCTCGACGGCAGCTTCAGGCAGTGTTTCCGGGCCGCTGATGCGTTGAGCGATCATCGACACCCCGAACACCAGCACAATCCCGGCGACCAATCGCAACGCGGTGAACCCCCAGCCCAGCACGAACCCCATGAACACCAGCGTCGCGGGGTTGAGCACCGGGTTGCCGATCCAGAAGGCCAGCGCTGCGCCGACCGAGACATTCGAGCGACGCATGCTCGCGGCCACCGGGGCGGCGCAGCACGAGCACATCATCCCCGGCAGGGCGAACAGGCCGCCACGCAAGGTTGAAGCGAAGCTGGCGCGACCGAACAGGCGCAGCAGCCAGTCTCGTGGAATCAGGACTTGCAGGAGGGAGCCGAGAATCACGGCCAGCACGGCGGCTTTCCAGATCGCCAGGAAGTACACCTTCGCGTACGTCAGCGCGGCGGCCAGCGGGGCGGTCTGTTCGTCATTGAGGATGGAGGCGCCGATGCTGTGATTGTCAGCGGCGATGAAGGCTTTCAGGTAGTAAGGCGACCACTTGACGTAATAGAGGCCGATACAGGCGACCACGACGAAAAGGGCAGGTTTCCACCAGAACGACCAACCCCGGGCGGGGACAGCTGCGGATGAGAGTGACATGGAGAGAGTCCAGACAAGGGGAAGTTGCATACATGATAGCCCGCCCCTTGGCTGTCGTGGTCTTCACCGGCTGTGGGATGTTGCCGACCGCTTAGGTCGGACAAGTCTGAGACCCGTTATCCAGCCCTTGTTTGTAGCTGTGACTGACGAGGCTGGCCTTGCCGTTTTGCCAGGTCAACGTGAGTACGAACACCGAATCGTAGTCGCTGGACGCCCAGTCTTCGGTGATGCTCTGCTTCTTGCCGACGGCGTCTCCAGCGACCTTGTTGATCAACTCTGGCAGGTAGCCATGGGACCAGGCGGTGTAGATGATGGAGTTGTGGTACTTGTCGTGCAGTAATTCTTCGGCGAGGTCGCTGGTGTCGTTGGCCGAAAATGAGATGTTCACCGGCAAACCGAGCTTGATCGCGCTGGGGCTGATGGTCATCAGTGGACGGATATAGCTGTAGGAGTTGTCCAGTTCACCTTCCTCGACATTGCGCGTCGGGTTGGCGGCAAACACGTAGTTGGCCTTGCCGAACTTTTCCGGCAACAAGGTGGCCAGGTCGATGGCGCGGTTGAGGCCCTGGCAATTGAGCTGGCCCAGACCGCCGGCGGGTTTCTCTGCGTGACGCAGGAACACCAGTGTCTGGGTGCCGTCCGCCGGTTGGGCACGACTTTCGCGGGACTCCAGCAACAAAAACACTGCGCTTGCCGCCAGCAGCACCGGCAGAACAATAAACGCACGGTGCTTGAAGCGTTTAGCGAATTTAAAAAGTTTGGTCATTGGTATAAGTGATCTTCAGCGCATTCGGTTAAGGCTGACAAACCTTTACACCACGAGCTCCCAGCTTCGAGTGTTTTCCATGTCGTTGAGTCGGTCCGAGTCCGAAAGGGCATTGCTCAGAGTCCTCCGATGCCCATTTGGTTCGCGTCCGGTGGTTGCGCAGCACTGTATCGACAACCTTGAGCGGGTTGCAGCGAAGGTTATCGACAAGATGTTGCGAATTTGTGGACACCCTACACCTTGAGGCTCGGGCAAAGGCTGAGATCTTTCGATCGTGTTCATCAATGGTTTTGATAACGCGAAAAGATCGCAAGCAACGGGCGCTAATCCTGGATTATGCTCATCCCTTTCTTTAGCGACGGATGTTCCCGATGACCGATTTGTCCGCGTTCCCCATCACCCAAAAATGGCCAGCCCAATACCCCGACTGGATCCAGCTTTACTCCTTGCCGACCCCCAATGGCGTCAAGGTGTCGATCATGCTTGAAGAGATCGGCCTGCCCTATGAACCGCATCGTGTGGGCTTCGACACCAATGATCAGATGTCGCCCGAGTTTCTGTCACTGAGCCCCAACAACAAGATTCCGGCCATCCTCGACCCCCATGGTCCCGGGGACAAACCCCTGCCATTGTTCGAGTCCGGGGCGATTCTGATTTACCTCGCCGACAAGAGCGGGCAACTGCTGGCTCAGGAATCGGCCGCGCGTTACGAGACGATTCAATGGCTGATGTTTCAGATGGGAGGCATCGGGCCGATGTTTGGCCAGCTCGGTTTCTTCAACAAGTTTGCCGGCAAGGACTACGAGGACAAACGACCGCGCGACCGCTACGTCGAGGAAAGTAAACGTTTGTTAAAGGTTTTGGATGGACGCCTTGAAGGGCGTGACTGGATCATGGGCGAGCGCTACACCATCGCCGACATCGCAACGTTCCCGTGGGTGCGCAACCTCATCGGTTTCTACGAAGCGGGCGATCTGGTGGGCATCAAGAATTTTGCGAATGTCACACGCGTGCTGGAGCGTTTCCTGGCGCGGCCGGCCGTCATGCGCGGGCTGGAAATTCCTAAATCGATCCTTTGATTTCTTCAAGACCAAGGCAGGCAATGAGTTCATTCGATTTCAAGCAAGTAGATGTCTTCAGCCGCGTCGCCCTCAAGGGCAACCCATTGGCAGTGGTGTTCGGTGCGGACGAACTCAGTGAGGAACGCATGGCCGCGTTCGCGACCTGGACCAACCTCAGTGAAACCACGTTCGTGCTGGAACCGCGCGATCCGCGGGCCGACTATCGGGTGCGGATCTTCACCACCCTGAACGAGTTGCCATTTGCCGGGCATCCGACCCTGGGCACCTGCCATGCGTGGCTTGAGGCCGGTGGCGTGCCCAAGGGCGAGGAGATTATTCAGGAGTGCGGCGTCGGACTGGTGCGTATTCGTCGACAAGGCGCGCAGTTGGCCTTTCTCGCGCCGCCCCTGATTAACGCCGGGCCGGTGGACGCCGAACTGGTGGAGCGCGTGCGACGCGGCCTTGGTCTGGAGGTTGGGGCGATTGTGCGGGCGCAGTGGGTGGATAACGGTGCCGGATGGCTGGCAGTCATGCTCGAAGAGCGCCAACAGGTGCTGGACTTGCAGCCGGATCATTCGCAAATGCTGGGCCTGGCCGTCGGCGTGATCGCGCCGTGCAATCCCGAGCGCGATGGTGATGACGCACAGTTCGAAGTGCGGGCGTTCATCTCGGGTGACGGCATGCCGGAAGACCCCGCCACGGGCAGTCTGAACGCAGGGATTGCGCAATGGTTGCTCGCTGAAGGGCTGGCGCCTGCCTCCTATGTGGTCAGCCAGGGTTTGACGATGGGACGAGCGGGGCGCATCCAGGTGGATCAGGTGGGTGATGAGATCTGGATTGGCGGTGCTGTGGTGACCTGCATTACCGGCACCCTGATGCTTTAACCGCCCTGTAGCAGCTGCCGAGCGTGCGAGGCTGCGTCCGGCTGCGCAGCAGTCGTGGCCCGGTGAACGCGGTTTGACTGAAAGAATTCGGTTGCAGGTTTTGCGACTGCTTCGCAGCCGGACGCAGCCTCGCACGCTCGGCAGCTGCTACGAGGGATGTGTTACAGGCGCGGATTATTGCTGACCCGGTAAGGGTTTTTCCGCTCTTGAGGTTTGTGCCTGGCGCCTTGCAAGGCATAAGCTTCGCTCCCTACGACGTTTATCTTGTCCTCCGTTTTCAGGAATGCCCATGTCCAGTCAGTTCCCCGAAGCACGTCCACGCCGTCTGCGCCGCAATGCGAGCCTGCGCAGCCTGTTCCAGGAAACCGAATTCAGCCTGAACGATCTGGTACTGCCGATTTTCGTCGAGGAAGAAATCGACGACTTCGTGCCGATCAAAAGCATGCCTGGCGTGATGCGCATTCCGGAGTCGAAACTGGCCGGCGAGATCGAGCGCTACGCCCGCGCCGGCATCAAATCCGTGATGACCTTCGGCGTGTCGCATCATCTGGACAGCAGTGGCAGCGACACCTGGAACGACAACGGGCTGGTGTCGCGCATGTCGCGGATCGCCAAGGATGCCGTGCCAGAGATGATCGTGATGTCCGACACCTGCTTCTGCGAATACACCGACCACGGTCATTGCGGCGTGCTGCACAACCACGAAGTCGATAACGACCAGACCCTGAACAACCTTGGTAAACAAGCCGTGGCTGCTGCTCGGGCCGGTGCCGATGTGATTGCTCCGTCGGCGGCCATGGACGGGCAGGTCCAGGCGATTCGCCGGGCGCTGGATGACGCGGGTTTCAGCCAGACCGCGATCATGGCGTATTCCACCAAATTTGCCTCTGCACTCTACGGCCCGTTTCGTGAAGCCGGCGGCAGCGCGCTCAAGGGCGACCGCAAAAGCTATCAGATGAACCCGATGAACCGCCGCGAAGCGGTGCGCGAATCGCTGATGGACGAACAGGAAGGCGCGGATGCACTGATGGTGAAACCGGCCGGTGCCTACCTGGACATCATCCGCGACATCCGCGAGGTGTCGCGTTTGCCGTTGTCGGCGTACCAGGTCAGTGGCGAGTACGCGATGATCAAATTCGCGGCGCAAGCGGGGGCGATCGATGAGGATCGCGTGGTGCGTGAAAGCCTCGGGGCGATCAAGCGCGCGGGGGCGGATTTGATTTTCACCTACTTCGCGATGGACCTGGCCCTGGCTGGCATCTGAACCCCATTGCCAATGTGGTGTTCTCAGGGGCAGCCAAAAAATGGCCGAATCCCGTGATCCCTGAAGTACCGCTCGATCACCTTCGGATCGGAACACGTCTCGGCAATCGCCACATACGTATCCGGCCGTAACAGGTAAAACCCGTTACGGCCCAGCCCCGCGGCTTCAAACGCGGGCCTCCAGCCGAACACCTGCAGCGGCAGGTGATGCTCATTACACCAAGCGATCATCTGGTCGCTGGTGTCGCCATACACATGCACTTGCCAGTTCGGATGCTTCAGCGATTCAAAATTGTCGCCCTCACCGTCGTGGGCCCAGGGCAGGCGATCACCGCCGTGAACGTGCCCGGCAACGCCAGTGCTCAGCGGCATGCCGCGATAATTGAGGGTGATCTGCGAGACCGTGCGAAACAGGAACTCGCGGGTCGCTTCAAACGAAGCCATTTTGGGAATCACAAACGGTGCCAGCCGTGTACGCAGCACGTCGGCCAGACGACCTTCGGCGGTGACGAACGTGAATACACGGTCGGTGGTGGCGACCAGTTTGCGGGCGAACGCGATACGCTCGGTTTCGTACGTGTCCAGCAGCTTGGCCGTAGCGCCGCCGCTTAACACCGCCGCGAGTTTCCATGCCAGGTTGATGGCATCGCCGATTCCGGTGTTCATGCCCTGACCACCCGCCGGGCTGTGCACATGGGCGGCGTCACCCAATAGAAACGCGCGTGCGGTGCGAAAGTGGTCGGCCACCCGATGATGCACACGGTAGGTCGAGAACCAGTTCACCTGTTCGATCTGCACCTTGAGATGTTCGATGGCCCGGCTGCTGATGTCCTCAAACTGCAGGGTTTCAGCCTGCTCGGCACGTTCGTCGCGCACGGTGCCGATCAACCGGGCACGGCCTGTGCCGCCGAGTGGAAATATGGCGAGGAAGTCCGCTTCATCCAGATCCACATGCAGCTCGCCATTGAAGGTCGGCCCGCTGGCTTGTACGTCGGCGACATAGAAAATCTGCTGGTAGGTCCCGCCCGGAAAGCCGGTGTCCAGGGTCTTGCGCACAATTGACCGGGCACCGTCGCAACCCGCCAGATAACAGGCCTGACAGGTTTCCTGCTGGCCGTCGGGCAAGCGCAGTTGGGCGGTGATGCCATCGCCGGTGTCTGTGAAGCTTTCCAGTTCCGTGTTGCGCTCCACTTGAATGCCAAAGGCTTCGAGGCGTTTTATCAGCAGTCGCTCGTGCTCGTCCTGAGGGTATATTTCGAGGAAGGCGTAGGGCGTCAGTCCCTCGCCGACGCGGCTCAGGGGCAAGCGCGCCACCGGTTCGCCCTTGACCCAGAAATTCGCCGCCTCAACACGATGACCGTTTTGCACCACGGCCTCGCTGAGATCGAGCTGGCGATACAGCTCCAGTGTCCGCGCCTGGACCGCGAGTGCCCGCGACGTCGTGCCGGGTGCTGACGTCTTGTCGAGAATCCGCACGCGAACGCCCAGTTTGCTCAACCACAGCGCGAGTACCAGCCCGGTCGGGCCGGCGCCGACGATCAGCACGTCACTACGATTCATCAACCTGTCCTCCTCGGTGACTGGCTCAAGTATGGTCCACTCGTGCAGCGCAGGCAGGCTGACTGCCCAACGGAAAACGGCCGTGCTGCTGCGACCGGGGAACGGGGCGCGGCGGCAGGAGTCATAGCCTGCGCCATGCCATTGGTCGTATGGTTAACCCGGTTCAACGGATTTGATGGAGCACCATGCAAGCCAATCGATTGCTCACGGGGGTTGCGGTGCTGTTGCTTTTGGCCGGTTGCGGCACTCAACGCTCGCAGGAACAGCCTGCGCGCACGCCCGCCGAGGTCAAGGCCGAGATCGTGCGGCTATTGCCGGTTAAAACCACCGATCGGCAGGGCTGGGCCACGGACATATACACCGCATTCGCTACCCGGAAACTTGATCCCTCCACGCAAAACCTGTGTTCGGTGATCGCCGTCACCGAGCAGGAATCCACATTTCAGGTCGACCCGCCGGTGCCGGGCCTGGGCAAGATCGCTCGGGAAGAGATCGATCGTCGCGCCGCTAAAGCTCATATCCCCAGTCTGTTGGTCAGTGGCGCATTGCAGTTGCGTTCACCCAACGGCAAAAGCTACAGCGAGCGCCTCAAAGCAGCGCGCAGCGAGAAAGAACTCAGCGCGATTTTCGATGACTTCATTGGCATGGTGCCATTGGGCAAGACCCTGTTCGGTGGCTTCAATCCGGTGCACACCGGCGGGCCAATGCAGGTCAGCATCGATTTCGCCGAGCAGCAGGCGCGGGGCTATCCGTACCCGGTGAACGGCTCGATCCGGCATGAAGTGTTCAGCCGCCGAGGCGGCATGTACTTCGGCATCGCCCACTTGCTGGGTTACCCGGTGAGCTATACGCAACCGCTGTATCGCTTCGCGGATTTCAATGCCGGCTGGTATGCCAGCCGCAATGCGGCGTTTCAGAACGCGTTGAGTCGGGTGTCAGGCATTCCGCTGGCGCTGGATGGCGATCTGGTTCGCTATGACTCGATCATGCCCGGCACCACTGAATTGGCGGTGCGCAGCCTCGGCAAGCAGTTGGGCATGCGCAATACGACCATTCGCAATCAATTGGAGGAGGGCAAAAGTCTGACATTAGAGAACACCGAACTCTATCGGCGGGTGTTCGCGTTGGCCGACCAGGCCGAGGGCCGGTCATTGCCTCGTGCAGTGTTACCGGGGATCGAGTTGCAAAGTCCGAAAATCACCCGAAAACTCACGACGGCGTGGTTCGCCAAACGGGTCGATGAGCGTTATCAGCGCTGCCTGGTGCGGGCAGGCCAGTGAGCGGAAGCAAAAAACAGACGTAAAAAAACCCGGCGGGTGAGGCCGGGTTTTTCATTGAGTCCTGCGGTAAAACCCTGCATTTATGCAGCACGGCTTTCGATCAAGCGGTCGGAGCCACCTTCAGCAACGCGGTTCTGCATCAGACGGTCGGAACCATCAGCGGCAACGCGGTTTTCGATCAGACGGTCGGAGCCACCTTCAGCAACGCGGTTCTGCATCAGACGGTCGGAACCATCAGCGGCAACGCGGTTTTCGATCAGACGGTCGGAGCCACCTTCAGCAACGCGGTTCTGCATCAGACGGTCGGAACCATCAGCGGCAACGCGGTTTTCGATCAGACGGTCGGAGCCACCTTCGGCAACGCGGTTCTGCATCAGACGGTCGGAACCATCAGCGGCAACACGATTCTCGATCAAACGATCCGAACCTCCTTCAGCCACACGGCTTTCAATCAGGCGATCCGAGCCGCCTTCGGCGACGACAGGTTGAGCAGAGGTAGCGGCAAAAGCGTTAACTGCAAAAACCGAGAAAGCGATGCTGAGAAGAGTTTGGCGTTTCATGAGGGTGTGCTCCGGGGTGTTATTGGTTGGTATGGAGCGGATGTTACGCCGACGATTTTTTATGAGAACTTCATTGCTGTGATTGTGAACATCGACGGTATTGATAGGTGATGAAAGTAACCCCACGCAGGCGTGATGGTTCAGTCGTCGGATAGCGCGGGTAGGGTTGAGCGGCACTTCTACACTGGTTAGCTGGCGCGTGCCCCCGAGGAGCCAATCATGAATACCAGTTCTTATGTTGCCGAACACACCGGCCTGCTGCTGGTGGACCCTTACAACGACTTCCTCAGCGAAGGGGGCAAACTTCACGGTCGGGCCAAACCGGTGGCTGACAGCGTCGGCACGCTGGCCAATCTGAAGGCCGTGGTGTCGGCCGCTCGCCATGCCGGGATCCGGGTTTTCTATGTACCCCACCACCGCGCCGAACCGGATGACCTGGCCCACTGGCAGCATCCCAGCCCTTATCAACAAGGGGCCAGCAGCGCGCAAGTGTTTGCGGCGGGAGCTTGGGGCGGGGAATGGCACCCGGACTTCCATCCCGAGGCGGGCGACGTGATCGTCAAGGAACACTGGGGCGGCAGCGGTTTCGCCAACACCGACCTGGACTTTTTGCTCAAGCAACACGGGATCGACAAGGTCGTGGTGGTGGGGATGCTCGCCAATACCTGCATCGAAACCACCGGCAAGTTTGCCGCTGAATTGGGCTATCACGTGACGCTGGTGCGCGACGCCACCGCCGCGTTCAGTGCAGAAGCCATGCATGCCGCGCATGAGATCAACGGGCCGACGTATGCGCATTCGATCGTCACGACGGCCGAGTTGATCGCAGCGCTGGGCTAGTACGGCCAGCAGATGGCGCCTCTCTTGATCCTTCATTTTTGTCACGCCAGGAGGCCGCACCATGTACCAACTTTATGGACACCAGAATTCCGGCGCGGCGGCGATAGAGGCTGCCCTCGAACTCTGTGAAATTCCTTATCGCTTCATTGACGTCGAATCTTCGCTAGAGGCCGCCCACGCGCTGGAAAAACTCAACCCGCTCAAACAAATCCCAACCCTGCAATTGCCCGATGGCAGTGTGCTGAGCGAAAGCGCGGCGATCCTGATTCATCTCGGGTTGACCTTTCCCGAGTCAAACCTGCTGCCGAAGCTGGCCGCTGATCGCGATCAAGCCATTCGGGGCCTGGCGTTCATCATCTGCAATTGCTACACGGCCATCGGCATTATCGACTACCCCGAACGCTGGTTGATCGAGGCGGATGAGTCGTCCAGACAAAATCTCATGGCCGGCGCCCGCACACGCTTGCACTGGAGCTGGGAGGTGTTTGCCGATCAGTTTTCCGGCGAGCTGTATCTGGGCGATGAGACGCCGGGAGCGCTGGATGTACTGGCGGCGGTGGTGTCGAGATGGGCGGGCAGCCGGGAGCATTTACGCCGCACCCGCCCCGGTTTTTTTGCATGGCTTGAGCGTATAGACCGGCACCCGACCTTGGCACCGGTTTTCGCGCGGCATTGGCCAACCTGAACACAAAAGATCAACGGTGAGCTGTAGGCGCCGGGCTTGCCCGCGATGCAGGCGACCCGGTTTGACGTCGAACCGGGTTGATCCCATCGCGGGCAAGCCCGGCTCCCACAGGTTTTTGTAGTGTGTTCGGATTATTCGCCGCGGATGTACTGCTCCAGTTGTTGAATCAGTTCAGCCTGCTCGGCAATGGCCTCCTTGACCAGGTCGCCGATCGACAACAAACCGATCAACTTGCCGTTCTCCACCACCGGCAAGTGACGCAGGCGCCTGTCGGACATGATGCCCAGGCACGTATCGACGGTTTGATGGGTGTCCACGGTAATGACTGGGGACACCATGATGTCGCGCACCGGCGTACCGACCGAGGAGCGGCCATGCAGCACCAGTTTGCGGGCGTAGTCGCGTTCACTGATGATGCCCAGCACTTCGTCCTTCTCTACCACCAGCAAGGCACCGACGTTTTTCTCGGCCATCTTCATCAGTGCTTCCAGCACCATATGATCAGGCTTGATCTGATGCACTTCCTGATTCTTCTGATCTTTGAGCTTGAGCAGTTGAGCGACGGTTTTCATGGCGGTTTCTCGGGTGTTGTCGTTGTTCTTGAAGAATCGTAGACGCAAGCGCTGAGGGCAAGGGAGAAAGCGGCAGATAACACTCAAAAAACGTCATTCGGCGGTTTTTCTTTGGTAAAGCTTCGTCGAAAGGGGCGTGCCAAGGGAAATTCTCACCCCTGACCCGCTGGCCCTTGATGACGGGTAGAATTGCAGCCTGAACAAAACGTGAGGTTGCAGTGGTGGACTTACAGCAGGGCTTCGTCCTGACCCGGCATTGGCGCGACACCCCGGCCGGTACGGAAGTCGAGTTCTGGCTGGCGACCGACTCCGGTCCCCGGCGCATCCGCTTGCCTCATCAGCCGTCGGTGGGGTTCATTGCGGCGCAGCAGCGCGAGCAGGCTGAGGCAGTGCTGCACGGCGAGAAAAACGTCGAGCTCAAGCCCCTGGCCCTGCTGGATTTCGAGCACCGCCCGGTGCTCGGCTTGTATTGCCAGCAGCACGGTCAGTTGATGCGCCTGGAAACCGCGCTGCGCAAGGCCGGCGTCGAGATGTTCGAGGGCGACGTGCGCCCGCCGGAGCGCTACATGATGGAGCGGTTCATCACGGCGCCGGTGATTTTTGGCGGCACGCCCGATGCGCAGGGCCTGTTGCTCGACGCGCAGATGAAACCCGATCCGGACTACCGACCAACGCTGCGCCTGGTCTCGCTGGACATCGAAACCACCGCGCAGGGCGAGTTGTATTCCATTGCGCTGGAAGGCTGCGGCGAGCGGCAGGTGTACATGCTCGGACCGCCCAATGGCGACGACAGCCAGGTGGATTTCCAGCTCGAGTACTGCGACTCGCGAACCGTGCTGCTGAAAAAGCTCAATGAATGGTTTGCCCGCCACGACCCCGACGCAATCATCGGCTGGAACGTCGTGCAGTTCGACCTGCGCGTGCTCCATGAACACGCCCGGCGCCTGGCGGTACCGCTCAAGCTGGGGCGTGGCGGGGAAGAGATGCAATGGCGCGAACACGGCAGCCGCAACCATTACTTCGCCTCGGCGGCAGGGCGGTTGATCATCGACGGTATTGAGTCCCTGCGCTCGGCGACCTGGAACTTCCCGTCGTTCAGCCTGGAAAACGTCGCGCAAACCCTGCTCGGTGAGGGCAAGTCAATCAGCACGCCTTACCAGCGCATGGACGAAATCAACCGGATGTTCGCCGAGGACAAACCGGCCCTCGCCACGTACAACCTCAAAGACTGCGAACTGGTGACGCGGATTTTCGCCAAGACCCAGTTGCTGACTTTCCTGCTGGAACGGGCCAGCGTCACCGGTTTGCCGGCCGATCGCAGCGGTGGTTCGGTGGCGGCGTTCACCCACTTGTACATGCCGCTGATGCACCGCCAGGGCTTTGTCGCGCCCAACCTTGGCCGCCAGTCACCGCAGGCCAGCCCCGGCGGCTTTGTCATGGACTCACAGCCGGGCCTGTACGAGTCGGTGTTGGTGCTCGACTATAAAAGCCTCTATCCGTCGATCATCCGTACCTTTCTGATCGACCCGGTCGGGCTGATCGAAGGCTTGCAACATCCCGACGACAGAGACTCGGTACCGGGTTTTCGCGGGGCACGTTTTTCCAGAACCCGGCATTGCCTGCCGGCCATCGTCGCCCGGGTGGCCGAAGGTCGCGAAACCGCCAAGCGCGAACACAACGCACCGCTGTCCCAGGCGCTGAAGATCATCATGAATGCCTTCTACGGCGTGCTCGGTTCCAGCGGCTGCCGCTTCTTCGACACGCGCCTGGCTTCGTCCATTACCTTGCGCGGTCACGAAATCATGCTGCGCACCCGGCAGTTGATCGAAGCCCAGGGCCACACAGTGATTTATGGCGATACCGACTCCACCTTCGTCTGGCTGCGCCGGGCCCACGGACAGGAGGAAGCCGCGCAGATCGGTTTTGCGTTGGTCGATCACGTCAACCAGTGGTGGCGCGAGCATGTGCGAGCCGAGTACGGACTGGAAAGTGCGTTGGAGTTGCAGTTCGAAACCCACTACAAGCGCTTTCTGATGCCAACCATCCGTGGCGCGGAGGAGGGCAGCAAGAAGCGTTATGCCGGCCTGGTCACGCGCGCCGATGGCTCTGATGAAATGGTCTACAAAGGCCTGGAAACCGTGCGCACCGACTGGTCGCCACTGGCCCGGCAATTCCAGCAGGAGCTGTACTCGCGGATCTTCCATCGCAAGCCGTATCAGGATTACGTTCGCGATTACGTGCGCAAGACCCTGGCCGGCGAGTTCGACGACCGTCTGATTTACCGCAAGCGTCTGCGCCGCACCCTCGATGACTACGAGCGCAACGTGCCGCCCCACGTGCGCGCCGCGCGCATCGCCGATGATTTCAATGACCGGCAGGGTCGCCCACGTCAGTACCAGAACGGCGGCTGGATCAGCTACGTGATCACCGTCGCCGGGCCCGAGCCGCTGGAGATCCGCAGCGCGCCCATCGACTATGACCACTACGTCACCCGGCAGCTGCAACCGGTGGCGGATGCGATCCTGCCGTTTGTGGACGACGACTTCTCAACGCTGATTGGTGGGCAAATGGGCTTGTTTTAGGTCCAGCAGAGACAGCGTCCAGTCATCCCGTATGCCGTGGAAATATTGCTCGAGGGCTCGATGGAAAACGCTGCCGTCGGGGGCGACCTGGGCAAACAGGGTCATCGAGGAGTGAAACTTCAGGTCATCAGGATGGCCGAAGATATCGGCGATCGAGCGTTGTTTGACGTTCAGGACCAATTGCGTGCAGGTCCGCAGGCGCGGGCCCAGCAGTGGATGCTCCAGATACGCCGCGGCTTCCTCATCGGAGCGTATGGCGAAGTGACGGGACATCTCGCTCCCGCCTAACCCGGCAAGCTGCGGAAAGATGAACCACATCCAGTGACGGCGTTTTTTACCGGCGTGCAGTTCTTCCTGTACCCATTCGAATACCGGGTCTTGAGCCTGGACGAAGCGTGGCAAATTAAAAGCGTCGAGCTGATCGGTGCTTCTCATGCACATGCCCTCTGGCAAATCGGCGATGGTTCAGACCATGGCCAACCGATGTTTGCGTTGTGGCGCGTGAAACGCGTGATCCAGCGCCTCCAGATCCCCGGGTTCGAGCCGCAACTGCGCGGCTTGCGCATTCAATTGCACGTGTTCAGGTTTGACCGCTTTGGGGATGGCGATCACGCCGCTCTGCCGCAGAATCCATGCCAGCGCTACTTGAGCCGGTGACGCCCCATGACGGGCGGCAACCTTTTTCAGCGCCGGATGGGCCAGCATTTGCCCGCCCTGACCGATCGGGCAGTAAGCCATCAATGGCTGGCGATGCTGTTGGCTCCAGGGCAGCAAATCAAATTCGATGCCGCGCTCTTCCAGGTTGTAGAGCACCTGATTGGTGGCGCAGGCCGGTGAGTCGAGTTCTTGCAGGTCGTCCACATCGAAATTGGACACGCCCCAACGACCGATCTTGCCGTCTTCACGCAGGCGTTCGAAGGCTTCGACGGTTTCCTCCAGGGAATACTGGCCACGCCAGTGCAGCAGGTACAAGTCAATGTAATCGGTGTTCAGACGCCGAAGGCTGCGCTCGCAGGCCTGGGGAATGCCTTTGCAGCTGGCGTTGTGGGGGTAGACCTTGCTGACCAGAAAGACGTTGTCTCGCAGACCACTGATGGCTTCAGCGACCACTTCCTCGGCACCGCCTTCAGCATACATTTCGGCGGTATCGATCAACGTCATGCCTAACTCGATACCCAGCCGCAGGGCGGCGACTTCATGCCGGTGCGCCGAGCGATCCTCGCCCATGCGCCAGGTGCCCTGGCCGATGACCGGAACCTGGGAGCCGGCCAATTCGAGGGTCCGCATGAAAACCTCCTTTCTGTAACTCGGTGGATATTAAATGGGCAGCAAAATGCCCCGGTGGTTCCGCAGCGCACTAGATAGTTGGTGATAGCGAACACGACGAAATCTCAGCTGCAGATTGTCGGTATCGTTGCCCACGGACCACCGGCACTGCACTTTTCTGGTTTTGGTGGCTCTATCCTTGGGCAGCCGGCGGCGATCCCCACCGTCGGCCCATGCCCAAGTTCAAGAACCCATGGCTCGAGTTTTACCCCGTATCACCTCACCGATCCACCGCTGTTGCCTGCTTTCGGCCTGCCTGACAATGCTCTTTGTCAGCGGTTGCAGCCAGCAGCAGGGCAACGACATCGTCAGCCAGTTCCGTGAAGGCAGGCCGCAGGAATTCCTGCAGACCAGCGTCGACCGCATGGCCACGCTGACAATGCGTGACAACCTCGACAGCCTCTACCTGCTGATGAGCAAGCTTTACCTGCGCAACCCCGATGAGCTGAAGAAATCCGGTTTCCTCGATGCCCGAACCGCTGGCAAACAAGTGCGCATGGCCATCGAGCTGCAACAGCCGTTGCCCACCCTGGGCGGTAAAAAAGACCTGGCGGCCCTTCGGTATGCCATGAGCCCGGAATTTCTCGGTGACCGGGTCGGTGCCTTCATCTATGCCATCGGCAGCATGCTGGTGACCGCTCACGGCAATCGTCTGGAGTTCTACATGACGGATGCGATCAACCCGACGTTCGTCAGCAATGCCGCGCGCAACATCGAGATCGCCACGTGGATTCTCAGCCAACGGCAAAACAGCAATGGTGAGCCGTTGCTGTTTTCCAATGAAATTTCGGAGGAGGGCAGCAACCTGAGTTTTGCCGTGGAATTCGGCAAAATCGTCGCACGCCTGGATTTACTGACGCAGATGCTGGACGAACGCTACCGGCGCATCGGCTTGAACTACGCGCAGAGTCTGTTGTTTCTGAATTTCCTGCCGGTGCAATAAACCCCGACACAAACCCTGTAGGAGCTGAGCTTGCTCGCGATAGCGGACTTTGAGCCACCACATATGTTGAATGTTATACCGCTATCGCGAGCAAGCTCAGCTCCTACAGGGGAATGGGGTGTTGTTATGTCTCGGGTATAACGATAGTTCGCATCGATATAAGTGGTTATAAGAAAAATCGCTATGCTGCGGGCCAGTTTTCCCTGCGATCTTTGTGGACGTATCAATGGAATTAGTGAACATCGGGTTGGTCATTGCCGGGTTGGTCGTTGGCTTTATTGTCGGCATGACGGGCGTCGGTGGCGGGTCATTGATGACCCCGATCCTGTTGTGGTTCGGTATTAACCCCGCGACGGCTGTCGGCACCGATTTGCTGTACGCGGCAATCACCAAATCCAGTGGCGTGCTCGTTCACCGCAAAAACAACAACATCGACTGGGCGATTACCGGCTGGCTGACCCTCGGCAGCGTGCCGGCAGTGGCGTTGACGTTGTGGTTCCTGAGTAGCTTGCACACCGCGCCTGAAACGATGAATGCCATCATCAAACAAGCGCTGGGGTTCGTCCTGTTCGCCACGGCGCTGGCGATTCTGTTCAAGAAACGCCTGCTCGATTTCGCGCACAAACGCGCGGGTGGCAACTATAACCCCAGCGGTTCGCGCCTCAATGTAATGACCGTCATCACGGGCCTGGTGCTGGGCACCATGGTTGCGTTGACGTCCATTGGTGCCGGCGCCCTGGGCACCGTCGCACTGTTCATCCTGTACCCGCTGTTGCCAACCCGCCGCCTCGTCGGCACGGAAATCGCCCACGCCGTGCCACTGACGCTGGTCGCCGGGCTTGGCCATGCGAGCATGGGCAACATGGATTGGCACGTGCTGGGTTACCTGCTGATCGGTTCGCTGCCGGGTATCTGGTTGGGCAGCCATTTGACCGGGCGCATCTCCGATGAACTGTTGCGCCCTTGCCTGGCAACCATGTTGGTTTTGATCGGTTACAAACTGGCGTTCTGATTCAACCCCATGCGCCAGCTTCACTCGCGGGTGAAAATTTCCAGCAGATGCCCGTCCGGGTCATCGAAATACACCCGCCGTCCCCCTGCGTACTCATTGATTTCCTTCGGCCGCTGCTTGCCCGGATCAGCCCACCAAGGCTGTCCGCATGCTTGCAGGCGCGCGAACGCGTTGTCGAAGTCATCGTCACCGATCAAAAACGCATAGTGCTGGGACGCAATCGGCGGCTCATTGTTGTAGAAATCCAGCGACACACCGTTATCGAACTTGACGACCAGCATGGGGCCGAAAGGCTCGGGAGCGGGCAGGCCGAGGAGTTCGGCGAGGAAATTCGCGGAAACCTGTTTGTCGCGGCACC
Source organism: Pseudomonas sp. OV226 (assembly GCF_003148705.1). Taxonomy (NCBI): domain Bacteria; kingdom Pseudomonadati; phylum Pseudomonadota; class Gammaproteobacteria; order Pseudomonadales; family Pseudomonadaceae; genus Pseudomonas; species Pseudomonas sp. OV226. The sequence goes on along the minus strand of NZ_QGGS01000011.1, from coordinate 180,278 downwards.
AGACGATGGTGTGGTTCAACTGAGCGCTCATGGAGTTGTCCTCACGGCGGTTCAGGTGGGTCGTTTTAAGTGATGAGAGTAGCTCAGCCTGTTGCGCAATGACCGCCCTGACCTAAGCTTGGGTCAAGGCGAAACACAATTGCGGTGCGTCACCGGAACGAACGCCGCGATGCGCAATCATTAGAGCGTGGTTATCAAAAGGAGATGCGCATGCTCATCAGGTTTTTGACCCTGACAACCTTGCTGGCTTTCGCCGGTCCCTTGTTCGCAGCCGAGGGCGATTCACCGCTGGATATAGACAAGGGCAGGTTTAGGCCATTGATTGTTATCGCGCCCAGTACCGTCGACCCGGTCTGGACGGGACTGAAAAAGTCGCTGGCTGATCCGGCCAACAAAGAGGGGATCGCTCAACGCAATATCAAGGTGTACAGCGTGCTGAACATGTTCGGGCAGCTTGACGGCAGGGACCTCGGTCAGCAGGACACCATGGCACTGATCCGCTCGCTGAAACTTGGTGCGGGGGCGTTGCCCAAAGTGATCCTGATCGGCAAGGACGGCGAGAAGAAGCTTGAAAGTTCGGGGGATGAGTCAAAGTCCGTCGATTTGAAGAAAATTTTCGACACCATCGATGCCCTGCCAGCGGCTGAGAAAGAAGCCACCGCGCCGGCGGTCGTAGCCCCCCCGGCTGAAGCCGAACCCGTCAATGGGGCCAAAGGCACCAAGGGCGCAAAGGCTGGCAAAGCGGGCAAACCGGCCAAGCCCCCGGAAATGCCGGATGACTGAAACGTTGAGGGCGTCTGTTCCTTTTGATGGGTGGGATTGAACGCCGATTTCAGTCACCGTCATGACAATGGGCGATCTAAACGATCGCCCATTTTTTTTGCAGGTGAAGTACCCGCCTTCACGGGCCTCGGACATTTCCTTCAAGTTGTGTAGCACTTGATGAACTGGTGCCCTACAGCGCGCACCGCTAGCCTTTGTTGAAGTCCGCGATATTGAGGGACCCAAGGACGAAAACCCCCGTGGAAAAAGGAGCCCCGCCTGTGAAAAAGATCAGTAAGCCTCAACAACCGCAAACGCCCACCGATGCCGATCATCCCGATTCTGTGAAGGTGTGTGGTACCGCAGAAGTGGCGGTCATTCCACGCCCCAGGCGTGTTCCCACTGCTCGGCAGATATTCGCCGTTGTCCCCGGCGTCGACACGCTGACGCTGCTAAGGCAAGCCAGCGAAACCCTCGCATCGCTGAATGCCCTGCTCGAGAATTTTGCGGCAAAACTGGACGCGCCGAACCGTGGTGAAATCTTTTCGATCCAGCAGTTGGCGATGATCGCTGAGTTGTTGGTGACCCAGGTGCGGGACAACCTTGTTCCGCAGGACGATGCGTCTGACGGTTCGCCAGTGACTCGGCATTAAGCGAGCGACATAACGACAATAGGTGACCTCAAAGGGTCACCCATCCGTCTGTAGCTGCCGAGCCTGTGAGGCTGCGTTCGGCGACGAAGTCGTCGTAAACCCGGCGGACGCGGTTTTCCTGAAAAACTGCATCGTCTGATTTCACGACGACTTCGTCGCCGAGCGCAGCCTCGCGGGCTCGGCAGCTGCTACAGGAGTCGCGTTGCTCTTGGTTATTCGGTCAGGGCACTCAATATCGTGTGGGCGATTTTGATGCGTTCCGGGTTTGGGTAATTTTTGTTGGCCAGGATCACGATGCCGATGTCCTTCGAGGGTACGAACGCGACATAGGCACCAAAGCCACCCGTTGAGCCGGTTTTGTTGAACAACAGGTTTTCCTGTTGTGGCTGCGGCGGGTTCAACCAATTGACCTTGTGCGCTTCCATTGCCATCTCGGTCGAATTACCGGCAAGCAGCCGATCCAGCGTGACCGGGTAGGGGTAGAACTCCCAGGCCAGCCCCTGCGTCATGTTGCCCACGGTGTAATAACCGGTGTGGGTGGTGGCAATGGCTTGCTGTAGCGGCTTTTCCAACCCTGCCGGTTTCATGTTCGCTTCGACAAAACGCAGTAAGTCCGAGGCGCTGGTTTTCACGCCGTAGGCTTCGGAGTCCAGAGCACCCGGCTCGACACGCACCGGCTTGTCGTCTTTGTTGTACCCCAGCGCGTAAAGCCCCATCTGGTTTTTGGGGACATTGAGGTAGGTGTGCTCAAGGCCCAGTTTCGGCAACAAGGTCTTTTCCAACAGGGTATCGAACGGCTGGCCCATGCTGTAGGCGGCGAGGTAACCGGATAGCCCTATGCTTGGGTTCGAATACTGGCGATGGGTTCCGGCGGGATACACCGGTGTCCACTGCTTGAAATAACCCAGCATCTTATCCGCGTGGTCTGCGTTTTCGGGGAACTGCAGCGGCAACCCGCCAGCGGTGTAAGTGGCCAATTGCAATACGCTGATGTGGTCGAACGCACTGCCGCGCAAGGCTGGTAAAACAGCGCTGGCTGTATCGGACAGGGACAGTTTGCCGCTGGCCTGTGCATAGGCGGCCAGCGTGGCAGTGAAGGTTTTGCTGACCGAGCCGATTTCGAACAGGGTGTCCTGGCTGACCGGTTTGCCATCCTCTTTGGATGCTACGCCGTAATTAAAGTAATGCTTCTGACCATTTTGGGTGATCGCAACGGCGAGTCCCGTGATGTTCTGTTGCTGCATCACCGGGCCGACGGTGGCGTTGACCAAGGCTTCGAGCTGCTGGTCGGACGGTGTTGCAGCGAAACACGGCGCTGTGCCGAGCAGAAGTGCGAAAACGCTGTAGGTCGCTAGCCTTGGCAGTTTGTATTGATACATGTCTGATTCACTCTTCATGAGTTGTGATGATGTTAACCCGCTACACTCCATGCGCTCTTGCAAAACGGGCTAGCTAACAGGCGAGCAGAATCTAGGCAGTCTGCCGAACTTCGACAAACGACGAAATCTCGGGTTAGCCATTAGAAAAATTATGGAGTTGGCATGATTCGTCCTCACTTGCCGCTAAATGCATTGCGCGCTTTCGAGGCGTCCGCGCGTCATTTGAGTTTCACGCGGGCGGCGGTGGAGCTGTTCGTGACGCCGGCGGCGGTGAGTCATCAGGTCAAAAGTCTTGAGGCGCAACTGAACGTGACCCTGTTCAAACGCTTGCCACGCGGGCTGATGCTGACCAGCGAGGGGGAAACCTTGCTGCCGGTATTGCGCGAGTCTTTCGACCGAATCGCTGAAACCCTCGAACGCTTTGAAGGCGGGCATTATCGGGAGGTGTTATCGGTGGGAGCGGTGGGCACGTTTGCGGTGGGGTGGTTGCTGCCACGCCTGGCGGATTTTCATGTGAAACATCCGTACATAGATTTACGCCTGTCGACCAACAATAACCGTGTGGACGTCGCCGCCGAAGGTCTGGATTACGCCATTCGATTTGGCGCCGGCGCCTGGCATGGCGTTGAAGCGTTGCGGTTGATCGATGCGCCGCTGTCGGTGTTATGCGTTCCTGAACTTGCCCGGCAATTGCAGTCGCCTGAGGATCTGTTGCAACAAACCTTGCTACGTTCCTACCGTACAGACGAATGGTCCGAGTGGTTTCAGGCCTGCGGATTACCGGCCAATACACCGCCCGCCAAGAGCATCGTTTTCGACTCTTCACTGGCGATGATGGAGGCCGCGCTTCAGGGCGCCGGTATCGCACTGGCGCCGCCGTTGATGTTTTCCCGGCAACTGGCGGCAGGTGCGATCGAGCAGCCTTTCGCGATCGGTATCACCACCGGCAGCTACTGGCTGACCCGCTTGCAGTCCCGCACTGAAACGGCGGCCATGACGGCGTTCAAGGACTGGCTACTTCAGGTCGCGCAAGACCAACTCCCGCGCGACCAGTGACTCAGCGCACCAGGCACGGCCGCTTGTTATCGAACTTCCAGCCCGGGATCAAAAACTGCATCGCCACGCTGTCATCTCGTGCGCCCAACCCCATGCTTTTGTACAGCTCATGGGCCTTGGCCAACTGATCCATGTCCAGTTCAACCCCTAGCCCCGGTTTCTTCGGCACTTGCACACAGCCGCCGACGATTTGCAGCGGAGCTTTGGTCAGGCGCTGGCCGTCCTGCCAGATCCAGTGGGTGTCGATGGCGGTGATGTCGCCCGGTGCGGCCGCCGCGACGTGGGTGAACATCGCCAGGGAAATATCGAAGTGGTTGTTGGAATGCGATCCCCAGGTCAGGCCCCATTCGTGGCACATCTGCGCCACGCGAACCGAGCCCTGCATCGTCCAGAAATGCGGATCGGCCAGAGGAATGTCGACCGATTGCAATTGAATGGCGTGGCCCATTTCCCGCCAGTCGGTGGCGATCATGTTGGTGGCGGTTTTCAGGCCGGTGGCACGGCGGAACTCGGCCATGACTTCGCGGCCCGAGTAACCGTTTTCCGCGCCGCACGGGTCTTCGGCGTAGGCGAGGACGCGATGCTGATCCCGGCACAGGCGAATCGCTTCCTTGAGCGACCACGCACCGTTTGGATCGAGCGTAATACGTGCATCCGGGAAGCGTTCGGCCAGCGCTGTGACCGCTTCGATTTCCTCGTCACCGCTGAGCACGCCGCCCTTGAGTTTGAAGTCCTTGAAGCCATAGCGGTCATGCGCGGCGACCGCCAGGCGTACCACGGCGTCGGCGGTCATGGCTTTTTCGTGACGGATGCGGAACCAGTCGTTGTCGGCCTCCGGTTCGCTGCGGTAGGCCAGGTCGGTTTGCTGGCGATCACCGACGTAAAACAGATAACCCAGCATTTTCACTTCATCGCGCTGCTGACCTTCGCCGAGCAGGGCGGCGACCGGCACGTCGAGGTGCTGGCCGAGCAAGTCGAGCAGGGCGGCTTCAAGTCCCGTGACCGCGTGAATGGTGATGCGCAGGTCGAACGTCTGCAAACCGCGACCACCGGCATCGCGATCGGCGAAGGTCTGGCGCACTTGATTAAGGATCTTCTGATAAGTGCCAATCGGGCTGCCGACGACCAGTGAGCGGGCGTCTTCCAGTGTCTGGCGAATCCGCTCACCACCCGGGACTTCGCCGACACCGGTGTGACCGGCGTTGTCCTTGAGGATCACGATGTTGCGGGTGAAAAACGGGCCATGGGCGCCGCTCAGATTGAGCAGCATGCCATCGTGGCCGGCCACCGGTACCACCTGCATGCTGGTGATGATCGGCGCTTTTGCAGTGTCTTGTGAGTGCATTTTCTTATCCTTCAAAACAAAAGATCAGGCGTGATTGGGCGCTGGATTGCCCAGTGCGGTGGTAGGCGCGGTTTTCGGTTTGTTGCGGGCGGCGAAGACAATGATCGCGGCGATGATTGAGGTCGCTGCCAACCCGTACAGCCCGCCCTGAATCGAGCCGGTGTGTTCTTCCAGCAGGCCGAAGGTGGTCGGTGCGACGAAACCGCCGAGGTTGCCGACCGAGTTGATCAGCGCGATCACGCCCGCGGCGATCCGCGCATCCAGATACGCCTGCGGGATTGGCCAGAACAGCGATGAAGCGGATTTGAAGCCCAGCGCGGCAAAGCAGATCGCAACGAAGGCAAAGATCGGCCCGCCCGTGGTGGACATGAACATCCCGGCGGCGGCGATCAGCAGCGCGGCGGCGACCCAGGCTTGCTGGTGTTTCCACTTGGTCGATAGCGTTGCGAACGCGTACATGCCGACGATCGATAGCAACCACGGGATGGAGTTGAACAGCCCGACCTGAATGTCGCTGAGATCGCCCATCTTCTTGATGATGCTCGGCAGCCAGAAGGTCGCCGCGTAAATGGTCAGTTGGATAAAGAAGTAGATCAGGCAAAACAGAATGATCTGGCGATCCTTGAGCAGCTTGCCCAGCGACGGTTTGATTGGTGTCGCGGCTTCGCGGGCCTGTTGCTCGTCGTCGATGGCATTGACCAGCGCATCCTGTTCTTCGCGGCTCAGCCATTTGGCGTCGTGGGGTTTGGAGTCCAGCCAGAACCAGACGAACACGCACAACCCGACCGAAAACATCCCTTCAATGAAGTACATCCATTGCCAGCCATGCAGGCCAAAGCCGCTGATTTGCAGGAGTAACCCGGACAGCGGGCCGGAGATCAGCGACGCGATCGCCGAGCCACTGAGGAAGATCGCTATCGCCTTGCCGCGCTCAACCCCCGGCAGCCAGCGAGTGAAGTAATAAATCACCCCCGGGAAAAATCCGGCTTCGGCCACGCCCAGCAGGAATCGCAGGATGTAGAAGTGGGTTTCGTTCTGGATGAACGCCATGCCAGCGGCCACCAGGCCCCAGGTCAGCATGATGCGGGTCAGCCAGATTCGTGCGCCGACTTTTTGCAGGAGGAGGTTGGAGGGGACTTCGAACAGCGCGTAACCGATGAAGAACAGCCCGGCCCCGAGGCCGTAGGCGGCAGCGCCAATCCCTAGGTCATGTTCCATGTGGGCGCGGACGAAACCGATGTTCACACGGTCGATGTAGTTGACGATGAACATGATGACGAACAGCGGAAGGACATGTCGTTTCACTTTCGCGATGGCTGATTTCAAGGCGCAATCGATGCCATCGTTCATCCCGGGTATGGATGTATTCACTGGATTTTCTCCCACTCGTTATTGTTATGCGGGGTGTATCTGGTGTTGCGTTGTTGATAGACATCATACAACTAGGTTTTTTGGCTTCGCAATAGGGGTTGCTCAACAAAATGGCGCTTTTTTGGCAGGTGTGGCTTCTGTTTCAGGGTTGTGCTTGTGTCTTAAAAGGCGCTGTTTGGTTGTTTTGTTGAGTGTTGTCATACAAGTTGGCGAGGTTTTGTCGAGATTCCCGCCCGGCGCAGTGCTACGATTCAACCAGCCCTGTTTCTGGATGATCGCCATGCAAGAAGACTTCGACGCGCCTGCCCGCAAGCGCACTCACAACCTGGCCCATGACCTGGTGGCCAAGTTGACCCAGAGCATCCTGCTCGGGCAGATGTCGCCGGGCGACAAGCTGCCGTCGGAGAACACGATTGTTCAGGAGCATGGGGTGAGTCGCACCGTTGTGCGCGAGGCGCTTTCGAAGTTGCAGGCTTCAGGCCTGGTGGAAACCCGACATGGGATCGGCACCTTTGTGCTGGAGCGTGCCCCTGAGCAAGGGTTGCGGTTGAATGTCGACACTGCACTGGGGGTGCGCAGCATTCTGGAATTGCGCATGGGCCTGGAAACTCAGGCCGCCGCACTGGCGGCGACACGCCGTACGCCGGCGCAGTTGGCGCACATGCGTGAAGCGCTGGACGACTATCAAAGCCTGCTGGCCAATAACGACAGCTGCGTTGAGGCTGACAGGCGTTTTCACCTGTTGATCGCCGAAGCGACCGGCAATGTGTGTTTCACCGAAATCATGCAGCACCTGGGCAGTGCGATGATTCCCCGGACTCGCGTCAACGCCGTCGAGCGCGGTGCGGCAGATTTGAGCAAGCTCGGGCAGCTTGCCAACCTCGAGCACGAGGCGATTCTCAATGCCATCAAACGGCAAGACCCGGATGCGGCGCGTGCGGCGATGTGGCTGCACCTGACCAACAGCCGCGACCGGTTTTCACCGGGTGGCTGAAACTGTGTGGCGAAGGCGCTTGCCACAGGTTCTGTGTCAGTTCACTCGATAGCGAGCAAGGTCGTTCGCACATCCGTTATCGATCCAGCCTGATAGCGCGACCGGAAGAAGTAACCGTAATCCTGAAGGTAATACATCGTCACGCTCACTTTGAGCTCACCCCCTTCAATCGTGCACGCCAGTTCTTTTGCGCCGCCTTGCAATGAAGTGTTGACCTGTACGGCGTCAATTTGGCGCTCGACCACACACTCGAGTTTTTCGCTGTTGAGCGAGGTGCCCTTGAGCGTGCTGCGACGCTGTTGGGTGATGTGATAGCCCAACGATGAGCCAACCGCCATCGTTCTCCAGTCGCCGGTGAATGTGAGGTTTTCGGTATCGATTGCGTACGACACGGGCAGTTTTCGGTCGGTGTATTGGCTGTCGAGGCGTAGCGTCAACAGCCCGCGGAAATTGACCGAGTAGGTGTCTATCACCTTGCCAGGCCACTGCAATTTCAACTGGCCACTTTGTGGATCGATTTCGTAGCGTTGCTCGCTCTGCGACGGCGCGCCGCCCAGGTACCCGACGTTTTTCGAGTGAATCTCGATCTTTTTGATCGCCTTGGCCGGCGGTGCCAGGTTCAGGTCGGCAATCGACTTGAGCACGTTTGCCGCAACGGGTCTGGATTGATAGACCTGCGCCACTTTACGGCGGGGAGAGTAGGGCGCCAGGGTCGACAGTTGGGAGGCCGGGGCGCAGGCCGCTTTCAACAAAGGCCGGACATCCGCACCTTGCTCGAAGTTTGTTTGCGGGGCGTCGGCAAGCAGCGTTCCTCGGGTGATCTGGTCTTTTTCGTCCAGTTTGAACTCGCTCAACACGCGGTAGGTCTGGCCCTTGCAATCGACTTGATAACGGCTGCGAGTTTGTCCGAATAACACTTTATAGCTCGCGTCGGTGAGCAATGCCGGCTCATCAATCGCGCCCCAGAACAACACGGAACTGCCTTGTGCCTTGAAGCTGTTGCGGTCGATCAGCAGCCGGCGTTCCGTGTCGCCGCCCAAGGCCACACGCCAATCCGCAGGGGGCGTTTCCGCGCAGGCTTCGACGAAGCTCGGGTTCTGCGCCAGGCGAGCCAGCAGTGGCGCAGACAATGGAGTGTTCTTGGGCGACTTGTAGGACCCGGTGCTGGAACCGGAGACGATACGTGTGTCGAGGAACAGGGCGGTGGCACCGGTGGCGTCGCAGTTGGCTTGCATCTGCAAGGTCGATTGCGTGTTTTTCATGTTTCGCTCGGGAATGCTCACCAGATAGCTGAGCAGGTCTGCATCACGCATGACCGAGTGAGTCAGCAGTGGCTCGTCGAGCATTTCCTCCGTTGTCATGGGCGGTATCTTGGGCACGGGGGCAGGTATTGGCTTGCTGGCGCAACCTGAAATCAACGTCAGCAAACCGATAACAACAAAGCGGGTCATAGGCAATCCATGGCGATAAGTGCCACATACATGTGAACTGAAAAGGTCGGCAGCCCCCAGTAATTCTTTAACCCGGCGCTACCTCCGTTCAGGGGCGCACCGGGCCGCTCGCGGTAACGGTGGCGCGTCGTTCCATATTCAATGCCAGCACACTGATCAAAATCACGAGGGCGCCGACGCCGACCATCAGTGTTGGCTGTTCACCCAAGGCGTAAGCGGCGATGGCCATCGCGGTCGGCGGGATCAGATACAGCGTCATGGTTGCGCGGCTCAAGTCCACATGGGCCAGCACAAACGCCCACGCCAGATAGGCGAGCGCACTGGGAAATATGCCCAGCGCCAGCACCGCCCACTGCACATGAACCGGTGCGCTGACGACCTCGCTGGCCAATCCCGGCAGGTAAATCAATAACAACGCCGTGCCCGACCAGACCGTGTAACACACCAGCGTCAGGCCGTCATAGCGCGTGGAATGATGCTTCTGCAAGGCGAAGTAAAAACTCCAGGACACTGCTGCCAGCAAGATCAACAAACCGTAAACATCGAGGCCGCCCAGTCCGTGATCACCGGCCACCACAATCACCACGCCAATCATTCCCGACACGATGCAGCCCCAGCGCCAGAAGCTGACCCGATCCTTGAACACAAAACGCGCCAGCAGCGTGCTGAACAACGGTGTCGATTGTGCCAACACGCTGGAAGCCCCGGCAGTGACATGCTGCTGGCCTATGTTCAGTACGACGTGATGCAGGCTCACCGCGAAAAAACCGAGAGCAACCAGCCACGGCAGGTCGCGAGGCCTGGGCAGGCGGATGCCTTTGAACGCGGCGACGACCGCCATGAACACCGAGGCCATCAGAAACCTCAGCAGTGCCAGGTGTCCGGGGTCATAGGCCTGCAATCCGATATGAATGCCGGTCGGTGAATAGCCCCAGCACGCGACGACAAAAGCCATCGCGAGGATGATTTTCCAGGGCGAGCGGGGAGCGTGCGTGCGTGAATTCATGGTCGTGCACCATCAGGTAGGTGCATTGAGTATCAGAACTCAGATTGCTCTCCACAACTGACTTATACTGCGTAGACCGTTCACTTTTGGTGATGATTATGGAGCTGGCGCAGATTCGCATGTTCAAGACCGTGGCCGATGTCGGCAGCATCGCCCGGGCCGCCGAGTTGCTGCATTGCGTGCCGTCCAATATCACGGCGCGGATCAAGGCGCTGGAGACGGAATTGGGGGTGGCGCTGTTTCTGCGCGAGGGTCGAGGGCTGCGCATCAGCGCGGCGGGGCAAACGTTTTTGTCCTACGCCTCAAAAATTCTGGCGCTGACCGTTGAGGCCAAGCGCGCATTGGACCCGTCAGCCGACCCCTCCGGGCCGCTGCGCATCGGCGCCATCGAGTCCTCGGCCACCGGTCGCTTACCGCGGCTGCTGGCGAAATTCCACAAGCGCTATCCCGCAGTTGCGCTGGAATTGACCACGGGCAGCTGGGGCCAATTGCTCGACGACACACTCAACCACCGGCTCGACGGCGCCATCGTCGCCGTGGATGTCGAGCGCGCTCAACTCAAGCGCACACCGATGTACCGCGAAGAGCTTTTGTTGATTGCCTCAACGTCGCTGGGAGCGGTGCACAGCATTGCGGATTTGCAGGACAAGACCGTCTTCATGTGGCCCCAGGGTTGTCCGTATCGGGCGGCGCTGGAACATTGGTTGTTGCGTCAGGGGCTGGCGCTGCCGATTGTCAGTCTGGCGAGTTATGGCGCGATTGTCGGGTGTGTCAGCGCGGGTGCCGGTGTCGCGTTAGTGCCCAAAGGGGTGTTTGATCAGTACGCCAAGGGGGCGGGGTGCGCGGGGTATGAATTTCCTGAGCTGACGGCTATCGACAATTTGTTTTACTGGCATGAAAACGCCGGGGTTCACCCGGCGCGCGAAGCGTTTGTGGCGATGCTGCGCGAGGAGTTCGCGTGACTGGCAAACTCGCTCCCACAGGGTTCCGTTCGTGTTTGGAGCTCAGGTCACGCGGACGTCGCGCATCAGCAATCCGAAGTTCAGATCCACCGCGTCCGGAATCGGCAAGTACACCGTGTGCCCATCCCCCGGCGCGACTTCAATCGGTTCGCCTTTGGCGTTCTGAAGCTGATGTAAATCGAAATGGAAGTTGCCCTTGGGGGTCATCAGTTCCATGTGATCGCCCAGGCCAAAGCGGTTTTTCACCTTGACCTCAGCCAGCCGATCGCGGCGCTCTCCGGTCAGTTCACCGACAAACTGCTGTCGTTCCGACACCGAGCTGCCGTTCTGGTAGTTCTGGTATTCGTCATGCACATGCCGTCGCAAAAATCCTTCGGTGTAGCCACGCTGCGCCAACGACTCCAGGTCGGTCATCAGGCTGCGGTCGAATGCTTGCCCGGCCACGGCGTCGTCGATGGCCCGGCGATACACCTGCGTAGTGCGCGCGCAATAAAAATGGGACTTGGTCCGGCCTTCGATTTTCAGCGAGTGCACGCCCATGTGCGTCAGACGCTCGACGTGCTGAACGGCGCGCAGGTCCTTGGCGTTCATGATGTAGGTGCCGTGTTCGTCCTCGAAGGCCGGCATCAGTTCGTCTGGCCGATTGGCTTCCTGCAACAGGAACACCTGGTCGGTGGGGGGGCCGAGGCCCAAGGTCGGTTCGGGTTGATATTGCTGGACGATTTCGCCGAGCTGATTTTCCGTGGCCTCCTGCGCCGAATATTTCCAGCGGCAGGCGTTGGTGCAACTGCCTTGATTGGCATCGCGCTTGTTCATGTAGCCCGACAACAGGCAGCGCCCGGAATAGGCCATGCACAACGCGCCATGGACAAACACCTCCAGCTCCATGGCCGGCACCTGTTCGCGGATTTCGCCGATTTCTTCCAGCGAGAGTTCCCGCGACAGGATGATCCGGCTCAACCCCTGTTGCTGCCAGAACTCGACACTGGCCCAGTTCACGGTGTTGGCCTGCACCGACAGATGAATCGGCATCTGCGCAAAGTGTCGCCGCACCAGCATGATCAGGCCCGGATCCGACATGATCAGCGCGTCCGGCGCCATGGCGATTACGGGTGCCAGGTCCTTGAGGAAGGTCTTGAGCTTGGCGTTATGCGGCGCAATGTTCACCACCACGTAAAAACGCTTGCCCTGGGCCTGGGCCTCCTTGATGCCGAGGGCGAGGTTGGCGTGATCGAATTCGTTATTGCGTACCCGCAAGCTGTAGCGCGGCTGGCCGGCGTACACCGCATCGGCGCCGTAGGCGAAGGCATAACGCATGTTTTTCAAGGTGCCGGCAGGGGCGAGCAGTTCGGGGGCGAGGGGAGTCATGGCAGTGTCGGTCGCAAAAGCCAAGGAGCGTAATCGGCTTGCCCGAGGGGTTTATTGATCTGGATCTATGCTTGATGAACAAACGGATGGCACTCGCGCGAACCGTGGCGGACTAAGTATCAGAAAGGCTCGTCAGTACAAGAGCCTGCGTCCCCCTGCGCACTGACACGGACCGGACATGAGCGAAGAAACCGTACACAACCGATCACTGGTGATCTTGCTATGGCTGGTGACCGCCGCCTTCATCTGGATTCTGCTGCCGTTTTACGGTGCGGTGTTTTGGGCGGTGATCCTCGGCATCCTCTTTGCGCCGATGCAGCGCCGACTGCAATTGAAACTGGGGTGGGAGCGCAACCTGACGTCACTGTTCACGCTCAGTATCTGTCTGGTGATTGCGATCCTGCCGGTGATCATCCTTGGCTTCCTGCTGGTTCAAGAGGGGACCACGCTGTACAAAAGCATCGAAAGTGGTGAACTGGATATCGCCGGGTTCGTCTCGCATTTCAAGCACAGCCTGCCGCCGTACTTCCAGCACCTGCTTGACCGGTTCGGGGTGGGCGAATTGAGCGGGCTGCGGGAGAAAATCATCAAGAGCGCGGTGACGGGCAATGAGTTTTTCGCCACTCAGGCGTTCAGCTTCGGCCAGGGCACGTTTGATTTTGTGGTGAGTTTTTTCATCATGCTGTATTTGCTCTATTTCTTTTTGCGTGACGGCGCCGAACTGGCACGCAAGGTTCGCGCGGCGGTGCCGCTGGAGGAGCACCAGAAGCGTCGCTTGCAACTCAAGTTCAATCGCGTGGTGCGGGCGACGGTCAAGGGCAACCTGCTGGTGGCGATCACGCAGGGCGCTTTGGGTGGGGCAATATTCTGGTTTCTGGACATCCCGAGCGCGTTGCTCTGGGCGGTGCTGATGGCGTTTTTGTCGCTGTTGCCAGCGGTGGGGGCAGGGATCGTCTGGGCGCCGGTGGCGGCGTTATTCCTGCTCAGCGGGGCGATCTGGCAGGGTGTGGCGTTGGGGCTGTACGGGGTTTTTGTGATTGGCCTGGTGGATAACGTCTTGCGACCGATCCTGGTGGGCAAGGACACCAAGATGCCGGACTACCTCATCCTCATCTCGACACTGGGCGGTCTGGCGATCTTTGGCCTCAATGGTTTCGTTATCGGGCCGCTGATCGCGGCCCTGTTCATGTCGAGTTGGGACATTTTCATCGAAACCAAACCGCGGGTGCAGTTGCCTTAGGCGCTGAGCAGGCCTTGGCCGATGCGCTGCGACAAGGCCTGGGCGGCGGGTAGCGAGGTGAGCGGACCGCTGATCGCTTCGCCGTCCTGCACCAGATACCAACAGGCAAGCAAACCCAGCTCTCTAAGCGATGAGGGAACGGCGCTGCCGATAACGGACATGATCTGAACCTGGGACATAAGTACCTCCATCAATCTATGGAGCTACCTTAAGGACGTCGCGCAGGAACGGACAATCAACACGTTCGATAGTGGTCATTGACGCCGATGAGTGTTCGCCTCAGTCGACGACCAGATCCAGCATGTGAACCACTTCGTGTTCGTTGAGCAGGCCCTTGCGTACCAGGTTTTCCGCCAGCAGCGAAAGAAACTTGGCGCTGCGATGGCCTTCCAGGTGCTTGAGTTCGGTCAAAGCGTTGTACACCTTGCTGGAAGTGCACAAACCGACAATGCGGTGCGGGTTTTGCGTAGGCATGAGGTCGTCCTTGTTGTTATCAACCTGTTGTTTGCGGACAGATCCAAGCTTGCGGACCTGATATGACAAAAATATGACCGTTTGGCGCAAGGCGAGGGCGGGTCATGTCAATCTTGCCCATTTGAACCACCCACTCTGTCCCCACAGCGACCTTGACGCGATTTATCCAGACGTTCGCCGACGAACGGTCACAAAAAAGCCCCGCTGTTGAGGCGGGGCCGGGGAATGTTGTTACCAGTGGCCATAACCACGGGGAGGGCCATAGTAACCGCGCGGCGGGCCGTAATAACCACGTGGCGGACCGTAGTAAACCGGTGCCGGGGCGTAGTAGACCGGCTGTTGCACGTAGACCGGTGCAGGCTGGTAATAAACCGGTGGCGGTTGTTGCATGTAAACCGGCGCCGGTTGAGCGTAAACCGGTTGTTGAACATAGACCGGCCGGTTGGCGTTGATCACGGCCGAACCGACAATGGCCGAGCCGACGAGCGCACCAAAAATCGCCGGACCTTGCCAGCAGTTACCACAACCACCGCCATGGGCTTGTGCCTGCCCTGCGACAGCGAGTGCGCCGATCAGCAAGGCAACTGTGGTGATTTTACGGTTCATGATAAATCCTCGTCTTTTCGACCCGGCGCTTGCGTCTGCAATAGACCCAAGGATTGTCGCGGGGATACCTCTAAGACAGCTTTTTTTTGAAAAACAGCACGGCCGATAGGTAAATTTTGTGTAAGGTCTGTACCGATTTCCTGACAGACCCGCGCTACCTCGCGCAGGCCTTTGATTATGATCGATCAGACCCGATGGATTGGCTAATCCCGTCCATCTGAAAGTGCTATTGAAGGAGAAAGTTTCATGCAGATGAACCCCAACCGAGACACTCAGCTGTGCATGTCGCTCTCGGGGCGCCCCGGCAACTTCGGCCTGCGGTTTCACAATCATCTGTATGAACAACTGGGCCTGAATTTCTATTACAAGGCCTTCAGCAGCCAGGATTTGCCCGGCGCTGTCGGCGGTATTCGCGCCTTGGGCATTCGTGGCTGCGGGGTGTCGATGCCGTTCAAGGAAGCGTGTATCGAGCTGGTTGATGAACTGGACGCCTCGGCGGCGGCCATTCAATCAATCAACACCATCGTTAATACCGATGGCCATTTAAAGGCGTACAACACCGATTACATTGCCATCGAACAACTGCTCAAGACCCACGAAGTGCCCAAAGAGTCGACCTTTGCCCTGCGCGGCAGCGGCGGCATGGCCAAGGCCGTGGCCAGCGCGTTGCGTGATGGCGGCTACAAAAACGGTTTGATCGTCGCCCGAAATGAACGCGCCGGACGCGCCCTGGCTGAGTCGCTGGGCTACCAATGGCAAGCGGAACTGGGCGCACAGCGCCCGCAAATGCTGATCAACGTCACACCGATTGGCATGACGGGCGGTCCGGAAGCTGATCAACTGGCGTTTGATGCGCACGCGATTGCCAGCGCGCAGACTGTCTTCGATGTGGTGGCAATTCCCTCGGAAACGCCGCTGATCGTGAGCGGTCGTGCGCAAGGCAAGCGAGTCATCACGGGGCTGGAAGTGATCGCGATCCAGGCACTGGAGCAGTTTGTGTTGTACACCGGTGTAAGGCCCACGGATGAGCAGTTTCACAAAGCCGTGGAATTTGCCCGCAGCTAGGAGGTGCCTATGCACCCGCGCATTCTCAATCTGAACCAGGTCGATCTTGAACCGTTGCCCGAAGCCCTGGCTCCTACCGGCGACACGGCCGGTCGCTACCAGCAGCGTTTCGCCCGCGTTGGCCAGCAATTGGGCGCGCAAAAGCTTGGGTATCGGCTGTATGCGCTGGAACCGGGCATGCGTGGCAGCCCGTTTCATAGCCATCGGGTCAACGAGGAGATGTTTTACGTCGTGGCCGGGGCAGGGGAGGTACGCCTCGGGACCGAGCGTTTTCCCATCCGTGCGGGCGACGTGATTGCTTGTCCGCCAGGTGGTCCGGAAGCGGCGCATCAGATCATCAATACCAGCAACGCTGAACTGCGCTATCTGGCGGTGAGCACCCAGCAATCACCGGAAATTTGCGAGTACCCGGATTCCGGTAAGTATGCGGTGATGGATGATTTCAGGGTGGATGCCGAGGGCAATGCTTCGGGCTTCGTTGCCATCGCCCGGCCGGGCGACGGCGTGGATTATTGGGACGGTGAGTAACCTGTAGCAGCGTGTAGCAGCTGTCGAGCAGCGCGAGGCTGCGTCCGACTGCGAAGCAGGCGCTGAACCAGAACTTGCGGTGTTTCAGACAGACAGCGTTAGCCTGACTCACGACGGCTTCGCCGCCGGACGCAGCCTCGCGCTGCTCGACAGCTGCTACAAGCCGGACGCAGCCTCGCGCGGCTCGACAGCTGCTACAAGCCGGACGCAGCCTCGCGCTGCTCGACGGCTGCTACAAGCCGGACGCAGCCTCGCGCTGCTTGACGGCTGCTACAAGCCGGACGAGCTGCTACGGGTTATTCGAGGCGGGCCAGGCGTTCTTCCAGCGCGGCAATTCGCGCTTCAAGCTCTTCGATTCGCTCAACCGACATCCCGCTGGCATTGCCTCGCTCCACCGGATTGTGCCGTGCCGCCAGAATCACTTCGATGTCTGCCGGATCACCCAACGCATGCATATACCGGTCCTCCCGCTGGCCAGCCTGCTTTGGAATCAACAGTGCCAAGCCCCGGACAATCAAACGCTCCAGCTGATGCACCACCTGTTCGGCGTCTTCAAACTCATGCATGCGCCCGCTGCGGGTCAGTAATTCATTGGTCGTCTGCGGGCCGCGCAAGAACAACAGGCCTGTCAAAATCACTTGTGCCGGCACCAGTTCCAGGGCTTTGTCGACCTTGTGCTCCCAGCGATCCGCGCGGCTGCCCATCACCAGTTTGGCGAAGCCGCGTCCTTCCAGCGCCCGCAGGCTCTGGCCGACCTGACCCTGGGTCAGGTTCATCACCGGTTCGCGGCTGGTTTTCTGGTTGCAGGCGATCACCAGGGCATTGAGGGTCAGCGGATACGTTTCGGGGCTGGTGGCCTGTTTCTCGATCAGCGAGCCCAAAATTCGGATTTCCGCGCTGTTAAGCCGCGGTCCGTCAGAGGTCGTTTCTTGCTCAGTGTTCATGGTTGCGAATCCTTGCCCGGTTCATGTTTTTCACGTGCCTGGATGCACTTTAGAGGGGCGAGCGCCAATGGCAACTGAATTCGTTGTGCCTGCGCCATAACGATGACGAAACCTAAATGAAATATTAACGACTTTTTTACAAATGCGCGGGCACCTTATGCGGGCTCGCGCGACGTCGCGCGAGCCATTCACGGCGTTGTGGTCATTGGCTGTATCGCCCCCGAACTTCTGCCCCATGCATCGAGTCACTCGGTGTACGACACCTTCATTCGCCTCTGCTTACAAAAAACCAATAAAGGCGAGAGAGACTCCATGAACCAAGACATTTTTGTATCTGTACTGATTCCAGCCAAAAACGAAGCAAACAACCTCAGGCCACTGCTTGAGGAAATCCGCGTGGCGTTGGCCGATGAGGCTTACGAAATCATCGTCGTTGACGATGGCAGCACCGATGCCACCTTGCACGAACTGCGGCAAATGCGGCACAACGGGCTGGACGCATTGCGCATCCTGCACCATGAACGTTCGCTGGGGCAGAGCACTTCGCTTTACCACGCGGCGTTCGAGGCGCGTGGACAGTGGTTGGCCACACTCGATGGCGACGGGCAAAACGACCCGGCGGACATCCCCGGTATGCTGGCGCTGGTGCGCGGTGAGCCGGGACGCGTCGATGTGCAGTTGGTGGCCGGGCACCGGGTCAATCGCCGTGATACCGCGAGCAAGCGCTGGGCTTCGCGTTTCGCCAACGGCCTGCGCAGTCGCCTGCTCAAGGATTCCACCCCGGACACGGGGTGCGGCTTGAAGTTGATCGAGCGTGCGGCGTTTTTGCGCCTGCCGTACTTCGACCACATGCATCGCTATATCCCGGCGCTGATCCAGCGCCATAACGGCCGAATGATCGTTCATCCGGTCAACCACCGACCGCGCACCGCCGGGGTGTCCAAGTACGGCAATCTCGACCGCGCCCTAGTGGGCATTCTCGACCTGATCGGCGTCTGGTGGCTGATCAAACGCACGCGCCTGAACACCCATGCGCAGGAGATTGAAGGATGAATCTTTCCCGCGAAGCCATGTGGCTGGCAGTCGGTTTTATTGGCCAGATCGCCTTTACCGGCCGCTTTATCCTGCAGTGGCTGTACAGCGAGTACAAAAAACGCAGCGTGATCCCGGTGAGCTTCTGGTACCTGAGCATCGTCGGCAGCACCCTGTTGCTCGCGTACGCCATTTACCGTGAGGACCCGGTGTTCATTGTCGGGCAGGCCTTCGGTTCAATCGTCTATTTTCGCAATTTGCAGTTGATCGCCAAAAGCAAAAGCCTGAAGGAGTAGGTCATGCGCGGATCGTTATCGACCCGGAATATCACGTTACTTGCGGCGATCGCCATTGCGCTGCTGTTTTTCTGGGGATTGGGCAGCGTGCCGTTCCTCAGTGTCAACGAGGCTCGTCGCGCTGTCACCGTGCGGGAAATGCGCGAAGCGGGGAGCTGGTTGCTGCCGTACATGAACGGCGATTTGTACCTGTCCAAACCGCCGTTTTTCTATTGGGCGGGCCTGGTGTCGACGGCCGTGCTGGGCAGTTTGTCCGAGTGGAGTGTGCGCCTGCCGTCGGCGCTGGCCGCGATGTTGTGCTGCCTTGGCACGTATTGGTACGGCGTCAGGCAGGCCGGGCGCCAGGTCGGTTTGTTCGCCGTGGTGTTTCTGGCCGCCAACGGTGCTTTCAGTCTGTTCGCCCGCCGCTCTGAAATCGAAATGCTGCTGACCCTGCTGTGCTTTGGCGCATTGCTGGCAGCGTGGCAGTTCATCTTCCTGCAGGGCCGGGATGTCTGGCGCCGCCTCAGCTACGTCCTTCTTGGCTGTGCACTGCTGACGAAAGGCCCGGTGTGCCTGTTGTGGGTGACGGCGCCGATTCTGACGTACGCCTTGATCTACCGCGATGCGCGGGCCAAGGCTTACCTGTGTGACGGTTGGGGCTGGTTGATTGCCGTGGTGCTGGGCAGTTCCTGGTACGTGGCGGTGTCGGTAAGTCAGGGCTGGGGCATCTGGGCGTCGATCATCAGCGAAGACATCGTGAAGAAGATTGACGGGCAGGGCGCCGAGGCCTGGTACGCGTATCTGCTGTACCTGGCCGGTGATTTCTTTCCATTCTGGCTGATTGTGTTTGTGCAGCCGCGCAAGTTCTGGGCAATGATCCGCTCGCGCCGTGAAGCGGCCATGCTGCTGTGTTGCACGCTGCTGCCGCTGCTGGTTTTCTCGATGTTCACCGAAAAGCACGGCAAGTACCTGTTGCCGGTTTACCCGTCCATGGCGTTGCTGCTGGCCATGCACTGGGCGGCAGTGCTCGATGATCTGAAGGGGCGCTGGCGCACGGTCCTGGCCGTTGTACCCTACGTGATGCTGGCCGGGTTCGTTGTGTTCTACATGTTCGTTGAAGCGCGGGTACTGGCTCACCGGGTCGCTGGCCTGGAACAGGTCGCGACATTGGCCGCAGGGCAACCGGGCCAAAAAGCCTACACCCTCGGCGAGCCGGATATCCGTCTGGTCTATTACCTGGGCCGGCCGGTTGCAGCGTTGACGGTGGAGCAGTTGCAGGGAGAGTCCCGGCCCGCGGGGTTGTTGTTCATGCAGGAGCCGCTCCAGCCAGAGCTACAGAACCTGGTGTCGTGCGCCGTTGGCGCGGTCAAACCTTATCTGAAACCGGAACGGGGCGCGGTCCTTGTGCGTTTGGGTGGCGAGTGCCGTTGATCGCCGCTTAAAAAGAGCGGTCGGAGGAGGGCTGCGCATGGCTATAATCGGCCGACGTTTCCCTCCTGTCACCACACGAGACCTGCCATGACCATCGCCCTGTACGACGCTTCTGTTCCTGTTTTCAAGCAAATGCTCAATGCCCTGAGCGATGTGCTGAACAAGGCCGAAGCCCACGCCACTGCCAAGAACATTGACCCGAACGCATTCCTGCAGGCACGTCTGTACCCGGACATGTTCCCGCTGGTGCGTCAGGTACAGATCGCCGTTGATTTCGCCAAAGGCGTGTCCTCGCGCCTGGCCGAAATCGAGCTGCCGAAGTACGACGACACCGAAACCACCTTCGCTGAGCTGCAAGCACTGATCGCCAAGGTTCTGGCCTTCATCGGCGAGATCAAGCCGGAGCAGATCAACGGCAAGGAAGGCATCGAGATCGTTACCCGTCCGGGTACTCCTAAAGAGAAGCGCTTCAGTGGCCAGGCTTACCTGCTGACCTACGGCCTGCCGCAGTTCTTCTTCCACGTCACCACCACTTACGCATTGCTGCGTCACAACGGTGTGGAAGTGGGCAAGCGCGACTTCATGGGCGCGTTCTAAACCGTCCAGGTACAAAAAAGCCCCCGGAGCCTTAAGCTGCGGGGGCTTTTTCATGTGTACGCATTTATCAACTACACCACGGTTCCTGTAGGAGTGAGCCTGCTCGCGATGGTGGAGTATCAGGCGACATCTATGTTGAATGATTGAACGCTATCGCGAGCAGGCTCGCTCCTACAAGGGTTTGTGTCAGGCCAAACGCTCGGCTTTCTGTTCTTCGCCCAGGCACGCCGCGGCGGTAAACAGCACGTCCGTGGAGGAGTTCAGCGCGGTCTCCGCCGAATCCTGCAATACACCAATGATGAAACCGACCGCCACCACCTGCATGGCGATTTCGCTAGGAATGCCGAACAGGCTGCACGCCAGCGGAATCAGCAACAGCGAACCGCCGGCCACGCCCGAAGCGCCACAGGCACAGATCGCTGCGACGACGCTCAGCAGAATGGCCGTCGGAATGTCCACGGCGATGCCCAAGGTGTGCACGGCTGCCAAGGTCAGCACAGTGATGGTGATCGCCGCGCCGGCCATGTTGATGGTCGCGCCCAGCGGGATCGATACCGAGTAGGTGTCTTCGTGCAGGCCCAGGCGCTTGCTCAGCTCCAGGTTGACCGGAATGTTCGCCGCCGAACTGCGCGTGAAGAACGCGGTAATGCCGCTCTCACGCAGGCAGGTCAGCACCAGCGGATAAGGGTTGCGACGCACCTTCCAGAACACGATCAGCGGGTTCATCACCAGCGCCACGAACAGCATGCAGCCCAGCAGCACGGCCAGCAGGTGTGCGTAGCCGATCAAGGCACCAAAACCGGAGGTGGCCAGGGTCGAGGACACCAGGCCGAAGATCCCCAGCGGGGCGAAGCGAATCACCACGCGCACGATCACGGTCACGCCATTGGACAAGTCACCCAGTACTTCGCGGGTGGTGTCGCCGGCGTGGCGAATGGCGATGCCCATGCCGATCGCCCACGCCAGGATGCCGATGAAGTTGGCGTTCATCAGTGCGCTGATCGGGTTATCAACCACGCTCAGCAGCAGGCTTTGCAGGACTTCGCCAATACCGCCCGGTGCCGTCACCGCGACGTCCTGGGTGGACAGCACCAGACTCGACGGGAACATCATGCTGGCCACGACGGCGACCACCGCGGCAGCGAAAGTCCCCAGCAGGTACAGGAACAGAATCGGCCGGATATGTGTTTCCTGGCCGTGTTTATGGTTGGCAATCGAGGCCATGACCAACACGAACACCAAAATCGGCGCGACTGCTTTCAATGCGCTGACGAAGACTTTGCCAATAAACGCCGTGGACTTCGCCACTTCAGGCGCGAACAGGGCCAAGGCAATACCGGCGAGCAGGCCGATAACGATTTGCGTCACCAGGCTGGTGCGTTTCAGGCGTTGCAATAGAGAAGGGGATGAAGCAGTCATAAACAGCATCTCTGATTTTCTATAAGTGCAAGGTTTCGCAGGTTTGCGGCAATAAACGGGGGCAGGCCACAGGCGGGAAACCGGAAAGGGGTGTAGTGCCGATCAGTCAGCCATCACACGATTTGTAGCCGCTGGCGAAGCCTGCGTTCGGCTGCGCCGCCGAACGCAGGCTTCGCCAGCGGCTACAAAAATTGCGTTTTGGTTTAACTGATCGGCATTAACCACAGGGTGTACATTTTGCAGGGCGCGGACTTTATCACAGCGCAGGACCGTTCTTTCAGACCTGTGACCAACTGACGCTATGGCGTTCAACGAGATAGGCAGGTTCGTGCAACCCTGTTTTGAATCACTCTGTTAAGATTCGCCATCCTCACTTTCAAGTTGCCAGTGGGCCTTCGGGCTATCGCTGGTGTCGTCGTTTTCTGGAGCTCTGCATGCTGTTGCCCATTCTTCTGTTGTCCGCCGCCGGTTTTACGGTGCTGACCACGGAATTCGTCATCGTTGGCCTGTTGCCGGCCATTGCCCGGGACCTGGACGTCTCGATCCCGCAAGCGGGTTTGCTGGTGACGTTGTTTGCCTTCACCGTCGCTGCCTTCGGGCCGTTCCTGACTGCATACTTCGCCAGGTTTGAGCGCCGTAAACTGTTCATCAGCGTGCTGATCATGTTCGGTCTGGCCAATACCCTCGCGGCCTTTGCGCCCAATATCTGGGTGATGGCATTTGCCCGGTTGATTCCTGCGCTCGGGTTGCCGGTGTTCTGGGCCCTGGCCAGCGAGACGGCGGTGGATATCGTCGGCCCCGATTACGCCGGGCGGGCCATCGCCAAGATCGGTTTCGGGATTGTCTGCGCCACGGTGTTCGGCATTCCGGTGGGCACGCTGATTTCCGATGCATTCGGCTGGCGCAGTGCCTTCGGTATTCTCGCTGTCATTGCCTTTGCCAAAGCCTTGCTGCTGTTCATTTACCTGCCCAAAACCGATCTGCATCAGCATCAGGTGAGTTTCCGTTCGCAATTCAAAATCCTGCGCAGCCCGCTGATGCTCGGCCACGTGCTGCTGTCGATTGTGGTCTTCAGCGGGATGTTTACCGCGTACACCTACCTGGCGGACATTCTTGAGCGCCTGGCCGGTTTCAACGGCACGGTGGTCGGCTGGTGCCTGATGGGCTTTGGCGCGGTCGGGCTGATCGGTAACTCGCTGGGCGGTCGCGCGGTGGATCGCCATCCGCTGATCGCTTCGATGATGTTCTGCGCCTTCATGATTTCCGGCCTGGTAACGCTGGTGCCAAATATCCATTCGCCCCTCGGTCTGGCGGCGGCGATGGGTATCTGGGGCGTGACTCAGGCGGCGCTGTTCCTGGTCAGCCACGTGCGCCTGATGAAGGCGGCACCCGAGGCCCCGGCGTTCGCCGCGTCGCTGAACATTGCCGGGGCCAACCTCGGCATCGGCCTGGGCGCGATCGTTGGCGGCCGGGTGATCGACAGTGTCGGGTTGCAAGGCCTTGGTTTTGCGGCGGCCGGTTTTATCCTTGCTTCGATTCTGCTGGCCATTGCGCTGATGACCTTCAAGCCTCGTGAGATTTACGCCTGACGGTTGAAAGGTCGGTAAACAACTGGCGTCGGGCGCCTTCGGTAATCGCCACGATGCCGGGGTGCTTGACCTTGCGCTCCACTGAAATGGCGTAGAACGACTCGGTCACGGCGTCGGTCTGGCCAATCAACTCCACGCCACATTGGCGTTTCACTTCATCGGCAATCACGCTCGGGCCGATGAAGATCCCGCTGCCGGACTGACCGAAAGCCTGCATCAGCGCACTGTCGTCGAACTCGCCGACAATGCGCGGCTGGATTTGCTGCTCGGCGAACCAGCGCTGCAAGCGGTTGCGCACCACGGTTTCCGGCCCCGGAATCAACAGCGGCGCGCCGTGCAGGCCGCGGGGGAAATCCTGACCGTGCTGCGCGGCCAGTTCCGCCGTGGCAAAGAAGCTGATCCCGCATTCCCCGAGTTTCTGGCTATAGCCCTTGATGTCCAGGTGCGAGGGCATTGGGCTGTCGGAAATCACCATGTCCAGGCGCTGGATTGCCAGGTCGGCGAGCAACCGCTCGAGCTTGTCCTCGCGGCAGGTGATGCGCAGCGGCTCGCTCAGCTCCATGGTCGGCGCGATCAGCCGATAGACGATCGACTTGGGCACGACGTCCGCGACCCCCACACGAAATTGAATCTGCTGCTCGTTGGGCTGTGCGCGCAGCATCAACTCCAGTTCACCGCCCAACTGAAACATCTGCTCGGCGTAGGGCAGGGCCTGACGGCCCGCCTCGGTGAGTTCAAGCTGTCGGCCGACCCGTCGAAACAACTCGATGCCGTAGGTTTGTTCGAGCAGGGAAATCTGCCCGCTGATGGTCTGTGGTGTCAGGTTGAGCTGCTCGCAGGCGCGCACGATGCTGCCGGTCTTGGCTACCACCCAGAAGTAATGCAATTGCCGATAGTTGAGCATCGCGGTCTACAGTTCGTAAAAATCGAAGTATAGCCGCTAAAAATACGAATTTTCCTGAAGTGTTTGTCTCCCTAGAATGCGTCGCTATCAACGGGCCATCGTTTTGGTGCCGTTTGTTCTAACGAGGGAAACATCATGATGCTTAAAACCACGGCTGTGCTGTTCGCGTCTTTACTGCTGTTGGCCGGTTGCGACCAGGCGGAAAAAAGTGCTCAGCAACTGATGGGCAAGGCTGCCGAAAGCGCCAAACAGGCGATTGACGAGACCCACAAAGCCGCCAAACAAGCGCTCAGCGACGCCACTAACGGTGTTATCAGCAAAAAAGAGTCATCGGGTGAAGAGAAAGACAAAGCCCAATCCCAGGAAATCTAACGTCTAATACGAGTCAGGACTGACCCATGGAATACCTTTTAGAACTTGCTGCAAGCCCTACCGCCTGGGTCGCCCTGGCTACTTTGGTGGTGATGGAAATCGTGCTCGGCATCGATAACCTGATCTTCATCTCGATCCTGACCAATAAGCTGCCTGAGCAGCACCGGCAGAAAGCCCGCCGTATTGGTATCGGCATGGCGTTGATCCTGCGCCTGGCACTGCTGAGCACCATTGCGTTCATCGTCCAGTTGACGGCGCCTGTGATCGAAGTTCTCGGCCATGCGTTCTCCTGGAAGGACATGATCCTGATTGCCGGCGGCCTGTTCCTGTTGTGGAAGGCGACCACCGAGATCCATCACAGCATGGACCCGGCGCCGGAAGATCCGAAATCGGCGACGTCCGCTGTGACCCTGGGCTTTGCGGCTGCGATCGGTCAGATCCTGATGCTGGACATGGTGTTTTCCATCGACAGCATCATTACCGCTGTCGGCATGACCGAGCATTTGCCGATCATGATCATTGCGGTGGTGGTGTCGGTCCTGGTGATGTTGCTGGCGGCTGATCCATTGGCCAAGTTCATCAACGAAAACCCGACGGTGGTGATGCTGGCGCTGGGCTTCCTGATCATGATCGGCATGACGCTGATCGCCGAAGGCTTCGGCGCCCACGTACCGAAAGGCTACGTCTATGCGGCCATGGCGTTCTCGGCCACGATTGAATGCTTGAACATGATGTCCCGCCGGGCCAGGCAGAAGCGCGTAGCGACTGAAGCTTAATCGGCAATAAACGAAAAGGCCGCTTGAGTGTTCAGGCGGCCTTTTTTTTGAAGGCTGAAATAGGCCGATCAGTGCACGGTGGCGTGGTGCTCAGCTGGTTTTTCGCTTTTGGCCACAGGCGCTGATTGCACCGGGTGGTGATGGTGCCGTCGGGTAATGCGCAGGACTCCCCACAACATGGCGGCGGCAACGGCCAGCCAGCCGGAAATCAACATCACGATCGTCATAACAAGGCTCATCGTGCCTCCTCTTTGCCCTGCATCGGGCACACACGCTTTGCAACTGTCAGTCTAGTCGGTGCTGTGTGTCAGACAATTGACCAAAGGTCGCCTGTCACTAACGAGTTCGCTCTATCGAATGCGCGCAACTGCCGGTTAAAGCTATACCGGCACCGCGCGTCGTCCTATGATCGACGGCCAAGCCGGGAGTGTGGTGCCTGGCGCCTGAACAGAGAGTGAACATGGAGCGGGTATTTTCTCGAATTCGAACGGCAGCACTGATCGTTGGCTGCGTTGCCGGATTGGCGGGGTGCGCCGGGAGCGTCGCACCTGAGATCAAGCGTCTGCCGGAGCGGGTGGAGCTCAGTGGTACGTTCTACCGCGGGCAAGCCTTTCAAAGTGGACCGCAAGTGCTGGCCAGCCTGTTGGCGCAACAGGGCATAGTCATTACCCCTGGCTTGCTGGAAAAGCCCCTGCATTTGCCGGGCGCCGAAGACAAGTTACAGCAGAACATGCAGAACCTGGCCCGAGAGTACGGGATGGTGGTTTACCCCCTCGACAACACTTTGCCCGCGCTGCTGACTCAGGTCGCCGCCGGCTATCCGGTGATGGTGCGTTTCACCGAAGGTACGGCGCTCTGGGCTGAGCCGCGCTACGCCATTCTCGCTGGATACAACAGTAAGAAGCAGACCGTGTTGCTGCGCGCGGGGATGAATCGTCGGGACTTGATGAGTTTCAGTTCGTTTGAATCGTCATTCAAGGACGCTGGCGGCTGGGCCGTGCTGATCCTGAAGCCGGATCAGATTCCGGCCAACGTCGATCAGCAGCGTTGGCTCAAGGCGGCCAATGAGCTGGGGCAGGCCGGTCAGGAGCAAGCAGCTGCGCGGGCAAAAAAGGCCCTGACGGCGCAGTAGGTCTCCGTTCGTCATTCTGCAGGGCACTGCCGTGCACAGCGGCTCTCTAAAGGACAGGGCCCGGATTTGTCCGGGCCGTACCAAGGAGGCGCCCATGGCACATTCCACTACCCCTGTCGGCCCGCATTCGTCTGAGCATTCTTCGGGCGATGAGCTGGGTTTCGATCCCGATTCGCCAGACCTCGCCGATCCCCAGGTCGATCCCATCGGTCCGGCCAAGGCACCCAGGGACGTGAAGCCAGGTGACAATCCCAAGGCACCAGCGAAGCCTTACGACCCCTTGGCTGATCTGAAACCCTGAGCCCTGATGAGGTGCCTATGTCTACCGATTCGAGTTTCGACGACAAGCGTCCGGACAGCGTTCCTACAACCCCCGAAGGGACCGCGACGGACCCTGTGATGGATCCGAACAGCCCGCTGCGCGATCCTTTGGCACGGCCGGTGTCGCCAAAAGCGCACCCTGAGGGCTGGAGAGACCCGAGCAAGGGGGACGGTATTCCTGACGACGATCAGATGCCGCTGCCCAACGATTAACCCTCAGACAAAAAAAGCCCCGATTTTTCGGGGCTTTGTTTTTGGGAGCGCTGGTTTACTTTGAGGCTTCAATCACACCGCTCTGACGTTGCTTGAGGTTCTTGTCAGACTTGTACTGCAAGGCCACCGACGGCACGTCTGCGCCTTTGCCGGTTTCGACCCAATTGCGAATACGGGTGGCGTCGGCAAAGTGAGTGTACTTGCCGTAAGCGTCGAGGATGACCAGCGCAACCTGGCGGTTACCCATGCTGGTGACCAGCACCAGGCAGTGACCCGCCTGATTGGTGAAGCCGGTTTTCGTCAGCTGGATGTCCCAATCGTCTTTGCGCACCAAGTGGTCGGTATTGCGGAACTGCAGGCTGTAGTTGGGCTTGCGGAACGACACGATTTTTTCTTTGGTGGTACTCAGTTCGGTCAATAGCGGTTGCTTGTGCGCTGCGACCAGCAGTTTGCTCAAGTCGCGAGCGGTGGACACGTTGTGCGGGGAGAGACCGGTCGGTTCGACGAAGTGGGTGTTGGTCATGCCAAGTGCCTTGGCCTTGGCGTTCATGGCGGCAATGAATGCCGCATAGCCACCCGGGTAGTGGTGGGCCAGGCTTGCCGCCGCGCGGTTTTCCGAAGACATCAGCGCAATCAGCAGCATTTCCCGGCGTGGCATCTCACTGTTGAGCTTGACCCGGGAAAACACCCCTTTCATTTCCGGGGTGTCACTGATGTTGATGTTGATGATTTCGTCCATGTTCTGGCGCGCTTCAACCACGACCAGGCCCGTCATCAGCTTGCTCACGGAAGCGATAGGGACCACCACGTCGGGGTTGCTGGCGTAGATGATTTTGTTGGTCTGCATATCCATGACTAATGAACTGCCCGACGCGAGTTTGAGATGTGTTGCATCTCGAGGCGCGGCGGTCGTATCGCCAGCGTTGGCGATTGGCGTGATGAAAGTCCCTGTAACTGCAAAAAATAGGCTCAGGATCGAAAGACGGATTTTCACGCTGGCAGACTCATTATGTGTTGATAAGCCGTTTTGTAACGGGCTATTTCGTAAAAAGCGCGACATTCTGGAGTATGGCTGAATAACTGTCGATGGTTGTTCCAGTAAGAGATGAAAGTGTTTGGAAACATGAAAAATATGTCATTTTCCGGCAGGTGGTCGGGCTTTTTCTGCAGGCAAAAAAAACCCCGCCAGTAGCGGGGTTCTTGATTGGCCATTTACGTCTGCTTTGTCACTTAGCTGTGCAGGGTTTCGGCCGCGTACAGCGTGTTTTCCAGCAGGCAGGCACGGGTCATCGGGCCAACACCGCCCGGTACGGGTGTAATCCAGCCAGCACGGGGCAGGGCGGTTTCGTAGATTACGTCGCCGACCAGTTTGCCGTCTTCCTGGCGATTGATGCCGACATCGATCACGATCGCGCCTTCCTTGATCCATTCACCCTTGACCAGGCCTGGCTTGCCAGCAGCAACCACCACCAGGTCAGCGCGGCCGACATGGCCAGCCAGATCCTTGGTGAAGCGGTGGGTAACGGTCACGGTGCAACCGGCCAGCAGCAACTCCATCGCCATCGGGCGGCCAACAATGTTGGACGCGCCGACAATCACGGCATCCATCCCGTAGAGATCGGCACCGGTGCTTTCCAGCAAGGTCATGATGCCTTTAGGGGTGCAGGGGCGCAGCAGCGGAATACGTTGGGCCAGGCGACCGACGTTATAAGGATGGAAGCCGTCGACGTCTTTGTCCGGACGAATGCGCTCCAGCAATTTGGAGGCGTCCAGGTGTTCCGGTAAAGGAAGCTGAAGCAGAACGCCGTCGATTGCCGGGTCGTCGTTCAGACGATCGATCAGATCGGTCAGTGCTTCTTGAGTGGTTTCGGAAGGCAGGTCATAGGCTTGGGAGATAAAGCCGACCTCTTCACAGTCTTTACGCTTGTGCGAGACATAAACCTGAGAGGCGGGATCGCTGCCGACCAGGATCACCGCGAGCCCCGGCGTGCGCAGACCTTGCTGGCGACGTTCGGTAACGCGTTTGGCGATCTGCTGGCGCAGGCTGGCGGCGATCGATTTGCCGTCGATTAGTTGTGCAGTCATTGCGCGTGATTAACCATCGAGAGGGGAAAAAAAGAGAACGCATTCTCGCATGTCATGAGGTGAGGGCAAAGGCGCTTGGTCTGCAAATTCCCCTAACTCCTTTAATTAAATGAATTTTTTTTAAAAAGGATTTGACGACCTCCGGGGGGCTCTATACTATTCGTCGCACTTGTCGGGCACAGCCTAGCACTGGTTGGGAAGGTCGAACGGAGTTACGATTCCGCAAGACTGGAAAGCACTTAGTTTGTAGTCCTCCAAGGTTACAGCTAACAAGGCGCCCGTAGCTCAGCTGGATAGAGCATCCGCCTTCTAAGCGGATGGTCGCAGGTTCGAGTCCTGCCGGGTGCGCCATTAGGCAGCTTTGGCACAAGTAGCGCAATATGGTGGGCGTAGCTCAGTTGGTAGAGCACGGGATTGTGACTCCCGTTGTCGTGGGTTCGATCCCCATCGTCCACCCCATATTTCGAAAGGCGCCAGATTAACAGTCTGGCGCCTTTGCTTTAAAGGCTTCAATGCGGATGTGGTGGAATTGGTAGACACACTGGATTTAGGTTCCAGCGCCGCGAGGCGTAAGAGTTCGAGTCTCTTCATCCGCACCAAATAAAGCTTCATTCATGCCGATTGGCGTGGTTGGGGTTTACAAAGAGGTTGTTTGGCTTCTTTGACAGGCAATATGGTGGGCGTAGCTCAGTTGGTAGAGCACGGGATTGTGACTCCCGTTGTCGTGGGTTCGATCCCCATCGTCCACCCCATATTTCGAAAGGCGCCAGATTTAACAGTCTGGCGCCTTTTTTGTTTCAGTGGTTCGAGTATTTGGCGGCTGCAGGTTCTGGGTCGCAGGGGTGGGGCGTTTCGTCGTATTTTTGTTTCTCGATGATGCCGCGCTGCCCGCCGACCTTGCTTGCAAGATCGGCTGTCAGGGAGATGATTGGCAGCCTCTTCTATATATAGAAGGGTTGGCGCAGAGCCCTGGCGTAATTGGCTGTATTTGCCATCGGGGCGAGGTGCATTCGTGCATTCGCACCTATAAATTGCCTGCTGCGTTTTTACCCGTTTTCAGTAGGGTGACTTCTTGAGTTTGACCCACTAGAATGCATGCCCTTGATTCTGGGGTCGGAAACGGCCGGCTAACGTCTGTGCAACGAGGAATATCCATGCAAGTTTCTGTTGAAAATACTACTGCTCTTGAGCGCCGCATGAGCGTCATCGTGCCGGCTGAGCGCATTGAGAGCCAGGTCAACAAGCGTCTGCAGCAGACTGCCCAAAAGGCCAAGATTGCTGGCTTCCGTCCAGGCAAAGTGCCAATGAGCGAAATCAAGCGCCGTTTCGGTGCTGACGCTCGCCAGGAAGCTGTAGGCGATGTGATCCAGTCTTCCTTCTACGAAGCTGTGGTTGAGCAGAAGCTGAACCCGGCTGGTCAGCCTTCGATCGAGCCTAAGTCCCTGGAAGCGGGCAAGGACCTGGAATACGTTGCTGTATTCGAAGTGTTCCCTGAGTTCACTGTTGCCGGTTTCGAAGGTATCACCGTAGAGCGCCTGAGCGCTGACGTGGCAGATGCCGATCTGGACAAAATGCTGGAAATCCTGCGCAAGCAGAACACCCGTTTCGAAGTGGCCGATCGCGCTGCCCAGAACGAAGACCAACTGAACATCGATTTCGTCGGCAAAGTTGACGGTGAAGTGTTCGCTGGCGGTTCCGCCAAGGGCACTCAGCTGGTGCTGGGTTCGGGTCGCATGATCCCTGGTTTCGAAGACGGTCTGGTTGGCGCTAAAGCCGGCGAAGAGCGTGTTCTGAACCTGACCTTCCCTGAGGACTACCAGAACCTGGACCTGGCTGGCAAAACCGCCGAGTTCACCGTGACTGTCAACACCGTTTCCGAGCCAAAACTGCCAGAGCTGACCGAAGAATTCTTCGCTCAATTCGGCATCAAGGAAACCGGTCTGGAAGGCTTCCGCACCGAAGTTCGCAAGAACATGGAGCGCGAACTGCGCCAGGCGATTAAATCCAAGGTCAAGAATCAGGTAATGGACGGTCTGCTGGCCACCAACCCGATCGAAGTGCCTAAGGCTCTGCTGTCCAACGAAGTTGACCGTCTGCGCGTGCAGGCTGTTCAGCAGTTCGGCGGCAACATCAAGCCGGACCAACTGCCGGCCGAGCTGTTCGAAGAACAAGCCAAGCGCCGCGTAGTACTGGGCCTGATCGTTGCTGAAGTGGTCAAGCAATTCGACCTCAAGCCTGACGAAGCCCGCGTTCGCGAGATGATTCAGGAAATGGCTTCGGCCTACCAAGAGCCTGAGCAAGTCGTGTCCTGGTACTACAAGAACGAGCAGCAACTGAACGAAGTC
Source organism: Pseudomonas sp. OV226 (assembly GCF_003148705.1). NCBI lineage: Bacteria > Pseudomonadati > Pseudomonadota > Gammaproteobacteria > Pseudomonadales > Pseudomonadaceae > Pseudomonas > Pseudomonas sp. OV226. Next base: position 148,580 of record NZ_QGGS01000011.1, on the reverse strand, counting down.
CGTTCGGTTGTGCTGGAAGAACAAGTTGTGGATACTGTTCTGCAGAAGGCTAGTGTGACCGACAAATCGGTCTCTTACGAAGAAGCAGTCAAGCCGGTAGAAGCTCCACAAGCCGACTGATCGTTTTTGCGATAAGAAGTACACACCATAAGCCAGCCTTCGTGCTGGCTTATGCGTATTCAAGACATAACTATTTGGGAGTGACTGCAGAGCATGTTCCGTAATTCGTATATTCAGCAGAACTCTGATATCCAGGCCGCAGGCGGCCTGGTCCCGATGGTTGTCGAGCAGTCCGCTCGTGGCGAGCGCGCCTACGACATCTACTCGCGCCTCCTCAAGGAGCGAGTGATCTTTCTGGTTGGCCCGGTAGAGGACTACATGGCCAACCTGATCTGTGCGCAATTGCTGTTCCTTGAAGCGGAAAACCCGGACAAGGACATCCATCTCTATATCAACTCCCCGGGCGGTTCGGTGACGGCTGGCATGTCGATCTACGACACCATGCAGTTCATCAAGCCAAACGTGTCGACCACCTGTATCGGTCAGGCGTGCAGCATGGGCGCGTTCCTGTTGACCGCCGGTGCCCAGGGCAAGCGTTACTGCCTGCCGAACTCGCGTGTGATGATTCACCAGCCACTGGGCGGTTTCCAGGGCCAGGCTTCGGATATCGAAATCCATGCCAAGGAAATCCTCTTCATTCGTGAGCGTCTCAACACGCTGATGGCCAAGCACAGCGGGCGCACGCTTGAGGAAATCGAGCGCGATACCAACCGCGATAATTTCATGAGTGCAGACGCTGCACGTGAGTACGGGTTGATCGATGAAGTGATCAGCCAGCGCCCCGCTTAATATAAGCAACTCAAAATAGGGTTGGTCGGCTCGTCCGATCACCAGCGGGCTTGAAAAAGCCCGCAATAGCCTTCATCTTGTGTTGCAAGCCTATCGGATTTGGATCGAACGAATGACTGACACCCGCAACGGCGAGGACAACGGCAAGCTGCTCTATTGCTCCTTCTGTGGCAAAAGCCAGCATGAAGTACGCAAATTGATTGCCGGCCCCTCGGTCTTTATCTGCGACGAGTGCGTCGACCTGTGCAATGACATCATCCGTGAGGAGGTGCAGGAAGCCCAGGCCGAAAGCAGCGCGCATAAATTGCCTTCGCCTAAAGAAATCAGCGGCATCCTTGATCAGTACGTGATTGGTCAGGAGCGTGCGAAAAAGGTTCTGGCCGTAGCGGTGTACAACCACTACAAGCGCCTGAACCAGCGTGACAAAAAGAATGACGACGTCGAGCTTGGCAAGAGCAACATCTTGCTGATCGGCCCGACAGGCTCGGGTAAAACCCTGCTTGCCGAAACACTGGCCCGCTTGCTGAACGTTCCGTTCACCATCGCCGACGCAACCACCCTCACCGAGGCGGGTTATGTGGGTGAAGATGTCGAGAACATCATTCAGAAGCTGCTGCAGAAGTGCGATTACGACGTAGAAAAAGCCCAGATGGGCATTGTCTACATTGATGAGATCGACAAGATCTCGCGCAAGTCTGACAACCCGTCGATCACCCGGGACGTTTCCGGTGAGGGCGTGCAGCAGGCCCTGCTCAAGTTGATCGAAGGCACGGTCGCTTCCGTTCCGCCGCAAGGTGGCCGCAAGCATCCGCAGCAGGAATTCCTTCAGGTCGACACCCGTAACATCCTGTTCATCTGCGGTGGTGCGTTCTCTGGTCTGGAAAAGGTTATTCAAAACCGTTCCACCAAGGGCGGCATCGGTTTCAACGCAGAAGTGCGCAGCAAGGAAGAAGGCAAGAAAGTCGGTGAGTCCCTGCGTGAAGTCGAGCCTGACGATCTGGTCAAGTTCGGTCTGATCCCGGAATTCGTCGGTCGTCTGCCGGTACTTGCCACGCTGGACGAGCTTGATGAGGCTGCGCTGATGCAGATCCTCACCGAGCCGAAAAATGCTCTGACCAAGCAGTACGCCAAGTTGTTCGAGATGGAAGGCGTGGACCTGGAATTCCGGGCCGACGCACTGAAATCGGTCGCCAAACGTGCTCTGGAACGCAAGACCGGTGCCCGTGGACTGCGTTCGATTCTCGAAGGTGTATTGCTCGACACTATGTATGAAATCCCCTCGCAGTCCGAGGTGAGTAAAGTAGTGATCGACGAAAGCGTTATAGAAGGCAAGTCCAAGCCACTGTATATCTACGAAAACAGTGAGCCTGCTGCCAAGGCCGCGCCAGACGCTTAAGCGTCATGCAGCCGGAACAAAGAAGGGGCCTTCGGGCCCCTTTGCTATTGTGGGCGCTGGATTGTCGGATCGCCGCACCGCAGCGAAAGCGGCCTGACAACCATCCATTCCCTTAGCTTCCTAAGGTTGCGATCTTTTACTGCTTTTATCCGCTTGTTTTTTTCCAGAGCAGCCCCCATCTTGGTTTCAAGCTTACTTCCATCTGTTTACGGCCTTATGGCCGCCGTAGAGGCGAAATCATGAAGACAACCATCGAATTGCCTCTCCTGCCATTGCGTGATGTTGTGGTTTATCCGCACATGGTTATCCCGCTGTTCGTGGGGCGCGAGAAATCCATCGAAGCCCTCGAGGCAGCGATGACGGGCGACAAGCAGATCCTTCTGCTGGCTCAGAGAAACCCTGCTGACGACGATCCCGGTGAAGATGCACTTTATCGCGTAGGTACTATTGCAACCGTTCTACAGCTGCTCAAGCTGCCTGACGGCACGGTCAAGGTTTTGGTCGAAGGCGAGCAGCGGGGCGCCGTGGAGCGCTTCAGCGAAGTGGACGGCCACTGTCGTGCCGAAGTCTCGCTGATCGATGAAGTCGACGCGCCTGAGCGCGAGTCGGAAGTCTTTGTTCGCAGCCTGCTGGCTCAGTTCGAACAATATGTACAGTTGGGCAAGAAAGTCCCGGCTGAAGTGCTGTCGTCGCTCAACAGCATCGACGAGCCAGGCCGCCTGGTCGACACCATGGCCGCGCACATGGCCCTGAAGATCGAGCAGAAGCAGGAAATTCTCGAAATCATCGATTTGTCGGCCCGTGTCGAGCACGTTCTGGCGCTGCTGGATGCCGAGATTGACCTGCTGCAAGTTGAAAAACGCATTCGTGGTCGCGTCAAAAAGCAAATGGAGCGCAGTCAGCGCGAGTACTACCTGAATGAGCAGATGAAGGCCATTCAGAAGGAGCTCGGCGACAGCGACGAAGGCCACAACGAAATCGAAGAGCTGAAAAAGCGCATCGATGCCGCTGGCCTGCCCAAAGATGCCTTGGCCAAAGCCCAGGCTGAACTGAACAAACTAAAGCAAATGTCGCCAATGTCTGCGGAAGCGACCGTGGTGCGTTCGTATATCGACTGGCTGGTTCAGGTGCCGTGGAAGGCACAGAGCAAAGTCCGTCTGGACCTTGCGCGCGCCGAGGACATTCTCGACGCCGACCACTACGGTCTGGAAGAAGTCAAAGAGCGGATCCTCGAATACCTCGCCGTGCAAAAACGCGTGAAGAAAATTCGTGGCCCGGTGTTGTGCCTGGTCGGTCCTCCGGGCGTGGGTAAAACCTCGCTGGCGGAGTCGATTGCCCACGCCACCAACCGCAAATTCGTGCGCATGGCCCTTGGTGGTGTGCGTGATGAGGCTGAAATTCGTGGCCATCGCCGTACTTACATCGGTTCGATGCCAGGAAGATTGATTCAAAAGATGACAAAGGTGGGCGTCCGCAACCCGCTGTTCCTGCTTGATGAAATCGACAAGATGGGCAGCGACATGCGTGGCGATCCGGCGTCGGCGTTGCTGGAAGTGCTCGACCCCGAGCAGAACCACAACTTCAACGATCACTACCTGGAAGTCGACTACGACCTGTCCGATGTGATGTTCCTGTGCACCTCGAACTCCATGAACATCCCGCCGGCATTGCTGGACCGGATGGAAGTGATTCGTCTGCCGGGCTACACCGAAGACGAGAAAATCAACATCGCCGTCAAATACCTCTCGCCGAAGCAGATCACTGCCAACGGCTTGAAGAAAGGCGAGCTGGAATTCGACGCCGAAGCGATCCGCGACATCATCCGTTACTACACCCGCGAAGCCGGTGTGCGTGGGCTGGAGCGCCAGATTGCCAAGGTTTGCCGCAAGGCGGTCAAAGAGCATGCGATGGAAAAACGCTTCTCGGTGAAGGTCACTGCCGAGATGCTCGAACACTTCCTGGGCGTGCGTAAATTCCGCTACGGCCTGGCTGAGTCGCAGGATCAGATCGGTCAAGTGACCGGGCTGGCATGGACTCAAGTGGGTGGCGAGCTGCTGACCATTGAAGCCGCCGTGGTCCCGGGTAAAGGTCAATTGATCAAGACCGGTTCCCTGGGTGATGTGATGGTCGAATCGATCACTGCAGCGTTGACCGTGGTTCGTAGTCGTGCGAAGAGCCTGGGGATCCCCCTGGACTTCCACGAGAAGCGCGACACGCATATTCACATGCCGGAAGGGGCGACCCCGAAAGACGGTCCTAGCGCTGGCGTAGGCATGTGCACGGCCCTGGTATCGGCACTGACCGGGATCCCGGTGCGTGCGGACGTCGCCATGACGGGTGAAATCACCCTGCGTGGTCAGGTGCTGGCCATTGGTGGTTTGAAAGAAAAACTGCTGGCCGCTCACCGTGGCGGAATCAAGACAGTGATCATTCCTGAAGAGAACGTACGCGATCTGAAGGAAATTCCTGACAATATCAAGCAAGATCTGCAGATTAAACCGGTTAAATGGATTGACGAGGTCCTGCAAATTGCGCTGCAATACGCGCCGGAGCCCCTGCCTGATGTGGCTCCTGAGATAGTTGCAAAGGATGAAAAACGCGAGTCTGACTCTAAGGAAAGAATTAGCACGCATTAGTACGCATTTGGCCGGGTGGCTTCCTTGACAGCTTTTTAGAGCCCTTGTTATAAAGCGGCTCTTAAGTGTCTGTAGGCCATTCAGCACACGTTTTTGCTTTCACCAAAAAAACTTAGAATCATACTCAAATAGATAGATATAAGGGGACTTAGAGTGAACAAGTCGGAACTGATTGATGCTATCGCTGCATCCGCTGATATCCCGAAAGCTGCTGCTGGCCGTGCGCTGGACGCAGTAATCGAATCCGTCACTGGCGCTCTCAAGGCTGGCGACTCCGTTGTTCTGGTTGGTTTCGGTACTTTCTCCGTAACTGATCGTCCAGCTCGCATTGGTCGTAACCCACAGACCGGTAAGACACTGGAAATCGCGGCAGCCAAAAAACCAGGTTTCAAAGCCGGTAAAGCACTGAAAGAAGCTGTCAACTAAGTTCGATTCAGGTTTTTGCCTATCCGGGTCGGGGTCATGCCTGACCTGGCAGCGGAGCGGTAGTCCAGCCGGCGAATGCCGGTCTGAGACACTGAGGGTCGCAAGTTCGAACCCTCGGTCCGCTCCGCCAGTTACGAGAAGGCGCATCCCCGGATGCGCCTTTCTTCTATCCGGATTCTACCCACGCTCCACGGTTGCCTAATTTTTGAAGTTCAACCGTTTCTGGGGGACGCATGCTGCAGAATATCAGGGACAATTCACAAGGCTGGATTGCCAAGACCATCATCGGGGTCGTCGTTGCATTGATGGCTTTGACCGGTTTCGATGCCATTTTCAAGGCCACCACGCACAGCAATGATGCGGCCAAGGTCAATGGCGAAGAAATCAGCCAGAACGAGCTGAGCCAAGCGGTTGATATGCAACGCCGTCAGCTCATGCAACAGCTGGGCAAGGATTTCGACGCTTCCTTGCTGGATGAAAAAATGCTGCGCGAATCGGCCCTCAAAGGCTTGATCGACCGCAAATTGCTGCTGCAAGGCGCACAGAACTCGAAATTCGCTTTCTCCGAAGGCGCCCTGGACCAAGTGATCCTGCAGACGCCTGAATTCCAGGTCGACGGCAAGTTCAGCCCTGAGCGTTTCGATCAGGTGATCCGTCAGCTCGGTTACAGCCGTATGCAGTTCCGCCAGATGCTGGCTCAGGAAATGCTGATTGGTCAGCTGCGTGCGGGCCTGGCAGGTAGCGGATTCGTCACCGACGCCCAGGTGCTGGCCTTCGCTCGTCTGGAAAAACAGACCCGCGATTTCGCCTCCCTGAACGTCAAGGTTGACCCGGCGGCTGTGAAGCTGACCGACGATGAAGTCAAAGCCTACTACGACGAACACGCCAAGGAGTTCATGACGCCGGATCAGGTGGTCATCGATTACCTGGAATTGAAGAAGGCTTCCTTCTTTGATCAAGTCAGCGTCAAGGACGAAGACCTGCAAGCGGCGTATCAGAAAGAAATCGCGAACCTGTCCGAACAGCGTCGGGCTGCGCACATTCTGATCGAAGTGAACGACAAGATGACCGAGGCGCAAGCCAAGGCCAAGATCGAAGAAGTGCAGGCGCGCCTGGCCAAAGGTGAGAAATTCGAGGCCTTGGCCAAAGAGTTCTCCCAGGACCCGGGTTCGGCCAACAATGGCGGCGACCTTGGCTACGCAGGTCCAGGTGTCTACGACCCGGTCTTCGAAAAAGCCCTGTATTCGCTGAACAAGGATCAAGTCTCCGAGCCGGTTCGTACTGACTTCGGTTTCCACCTGATCAAGCTGTTGGGTGTGGAAGCTCCTGAAGTGCCAACGTTTGCCAGCCTGAAAGACAAGCTGACCCGTGAGCTGAAAGCCCAGCAAGTGGAGCAGCGGTTCGTCGAGGCGACCAAGCAATTGGAAGACGCCTCGTTCGAGGCGTCCGATCTGGCCCAGCCAGCACAAGACCTGAAGCTGACTGTTCACACCTCCAAGCCGTTTGGTCGTGAAGGCGGTGAGGGGATTGCAGCCAACCGTGCCGTGATCACCGCTGCGTTCAGTCCTGAAGTGCTGGATGAAGGTGCCAACAGCACCGCCATCGAGCTCGATCCGGAAACCGTGATCGTGCTGCGCGCCAAGGAACACCTCAAGCCTGCACAATTGCCGCTGGAAAGCGTGAATGTCGCCATTCGCACGCAATTGGCCAAGGAGCACGCCAGCTCTGCCGCCAAGACCAAGGCTGAACAGCTGATTGCCAGCCTGCGCGACGGCAAGTCCCCGCTGGACAAAGCCATTGAAGGCCAGAACTGGAAAGTGATCGAAGCAGCGACCCGCGCTCAGGAAGGGGTTGACCCAACTGTGCTGCAAGCGCTGTTCCGGATGCCAAAACCAGCCGCCAAGGATAAGCCGTCCTTCAGCAGCGTGACCCTGGCCGATGGTAGCCTGGTGATCGTGCGCTTGAATAACGTGAACGAAGCGGCTGCGCCGACCGATGAAGAGAAGGCTCAGTACCGTCGCTTCCTCGCCTCGCGCATTGGCCAGCAGGACTTCGCGGCTTACCGCAAGCAGTTGGAAAGTGAAGCTGACATCAAGCGTTACTGATGCCTGATTAGCTCTTTGCTGCAAAAAGACCCTGGCCGAAAGGCCGGGGTTTTTTTTGCCAGGGGAAAGGCGAAACGGTTATCCGTCGCCCGATGTGGATGCGGATCGACTTTTTTGCGTCAAAGGCAGTCTTTACACTTGTAACTGTTTTAAGACACTAATCGATACGCCGCTAAGCATCGATCTGTTGCACAATACGCCCCGGACCGTTTTCCTCAGGATGTTCAATGTTTAAATCAATTCCCATGCGCCTCGTCGGGTTGGCACTGGTGCTCGCTGCTGCTGCCGGCTGCTCGTCCAAGAAAGCCGCGATCTATGAGCATGAGAACTTCTCCGACTCCGGCACCTTTTCGCGCAATTACCCGGTGAGCGATGCGCAGACCTGCGAAGCCGCCCGTCGCGCCTTGCTCAGCCAGGGTTACATCATTACCAGCAGCGACCCCAAGTTGATCAGTGGGCACAAAAGTTTCCAGCAGACTGGCGAAACCCACATGGAGATCAGTTTCAGTGTGGTCTGTGCCGATGATGGCAGCGACGGGCACCACGCGACCATGTTTGCCAACGCCCTGCAGGACCGTTACGCGCTGAAGAAGACCAATAACTCCGCCAGCCTCGGTGTCGGTGTGTTGGGCTCGGTGTCGATGCCGATCGGCTCGTCCGACGACTCGATGGTCAAGGTCGCCAGCGAAACCGTTTCGTCGGCCAAATTCTACGAGCGTTTTTTCACGCTGGTCGAATTGTTCCTGCCACCGGAAGCGAAGAAAGCCGCACACATCGTCGAGAAACCGAAGACTGACCTGGGCGTGCCTGAAGCCAAAGCGGCGCCTGCAGCGTTAGCGCCAACGCCTGCGGAACCGACGCCAGCGCCAGCACCGGCTGCTGAGCCTGCACCGGCCCCTACGGCCTCTGAACCTGTTGCACCGCCGGTCGAAACCGCTCCGATTACCCCGGCACAAAACAGCGAACCGGCACCGACCGCAGAAGCTGTCACTCCGCCACCACAGTCGGACCTGCCGCCACCTAGCGAGCCGATTCCGGCCATGCCCATCTCTGGTCATTAAGCGTTTATCTACGGGGTCGGGTCAGACGACATCGATCCCGTAGGCGCTTAACGTTGATCTGCGTCAGCCGGGCCGTAGTCCTACAGCCTGTATCGAAAAAACCTGTGATAAATTCCTGACCGCCTGCTACGTTTTATTGAGTAGCCGCTGAGCGGTGCACCTGCGTCATTTTTCTTTCACGGGGGCACTTTATGCTCAGGGTGTTGGTCATTTATTCAGGCATTTTTTAAACGAGCGCAGGGGGATTCAAAAATGGACGATTATCAAGAAGAGCTGCTCGAGTTCCAGGCGTTTGAACTGGATCCGCTGGAACCCGCCGAAGACGCTACCGAGCTGTAAGCGTCAAGCGGATTGGCGATGACTGCGGCGAAACTCGCCAGGGGTCTGGCCATTCCAGCGTTTGAAGGCCCGCTGGAAGGCTTCAGCTGAAGCGAAACCCAGCAGATAAGCGATTTCTCCGAACGCCAGTTCAGTATCGCGAATGTAGGTCATGGCCAGGTCGCGACGGGTGTCGTTGAGAATTGCGCGAAATTGCGTGCCTTCCTCGGCCAGTTTGCGGCGCAAGGTCCAGGTGGGCAGCTTCAGGTGTGCCGCCACTTCTTCCAGGTCGGGTTCCCGACCACCATTGAGCAACGGCCCCAGTAACTGAGTGATGCGTTCACGCAGGCTGCGGGTGCGGGTCAGTTGTTCCAGTTCCCGTTCACAGAGTTGCAGTAAATGCCGCCAGGTACTCGGGCAGTGCTGCGGGTTGCGTTGGGCGAGGCTGGGCAGGCTCAGGCGCAGTTGGTTGTGCTCGGCGCCAAACTGGATCGGACAGTCGCCCAGCAGGCCATACGCCTCGCGGTAATCCGGAGCATCGAATTCGATTTCTATGCGCTCTGCGCGCAGCGGGGCAGGGCTCAGGCTGGACAACTGCTGCAACCAGCCGGCGATGATCGAATCCACCACGAAGCGGTTGTAGGCGTTGTAGGGGCTGATGGAATAGAAGCGCAGCCATGCACCCTGAGCGTCTTCATGAAAACTCGACTGGCCGCGATAGTTAGAGCCGTACAAGGCTTCGAAGCGAATCAGGCAACGCGCGGCTTCTCGAACGGTTGGCGCCTGGGCGGCCGTGACCCCGGCCAGACCCGCCTGGCTCAGGCGACTGACCTGGCCCATGCGCAAACCCAGAGCCGGGTCATTCGTCAGTTGAATTGCACTGTGGCCCAGGCGCATGTAACGCGGGATCGACAGCCGGGCACCGGGCTCCGCCAGTCGGGCCGCATCCAGTCCGTATTGATCGAGCAACGGTTGAGGATCTACGCCATGGCTGTGCACGGCATCGGCCAGGCTATGGACGAAGCCCACCGACAAATCCCCAAGGCGCATCGGCTGCGGTTTCATGGGTTACAACCAGAGGTTCAACAACCGCGCGCCGCGGGCATTGCCGTCGGCGAACTGTTGACCGTTGTTGCTGAGAAAGCTTTGCCCGGCGCTGCCCCTGTCCCAGAACTGGCCGCGCAGGAACACGCTCATCCCGGCAATGGCCTGGCTGGAAGGCGATTGGCTTGTCAGTGTCAGGCGATGCCAGGCTTGACCTTCGCTCAGTTCGCCGGCCTTGAGGGTGACGGATTCGGGTGTTGGCAACCCTCGGTATCCCCGCCAAGGTTTATCCCAGGTGTCGCGCCCGATGACGTACGCCGGTACGGCCACCAGTCGCACGCCCTGAGCATCGAGCTTTCGGTAGTTTTCCGGGTACCAACTGTCGCTGCCGATCAACACACCCAAGCGTCCGGCGGGCGTATCGATGACGTTGAGTGCCTGCAGGTCATTGGCCTTGATGTCGTCATGTTCCTCGAACACCGGATGCATCTGGCGTTGGGGTTGGCCGATCGGCACGCCGTCGCGCCCGAATATCACGCTGCTGTTGTACAGCGCACCGCGTCCGATTTTCAGCGTACCGTCAATGATGCTGGGCTCCGGCAGCACGATGGTGCCCGCCACCAGCGTCACATGAAACTCTTTCGCCAGCCCCCCGAACAGTGCCTGGTAATCCTTGGCCATGCCTTTGGCCTTCATCCGCAAATGAGCGTCGTCGAGACGGCTGCCGCCGTTGGCACTGAACAGTGCGCGGACAAACTTCAGGGGATTGCTCGCCGCCAGCCAGTTCATCGCTTCCTGGAGCGTGGTGGCCTGGTACAGCTCATCTTTTTCACCGCTGACCATCAGCCAGGTGCCGACATGTTCAGGCAGCACGACGATGGTCTTGTCATTCAACAGGCCCTCATCCTGGGCCTTCTGAAGATAGGCCGCGAGTTTGCGATGCAAGCGTTCGGGGCTTTGATAGTCGGTAGGGAACAGCTCAGGCTGGATGCCCAGCAGATTGCCGCGATCGGCGGGTTCGCCTTGATCAATGGCCAGGTTGATGCGCAGGTCCGACAGGTAATGGCCCACCGGACGATCCGCGGCCCACATGGCGTAGGTTGTCAGGGTGGCAACGATGGCCATGGAAAAGGTCAGGTACAAAAGTTTGCGCATGGGGGAGCAATCAACAGCCGTGTTCAGGGCATGGCTTTTCACCAGGATTTGGATCGAGGATAAAGCGAATCAATGGGTTAATGGGCAATTTTCTTTTTTCTCCGGACAATTCTTCGCTTTTTGGCCGAATGGAATCGGTGCTGGTCATGCTGCCGCCAAGTTACATAACGTACAGCGACCCTTGGTAAAGATCATCGCGCCGAAATTGAGGCAAGTGATCGCTGTGGGTGTTTTTACTGCTTAAGTGTGTTTTAGCCCGCAGAGGCATTCGTTCTGCCTGGCCCCTACACTGCGCGTAATGTGCCCCATGAACACCGCCAGTTGATGGAGGCGGCGCTGGCCAAAGACATCGACAAGGCTTGCGAGTTGCTGGCCAGTCATTATCAGACCACGACCGATTCGGTGCTCAAGCATGCACTGCTGGGATAGCGGTGATGGCCTCTCGCTCAAGCTGCGTTGCAATGTTCGGGTTGGAAAGTAGCGGCGCATCACGACGTTGGCGCAACGCCTTGCGTGGTCATCGAGCATCTTTGTACGCGGCTTGACGCCGGGCAGCCCTGAAGAACTGCAGCTAAGCTCTCCTGCGCTGGGGCGGCGGTGGAAGTGTTGCCTCGGGATGTCTATTTCCGGCAAGGGAGCCCCCCGTCATGAGCGTCGAACAGCGTCATTACAGTCCGCCGACCCTGCTGGTGGTCGATGACACGCCCGATAACCTGATGCTGATGACGGATCTGCTCAAGGATCGCTACCGGGTCAAGGCCGCCAATAGCGGTGAAAAGGCTTTGCGCGTACTACAAGGCGACACACTCCCTGACCTGATCCTGCTTGACGTGATGATGCCCGGGCTGTCCGGCCATGAAGTGGCGCAGCAACTCAAGCGCGACCCGCGTACCCGTGACATTCCGATCATCTTTCTGACGGCCATGGCCGCCACCGAAGACGAGATCCATGGCCTGGAGCTGGGGGCTGTCGACTACATCACCAAACCGATCCGGCCGGCACTGGTCCTGGCGCGGGTGGATACCCAACTCAAGCTCAAGGCGGCGGCAGACTTCCTGCGTGATCACAGCGACTATCTGGAAAAGGAAGTAGCGCGCCGGACCCTCGAGGTGATTGCGATCCAGGATGTGGCCATCCAGGCCATGGCTTCACTGGCCGAGACGCGCGATAACGAAACCGGCAACCATATCCGGCGGACCCAGCACTACATCAAGGTGCTGGCGGAGCATCTGCGTGACCATCCGCGCTTCAGTCACTTTCTCACCGAGGACACCGTCGCCTTGTTGTTCAAGTCGGCGCCGCTGCACGACATCGGCAAGATCGGCATCCCCGACCATATCCTCCTCAAGCCGGGACGCTATACCGAGGAAGAGTTCGAGATCATGAAGACACATACTACGCTGGGGCGTGACGCCATACAGCATGCCGAGGACCAGCTCGGCATGCGCGCCGAGTTTCTCAGCCTGGCCAAGGAAATTGCCTACAGTCACCAGGAAAAATGGGACGGCAGTGGCTATCCGCAAGGGCTGGCGGGTGACGACATCCCGATTAGCGCCCGGTTGATGGCGGTGGCGGACGTCTATGACGCGTTGATCAGCCGTCGGGTCTATAAAGCGGGGATGCCCCACGGGCAGGCGGTCGAGATTATTCGTCAGGGGCGAGGCACGCACTTCGACCCGGACATCTGTGATGCCTTCCTGGATTGCCTCGACCAGTTCCAGACCATTGCCGAGCGTTTCGCTGATACCGATCAGGACATGGCCGTCCAGCGGGCGGCCCTGGAGCGTCTCGGCCAGACTCCGTGAACCCGCAATGGCCCCTTTGTCAGTAATTTCATCAGGTCCACGAGGATAGTCATGGCTGGATTGCGTACCCTGCTTGAGCGCCTCGCGCTACGGCACAAACTGATCCTGGGTTTTTCAGCGCTGCTGCTGTTGGTGTTGGTGCTCGGCGTGCAAAGCCTGCGCACCCAGCAATCGCTGAAGCAAAATATGCAGAACCTTTATCTGCAGGAACTGGTCGGCATGGAGCACTTGCAGGAAGCACGTGTGCAATTGCCGCATATGCTGCAAGCGCTGCAACGCGCGGTGGGCACCGACAGCGCGCAGATTCGCGTCGAATCCCTGCAGCAGTTGCACGAGATCCAGGAGCGCCTGCAACAGGCGGTGGCCCACGCCAAAGTGACCCTCAGGCGCGCGGAGAATCTGGCGCGACTCTCCGAGTTCGACCTGCTGCTGCAACAGTTGCAGCGTCAAAGCGACCAGGCCTTTGTAATGATCGACCAGGGCCAGCAGAACAAGGCGTTAATGCTGCTCAATAGCAGTGAATTCCAGCAACTGGCCCAGCAGGCCGATGGCCTTTTGTACGCGATCGCCCAGGTCAAGGAAGCCTCGATTCGCGACACGGCCAAGGACATTGCCGAGTTTGCCGAACGCAGTACCCTTCTGACCTACATCCTGTTGTTCGGTGGCTTGTCGCTGGCGTTGCTGTTGTCCTGGGTCGTCAGCCAGTCGATCCGCAATCCGCTCAACAGGGTGCGGGTGGCGGTAGACCAATTGGCCGCGGGGCAGCTCGATCAACCGATTCCCCACACCGACATGAACAACGAAACCGGCGATCTGGCGCGGGCCATCGCCAAATTGCAGACCGAGTCCCAACAACTTGAACGTCAGCGCTGGATCAAGGCGCATACCGCCCAATTACAGGTCGATCTGCAGCAGGCAGAAACCCCGGCCGAACTGGCGCAGGTGTTCTTGCAATGCATGGCCGGCCTGCACGGAATCTGCCAGGGGGTGCTGTACAGCGCGCAGGAGGATTCTGGCACGCTGGCGCTGATGGGGGGTTATGCCACCGATTCCGAGCGGCCACCCGAAGCGCAGGTCAAGTTCGGCGATGGCCTGTTGGGGCAGTGCGCGGTGGATCGCGTGCCGCGTCAGTTTCAGGCGATGCCGGAGCAATACTGGCGGTTGCGCTCGCCGCTTGGCGAGGTCCCGGCCCGTTGCCTGCTGCTGCAACCCATTGTGCGTGGCGAGCGTTTGTTGGGCGTGCTCGAGCTGGCCGGGCTGGAACTCTTGGGCGAGCGTGAACTGCTGCTCTTGCAGGAAGCCACCCCGCGCCTGGCCGCGGCCATGGCGATTCTGGAGCGTAATCAGGCGGTCAAGACCCTGTTGGCGGAAACCCGGCGCCAGGCCAATGAAATGGCGGAACAGGCGCTGCAGCTGGAGCAGCAGGCGCAGGCACTCGAATCCCAGCAATCGGCGTTGCGCGCCACCGAGGCCTGGTATCGCGGCATTATCGAAGCGGCGCCGGACGGCATGCTGGTGGTGGATGCCGAAGGACAAATCCTGCGCACCAATCGCCAGCTGGATCAGCTGTTCGGCTATAGCGCCGGTGAGCTGCTCGGCGAAACCATCGATCGCCTGGTGCCATTGGCCAGTCGCGGGCGCCACGAGGCATTGCGCAAGGGCTTCATGGCCCACGGCGCCACTCGCCAGATGGGGGCCAACCTGGACGACCTGCAAGGCGTGCGCAAAGACGGCAGTCTGTTCTCGGCAGAGATCAGCCTGTCGCATCTGCCGAGCCTGGAAGGGGGCGGAGACTGCGTGTGCGCGTCGGTGCGCGACGTGAGCGAACGCCGTCATCTGCAGGCGGCACTCAAGGCCAGCGAGGCACAGTTGCGCGCAGTACTCGACAGCAGCCCGGTGGCCATGGAGATCAGGGACGTTGATGGCCGCCCGACCTACTGCAATCCGCAGTTCGACAGTTTGTTCGGGACTCGTCTGGCTGAGCTCGAAGGCACGGATCCAGCGCAGTTCTGGGTCGACCCGCAGGCCCACCAGCGCTTTCTCGAAGCGGCATCGCAAGGTGCAGTGCTGAACTTCGAGACCACTCTGCAGCGCGCAGGAGGCGAGCGCTTCGACGTACTGGTTTCGGCCATCACGATGACGCTGGGGGAGCGGGGCATGGGGGCCAATTGGTACTTTGACATCACCGACCGCAAGACCGCCGAGGCCGAGGTGCAGCGCGCACGGGAGGCCGCAGAAGAGGCGACCCAGGCCAAGAGCAACTTCCTGGCCACCATGAGCCACGAGATCCGCACGCCGATGAACGCCATCATCGGCATGAGCTACCTGGCATTGCGCACCGAGCTCGACCACCGCCAGCGCAACTACATCGAAAAGGTCCATCGCTCGGCGGAATACCTGTTGGTGATCATCAACGACATCCTCGACTTCTCCAGGATCGAGGCCGGCAAGATGCACCTGGAGCACATTCCCTTCCACCTCGAGGCCGTGCTCGACAGCTTTGCGAGCATGATTGGCTTGAAAGCCGAGGACAAAGGCCTGGAGTTGCTGTTCAGCACCGATGCCGAGCTGCCGACCGCCTTGATCGGCGACCCGCTGCGTCTTGGCCAGGTGCTGATCAACCTGGGCAACAATGCGACGAAGTTCACCGAGCAGGGTGAGATCGTGCTCGGCGTAGAGCAGCGGGGCTCTGCGGGAGAGCAGGCGCAGTTGCATTTCTGGGTACGTGACACTGGCATCGGCATGAACGCCGAACAATGCTCGCGCCTGTTTCAACCCTTCAGCCAGGCTGATAGCACCACCACCCGCAAGTACGGTGGCACCGGGTTGGGCCTGGCCATCTCCCGGCATCTGGTGGAGTTGATGGGCGGGCGCATTTGGGTTGAGAGCGAGCCGGGCCAGGGTTCCACTTTCCATTTCGAGGTGAGTCTGGGCGTGCAGCGTGACAGCCAGTTGCGGCGCATGGTGACCGCCGACGAATTGCTTGGCAGCCGTGTGCTGGTGGTCGATGACAACGCCAGCGCGCGCGAGATCCTGTCCAGCATGGCGCGCAGTTTTGGCGTGGAGGTGGACGTCGCGCAAAGTGGCAGGGCCGCACTGGCCATGCTGGTGGACGCTGAAGCCAAGGCGCTGCCCTATGATCTGGTGCTGATGGATTGGCGCATGCCTGGCATGGACGGTGTGGAGACGGTGCGGCAGATGCAGGCCGCTAAACTGGCGCATACGCCGTCGGTGATCATGGTCACGGCGTTCGGTCGCGAGGAGGCCCGCGAGGAAGCCAGTCGGCACGGCATTCAATTGCCGGTGGTACTGACCAAACCGGTGACGCCGTCTACGTTGCTTGAGGCACTGGGTACGGTGCTCGGCAAGACTCCCCAGGCCGATACCCGGGCCAGTGAGCGATTGGGCCAGAGCGCCGGCGCCATGGCCCGCCTGCGTGGCGCGCGACTGCTGTTGGTGGAAGACAATGAGCTGAACCGCGAGCTGGCCTGTGAGCTGCTGGAGAGCGCCGGAATCGAGCTGTGCCTGGCCGTTCACGGCGCAGAGGCGCTCGACCAACTGGAACATGACGCAGACTTCGATGGTGTGTTGATGGACTGCCAGATGCCGGTGATGGACGGCTATACCGCGACCCGCAAGATTCGTGAGCAGCCACGCTGGGCGAATCTGCCGGTGATCGCCATGACGGCAGACGCCATGATGGGGGACCGTGAGCGGGCGCTGGCCTGCGGCATGAACGACCACATCTCCAAACCCTTGAACGTTGATGACATGTTCGCCACGTTGGCCAAGTGGATACATCCGCGCGCTGACCGTGGCGCGATGTCGGCCGACGTTTCGCCGGCCACCTCGGTGTCAGCAACGAGCCTGCCAGCCAGCCTTCCCGGTATTGATTTGAACGCGGGCCTGGGCACCTGCATGGGCAAGGTCGAGCTCTACCTGCGCCTGCTGCGCAAGTTTCGCTCCAGCCAGCAGGATTTTTGCGCTGAGTTCCTGGCTGCCCAAGGTCAAGGCGATCCGTTGGTGACGGTCAGGCTGGCCCATACCTTACGCGGTACGGCGGGCAACATTGGTGCCGTTGAAGTGGCGAACGCAGCCGCCGCGCTGGAGCAGGCGTGTCTGAACGATGGGGCGAGCGATGGAACGGAGCAGGTGCTGGCTGACCGGCTGGCGGAGGTTGAGCGCTGCCTGACAACAGTGCTGGAAGGATTATCGGTGATCGACGAACCGACATCGTCCGCAGACTCATCAATCGCGCCACCGGGCAGCGAATGGCATGCGCAGTTGGCCCAAGCCCGGTCGCTGCTGGCCGAGAGCGACACCCAGGCGCTGACGGCCTTGCTCAAACTGCAGGGGCTGGTTTCAGACCCGCGGATGACCGAGCAGCTGCTTCGGGTTGTCCGGCAAGCGGAGCGCTTCGATTTTGATCAGGCGCTGGAGTTGCTTGAAAACCTGTCCTGATAATTGAAGTGGATTGAGCCCGCTCCTGGTCATTCATGCACTTGCGAAGTAAAGCGGCATTGCGAGATTAGTCATGGGGTGCTGCACATTTCGATCATTAAGTTGTCAGTTTCGGTCATTGAGCGGTAGTGGTTCGACTCTTAGTCTGTCCACCATGACTGACGGGAGCCAAAGAGCTCCTGCACTTTTTCCGTGATCGCTCGATGTGGAGTTACAAATGGCCGCCGCTCACTACCCGCACCTGTTGGCCCCGCTGGACCTGGGTTTTACCACGCTGCGTAACCGTACCCTGATGGGGTCGATGCACACTGGCCTTGAGGAAAAGCCCGGTGGATTCGAGCGCATGGCGGCGTACTTTGCCGAACGTGCCCGTGGCGGCGTTGGCCTGATGGTCACCGGCGGTATCGGCCCGAACGATGAGGGCGGGGTGTATTCCGGTGCAGCCAAGCTGACCACCGAGGAAGAAGCGCTCAAGCACCAGATCGTGACGCGCGCGGTGCACGAGGCGGGCGGCAAGATCTGCATGCAGATCCTCCACGCTGGCCGTTATGCCTACAGCCCGAAACAGGTCGCACCGAGCGCCATCCAGGCGCCGATCAACCCGTTCAAGCCCAAAGAGCTGGACGAGGAAGGCATCGAGAAACAAATCAGCGATTTCGTCACCTGTTCGGTACTGGCGCAAACCGCCGAATACGACGGCGTCGAGATCATGGGCTCCGAAGGTTATTTCATTAACCAGTTCCTCGCCGCCCACACCAACCACCGCACCGACCGTTGGGGCGGCAGCTACGAGAACCGTATGCGCCTGCCGGTGGAAATCGTGCGCCGGGTGCGTGAAGCGGTCGGTCCGAACTTCATCATCATCTTCCGCCTGTCGATGCTCGACCTCGTGGAAGGCGGCAGTACCTGGGAAGAAATCGTGACGCTGGCCAAGGCGATCGAACAGGCCGGCGCGACCATCATCAACACCGGCATCGGCTGGCACGAAGCGCGGATCCCGACCATCGCCACCAAAGTACCGCGCGCGGCGTTCAGTAAAGTGACCGCCAAGCTGCGCGGCTCGGTGAGCATTCCGCTGATCACCACCAACCGTATCAACACCCCGGAAGTGGCCGAGCAGATTCTGGCCGAAGGCGATGCCGACATGGTGTCGATGGCGCGGCCGTTCCTCGCCGATCCGGACTTCGTCAACAAGGCCGCTGAAGGTCGCGCCGATGAAATCAACACCTGCATCGGTTGCAACCAGGCGTGCCTGGATCACACCTTCGGCGGCAAATTGACCACTTGCCTGGTCAACCCACGCGCTTGCCATGAAACCGAGCTCAACTACGTGCCGGTGCAGCAGATCAAGAAGATCGCCGTTGTCGGTGCCGGGCCTGCGGGCCTGTCCGCCGCGACCGTGGCCGCCGAGCGTGGTCATCAGGTAACGCTGTTCGATTCGGCCAGCGAAATTGGCGGTCAGTTCAACATCGCCAAGCGTGTGCCGGGCAAGGAAGAGTTCTACGAAACCATCCGCTATTTCAACCGCAAACTGCAGACCACCAACGTCGAGGTGTGCCTGAATACCCGTGTCGATGTGGCGAAACTGGTGGAAGGCGGTTATGACGAGATCATCCTGGCCACCGGCATCGCGCCAAGAACGCCGGCGATTCCAGGTGTTGAAAACGCCAAGGTGCTGAGTTACCTGGACGTGATCCTGGAGCGCAAGCCGGTGGGCAAGCGTGTGGCGGTGATTGGCGCCGGCGGTATCGGTTTCGACGTGTCGGAATTTTTGGTGCACCAAGGCGTGGCCACCAGTCAGGATCGCGAAGCGTTCTGGAAGGAGTGGGGCATCGATACACACCTTGAAGCCCGCGGTGGTGTCGCCGGCATCAAGGCTGAGCCACATGCACCGGCACGTGACGTGTTCCTGCTGCAACGCAAGAAATCCAAAGTCGGCGACGGCCTGGGTAAAACCACTGGCTGGATTCACCGGACCGGTCTGAAGAACAAGCAAGTGCAGATGCTCAACAGCGTCGAGTACTTGAAGATCGACGACGAAGGCCTGCACATCCGCATCGGTGAAACCGGCGAGCCGCACGTGTTGCCGGTGGACAACATCGTGATTTGCGCTGGCCAGGATCCGTTGCGTGAGTTGCAGGACGGACTGGTCGCGGCTGGCCAGAACGTGCATTTGATCGGTGGCGCCGACGTGGCGGCAGAGCTGGACGCCAAGCGGGCGATCAACCAGGGTTCGCGGTTGGCTGCGGAGCTGTAATCCACACAAACCTGTGGTGAGGGGCCAAGCCCTCTCACCACAGGGCTGCTGCTAAGATGCCGGATCTTCTCGTGGATCCGGCATCATGCTTTTTCCTTCCAGCCACTGGCTGCCCCAAGCCCCCCTCGAACCCCTTCATCTCGATTGGCTCACCGCCGCCGGTATCGAGGTCGCGATCCTGCGCCTGGACCAGATCGATCCGCTGATCAGCGGCAACAAGTGGTTCAAGCTCATCGAACACCTCAACGCCGCTGACCTCGCGGGTGCCAACGGCATCATCAGCCTGGGCGGTGCGCACTCCAACCATCTGCATGCATTGGCTGCTGCAGGCAAACGCTTCGGTTTCCGTACCGTCGGGCTGCTGCGCGGGCATGCGCAAGACACGCCGACGGTGACGGATTTGCAGGCGTTCGGCATGCAATTGCATTGGTTGGGGTATGGCGGTTATAGAGCGCGTCATGAGCCGGGTTTCTGGCTGCCATGGACAGAACAGTATCCCGACCTGCAACCCGTGCCCGAAGGTGGCGGGGGGCTGCGTGGCGCGCTTGGCTGCATGCAACTCAAGACCCAGGTCTGTGAGCGACTGAACGACCTGGGCTGGAGCGATTACGACGGCTGGTGGCTGGCCTGTGGCACCGGCACGACCCTGGCGGGTCTGGTGCTGGCCGAGGCCGGTGAACGCAAGGTGTATGGGGCGATGGCAGTGCCCGATGATCACGGCGTTGCGCAAAACGTCGAATCCATTCTGCAGGAGGCGGGTTTGCGACTGCACAACTATGAGCTGCTGGACGCCAGTCGTGGCGGTTTTGCCAAAGTCGATCAGCCGTTACTCGACTTCATCGAACAGACCGAACTAGCCGGCGGCGTGCCTCTGGAGCCGTTGTACACCGCCAAGGCGCTGCTGACGCTCAAGCAGAACGTCGAGGCTGGACGCTTCAAAAAGGGCATGCGGCTGATCTTCATCCACACCGGCGGCTTGCAGGGCCGCCGGGGATTTGTGTAGCAGGGCTGCGTTCAGTTGCGCTTGGGCATCATGCGCAGCAAGGTGTTATCCCGCACCACGTAATGGTGATAAATCCCGGCTACCGCGTGCAGGCCAATCAGCCAGTAGCCGATAGTGCCACCGAGCTCGTGCCAGCCCTGGAGTTCTTTGGCGAATTCCTTGTTTTCGGCGACCAGCAACGGCAGATCAAAACCGTAAAACATCACTTGATTGCCCTTGGCGCTGGTCACCAGCCATCCCAGAATCGGCATGGCGATCATGAAAATGTACAGCGCCCAGTGCATCAGCTTGGCCAGCGTGGTTTGCCAGTGAGGCGAGGCGGGGAAGATCTGCGGCGCCGGGCCGAAGCTGCGAGCGAACAGCCGCAGCCACACCAACACGAACACGGTCAGGCCGAGCATGAAGTGTGATTCGACGATCAGGGTCCGGCCGCCACTGCCTTTGGGAAAGATCCCGCGAAACTCGATAGAGGCGTAAACCAGCGCCAGCAAGACCAGCATCAACCAATGCAGCGTGATCGATACCGTGCTGTAGCGTGATTCGGAATTCTTCCAGGGCATACGGTGTTCCTCACAGGTCTGGTCTAAAGCCACCGTTCTTGTTCGACGGTGTTCCTTTACTGTAATCCGCTTTGATGGATTTGCCTGCGGCTATTTGTCGTTGCAACGCTCTGGATCAAGTGATTGGCCAAAAAAAAGCGCCCGTTCCGCGAAGAACTGGCGCTTTGATCAGCGGCAAAATTTCAACATCAGCTGTTTTGCGGCATTTCACCCTTGGCCAGACGCTTGTTGATGTCGGCGATGACTTCTGGCAAATCGGTGATGGTGTCGATCATGTAGTGCGGGCGCGAGCCTTCGAACATTGCATGGATGCGCTTGCGTTCGCTGTCCAGTTTATCGCTGCCCAAGGCGCGGTAGCCTTCGTAGTCCAGGCCCAGCGCGTTGCCCGAGCAGATCAGCGCCACGGTCCACATGCCGGCGCGGCGACCTTCGAGAATGCCCGGCACGGTGTCGTCGATCTTCACGCAAGCCGCGACATCGTCGATGCCCAGCGCAATCACGTTGGCCAGGGCTTGAGCCGGCCAAGGGCGGCCGTTGGGCACTTCGTCAGTGGCCACCACGTGATCGGCGACGTAACCATTGGTGGCCGCCAGCTCGACCACTTTGTCCATGACCTGTTTCGGGTAACCGGAGCAGGAACCGATCTTGATCCCTTGCTGGCGCAGGTTGGCGATGGTGTCCAGGGCGCCTGGAATCAACGCCGAGTGCTCGGCGATTTTTTCGATCTGCAGCGGCATGAAGCGTTGGTAGATGGCGGTGACGTCATCGTCGGTTGGCGTGCGGCCGAACACGGCGCGATAACGCTCCGCGACTTGCGGCTGATCGCACAGGGTGCGGATGTGGTCCCACTTGCCCATGCCCATCGGTCCACGGGCTTCTTCGATGGAAACCTGGACGTCGAATTCGGCGAAGGCTTCGACAAAAATCTGGGTAGGCGCGAAGGAACCGAAGTCTACGACGGTGCCGGCCCAGTCGAGGATGGCGGCTTGCAGCTTGGTTGGGTTTGCGTAGTTCATGTCTCAAATCCTGTATTTGGGGAATGAAGAGCCCTGTAGCAGCTGTCGAGCCCAAGCGAGGCTGCGTTCGGCTGCGAAGCAGTCGTAAAACCATCCACATTGGTGTTTCAGGTGAATCGCGTCGACAGGGTTTACGACTGCTTCGCAGCCGAACGCAGCCTCGCAGGCTCGGCAGCTGCTACAGATGCCTTTGAATCAGATTTCGACGACTTCCATCTCGCGCAGCACTTCGGCGACGGCCGCCACGGCCGCTTGCATCTCGGCCTGGTTGACGTGGCCGATGCAGCCGACGCGGAAGGTTTCAACCTGGGTCAATTTGCCCGGGTAGAGGATGAAACCCTTGGCCTTGACCCGTTCGTAGAATTCCTTGAACTGGTAGCGCGGATCTTTCGGTGCGTGGAACGTGACGATGATCGGTGCCTGGATCGCGGCGGGCAGAAAACTGCGCAGCCCCAGCTTCGCCATGTCATCGAGCAGCACCTGGCAGTTGTTGGCGTAGCGTTGATGCCGCGCCGGTAAGCCACCTTCTTCGTTGTATTGCAGCAACGCTTCGTGCAGCGCCGCGACCACGTGGGTCGGCGGGGTGAAGCGCCATTGACCGGTCTTGGCCATGTAGGTGTGCTGGTCGTAAAGGTCCATCGCCAGCGAGTGCGAGTTGCCGGCGGCGTTGGCCAGGGACTCTTTGCGGGCGAAGACAAAACCCATGCCCGGCACGCCTTCCAGGCATTTGCCTGAAGCGGCGATCAGCGCATCGAATGGCACCTGTTGGGCGTCAACCGGCAGGGCGCCGAACGAACTCATGGCGTCGATGATCAGGCGTTTGCCGTGTTGCGCAATGACGTGGGCGATTTCCGGCAGCGGGTTGAGGATGCCAGTGCTGGTTTCGCAGTGAATCAGGGCGACGTGCGTAATGCTGGTGTCGGCGTGCAGCAGGCGGTCGACGTCGGCGGCGGTGGTCGGTTCGTCTTCGGCGGTTTCGAAGGTGCTGAAGGCGCGGCCGAGCACTTCGCAGATTTTCGCCAGGCGTTTGCCGTAGGCGCCGTTGATCAGCACCAGCACCTTGCCGTCACGAGGCACCAGCGTGCCGATCGCGGCCTCGACAGCAAAGGTGCCGCTGCCTTGCAGGGGCACGCAATGGTGGCTGTCGCCGCCGTTGATGATTGCCAGCAGTTGTTCACACAGGCTGGCGGTCAGTTGATTGAAGCGGTCATCCCATGAACCCCAGTCGACCATCATCGCCTGACGGGTGCGGGCCGATGTGGTCAGTGGGCCGGGGGTGAGCAGGATGGGTTCGGCAGTACTCATTCTCGTGTCCTCGCATTCGATGGGATGAAGCTACGGGACATAAATTGCAATTTGCGGTTGTATCAATCAAATTGTTTGTTGTTATGCCAGCCATCAGTGAGATTTATTCATGAACCTGTTCCAGCTTCGGGCCTTTGATGCGGTGGCCCGTGAAGGCAGCTTCACCCGTGCTGCCGCGCGGTTGTTCATCAGTCAGCCGGCGGTGACCGGGCACATCAAGGCCCTGGAGGAGCATTACCAGATCACCTTGTTGCGACGTACCGCTCGTCGAGTGGAACTGACGGAGGAGGGCACCAAACTGGCGGCGATCACCCGGGCCATGTTCGGCCTGGCGGAAGAGGCGCAAGTGATGCTCGAAGCGAATCGGCAGTTGCTGACCGGGCGCCTGGAAGTGGCAGCGGACGGCCCGCACATGGTGATGCCGATGCTGGCCAGTCTGCGCGCACGCTATCCGGGGATCACCGTGAACCTGCGGCTGGGCAATGCTCAGGAAACCCTGGCGGCGTTATTGTCCGAGCATGCCGACGTGGCAGTACTGACCGAGGTTGAACCGCGCAAAGGCCTGCATTTGCAGGCGTTGAATGAATCGCGAATTTGCGCGTTGGTGCCGCAAAATCATCCGTGGGCCAAGGCACCCAGCGTCAAGCTCAAGGAGCTGGATCAGGTGATCATGGTGTTGCGTGAGCCGAGTTCGATTACGCGACGCACGTTCGATGACGCGTGTGCGACGGCGAAGGTCAATCCACGGGTGTTGCTGGAGCTGGACAGTCGTGAAGCG
This sequence comes from Pseudomonas sp. OV226, assembly GCF_003148705.1. Taxonomy (NCBI): domain Bacteria; kingdom Pseudomonadati; phylum Pseudomonadota; class Gammaproteobacteria; order Pseudomonadales; family Pseudomonadaceae; genus Pseudomonas; species Pseudomonas sp. OV226. The sequence continues at coordinate 124,405 of NZ_QGGS01000011.1, read as the reverse complement.
GTGACCGAAGCCGTGGCCGCCGAGTTGGGGGTCGGTGTGGTGTCGTCGGTGGAAGTCAGCCATGACCCACGGGTGGCGGCAGTGCCGATCATCGGCGAGGGGCTGGTGAACCGGCACATGATCGGGTGCATGGAGCGGCGGCGGGATTTGCGCTTGATTCAGGCGTTTTTCGGGTTGGCGCCTGTCAGTTAGACCGCGGCGCGGCTATCGCGGGCAAGCCCGCTCCCACAGGATGCGCGGTGGAATCGGCTTCTGTGATCGACTCAAATCCCTGTGGGAGCCGGGCTTGCCCGCGATGGGGCCTGACCTGCCTACACCAGACTCTCGCGAACCATCTCCAGAAACGTCGCCACGACCCGCCGCGAACTCTGCTCGCGCAAGCACACCAGCGTCTCCGTCAGACGCCGCGTGCAATCGGTAATCGGCAACGCGCAAACCCTTGAGTCGGCACCGAACTCGGCGGCCGACACCACGCCAACCCCAATCCCCACGACCACCGCTTCGCGCGCCGCTTCGCGGCCTTCAACCTGAATCGCCGGGCGAATGCGGTACCCGGCGCGGGCCATTTCCTCTTCCAGTGTCTGGCGGGTCACCGAGCCGATTTCCCGTAGCACCAACGGTGTGTCGTCCAGGTCCGCGAGGCAAATCGACTCGCGATCGGCCCACGGGTGATTGCGTGAGACAAACGCCACCATCGGGTCATTGCGCAGGGGCAACGAGATCAGCCGCTCATCACTGACATCCCGACCCAGCAGCGCCAGGTCGGCCTGATAGTTGAACAGGCGAAACAGCGACTCATCGGTATTGCCGGTTTCAATCTTTACGCTGATGCCGGGGAAGCGTTCGCAAAACCTTGCGATCTGCGGCAGCACATGCACCGGCGCATCCACCGCGAGGATCAGGCTGCCGGTCTTCAACGCCTGGGAGTCGTGAAGCAACTCCTGCGCCTCGGCTTCAATGACGAACAACCGCTGGGTGATGCTCAACAAGCGTTCGCCCAGGTCGGTCAGGCGCACCGAGCGTTTGTTGCGGTGGAACAGCAACACAGCAAATCGCTCTTCAAGTTTGCGCACCTGGTCGGAAATGGCCGGTTGTGTGAGAAAGAGCCGTTCGGCGGCTTTGGTAAAGCTTCCGTGGACGGCCACGGCGTGGAAGGCTTTGAGCTGGGCGTGGGAAACCGACATCGAAAACCTCCAGTAACAAGCTGAGCTTATTTTGGAAATACGATAAATCGATTTCACTTATTATTCAGTAATTGTTTCTATCCGTTTCAACCCCGTGACTGCTCAGTCGATCAGCATCGGTGGCCATGAGCCTGTGCGTGTAACAGCAGGACTCATCTGACCGGTATCGCTACAGGGAATCCGCGATACCGCAGTGCTCAACAATAAAAACACAGGCGTTTTCTTCCAAATTCTGCCGGCACACTCACACCCTGAGGTCAGAACCACAATGAATAATCACATCGGCACCATCAAGCGTTGGCGCGTGCAGATCTTCGCGATCACCTGGCTCGCCTACGCTGCTTTCTACTTCACCCGCAAAGCGTTTTCCGTGGCAAAACTGGGGATCGCCGAAGACCCCACCTTCATGCTCGACAAAATGGCCATGGCCAACCTCGACGCGATCTACCTGGCGGCGTATGCCCTCGGGCAATTCACCTGGGGCCTGCTTGCCGACCGCTTTGGTCCCCGGGTCGTGGTGCTTGGCGGGTTACTGATTTCGGCGGCGGCTGCGCTGGTGATGGGCAGCTTCGCGACACTGCCGATCTTCGCCACCTGCATGTTGATTCAAGGCCTGGCGCAGTCCACCGGTTGGTCGGGGCTGTGCAAGAACATCGGCAGTTTCTTCCCTGCACAGCAGCGCGGAAGGGTGCTTGGGTTGTGGAGCTCCTGCTACGCCTTTGGCGGGTTGGTGGCCTCGCCGTTTGCCGGTTGGTGGGCCTACACGCTCATCGGCACCTGGCATGCGGCGTTCATTTCCAGTGCGGCGGTGGTTGGGCTGGTCGCCGTGCTGTTTTTTATTTTTCAACGCAACAAACCGCAAGACGTCGGTCTACCGGCGGTGGACATCGAACCTGAGTTGACGGCTGAAGAGGCTGACGCCCAAAGCAGGATCAGCGTTCTGCAACCCCTGAAGGAAATCCTGCGCAACCGCACGGTGCTGGTGTTGGGTCTGGCGTACTTTCTGCTGAAGCCGGCGCGTTACGCCATTCTGTTGTGGGGCCCGGTGATCGTTTTCGAACAGATGCCGACGGTGGGCAAGGTCGGCGCGGCGATAATTCCGACTGCGTTCGAACTGGCCGGATTGCTCGGGCCGATTCTGCTGGGGCTGGCCTCGGACAAACTGTTCGGCGCTCGCCGCATGCCGGCCTGCGTGATCAGTCTGTTGGCGCTGACCGTGTCTCTCGCCTTGTTCATGGGCGCCCTGCATACCGGCAGTGTCTTGCTGGTGGTGGCCTTGCTGTTTGTCATGGGCCTGACCCTGTACGGGCCGGACTCGATGATCAGCGGCGCGGCGGCGATTGATTTCGGCACCGCCAAGGCAGGCGCGACGGCGGCAGGTTTCGTCAACGGTTGCGGTTCGGTCGGGGCAATTCTCGGTGGGTTGCTGCCAGGCTACTTCGACTCGGTCACGGTGTTCATTGTCTTCGCCGGCTGCGCGTTGTTCTCGGCCCTGGTGTTGATCCCCCACTGGAACAGCCGCCCGGCTGGCCTGCGTGCCAATTACCCGTTCGTGCCCAATCGGGCGATGGCCATCAAACCCCTGCGTACCTGAACCCTGTCCCTTGCAGCCTGCTGCGCTGGCGGCAGGCTTGCGTGTGGGTATCTGACTGGAGATTTTCCCATGAGACCCTTTTGGCTGGACCAGGCCTTAAAGGCTGATACGTCCGACACCTGCCCGGCGCTGGAGGGCAACACCCGCGCGGATGTGTGCATTGTCGGTGGCGGCTACACCGGGTTGTGGACTGCGATCATGCTCAAGGAGCAGAACCCGGAACTCGATGTGGTGCTGATCGAAGCGGACGTTTGCGGTGCCGGCGCCAGTGGCCGCAACGGCGGTTGTGCGTTGTCGTGGTTGGCCAAGTACTTCACGCTGGAGCGGTTGTTTGGCGTCGAAGAGGCGGTGCGCCTGGTCAAGGAGTCCGAGCGCAGCATTTACGCGATTGGCACCTTCTGCGAGCAGTACGGCGTGGACGCCGATTTCCGCCTCGATGGCACGCTCTATACCGCGACCAATCACGCCCAGTGCGGCTCGACCGATGCGGTGATTGCCGCGCTGGCGCGCAACGGCATCAACTCGTTCACCCAACGGCCGGTCGCCGACGTGCAACGCATGGCCGGTTCCCGAAAGCACTTGGAGGGCTGGTTTTCGCCGGCCGCCGCCAGTGTGCAGCCGGGCAAACTGGTGCGCGGCTTGCGCCGGGTGGCGTTGCAATTGGGCGTGAGAATTCACGAAAACACCGCGATGACCGGGCTGGAGGAGGGCTCGCCGGCAGGGGTGGAAACGCCGAAAGGAACGGTCCGCGCGGATCGGGTAGTGCTGGCGATGAACGCGTGGATGGCCCGGGCGTTCCCGCAGTTCGAACGCAGCGTGGCGATTGTTTCCAGCGACATGTTGATCACTGAACCGCGACCTGATCTGCTCAATGAAATCGGCCTGACCAGCGGTGTCACCGTCCTCGATTCGCGGATTTTCGTGCACTACTACCACAACACCCCGGACGGGCGAATCATGCTCGGCAAGGGCGGCAATACGTTTGCCTACGGCGGGCGAATGCTGCCGGTGTTCGATCAGCCGTCACCGTACGCCGGGTTGTTGAAGGACAGCTTGAGTGAGTTCTTTCCGGCGTTTGCCGGGGTCAAGGTCGAGTCCACCTGGAATGGTCCCTCGGATCGCTCGGTCACCGGTTTGCCGTTCTTTGGCCAGATGAGTGCCAGCGGGAATGTGTTCTACGGGTTCGGGTATTCCGGCAGCGGCGTTGGTCCGTGTCACATGGGCGGGCAGATTCTTGCCTCGATGGTCCTTGGGCTGGACAACGCCTGGACTCGTTCGCCATTGGTGAACGGCCCGCTGGGGTTCTTCCCGCCGGAGCCGATCCGTTACCTCGGTTCCCTGATGGTGCGCAACGCCATCCGCCGCAAGGAGCGCGCTGAAGATCACGGGCGCCGACCACGGCATCTGGACGTGCGCCTGGCCAAATTTGCGGCGGCGGCCGGCAAAGCGGACAAGGGCTGAGGGCTTTAGCGACGGATCAGCCAATCGAGCAGCAAACGCCCGTCGCTGCGTGGTCGATAAGCGGCACCCGGTTTGGGCGGGCGGCCGGCGGTGGCGCACAACACCGGGCGATCCGGGTCGCTGTCGAGAAAACTGATGAGCACCTCGGTGCCGGCGATTGGCAGCCAGTGCGGATCCCTCCGGCCGTCCGGCAGGGTGAGGGCTACAGGCAGCCACAGGCCGGCTGATTCGTCCCCGTCGTCTTCGAGCGTTGGCCATAACCTGACGTGTATCCGGCCTTGGTCATCCAACTGCGCCGGCTGCCCGATCGGCCCTAGCACGCGCGCCGTCTGATACCCCGGAATGCTCGGCCGGGGCTGTGTGCGCGGGGGCCTGAATTCCGTTGACCAGGGAATCGCGGTGAATTGATTGCTGTAGCGCCGTGGACGTTGATCGGCAAGGATTGAAGGCTGCTGTCCCTGGTGCCGGACTTCTGTGATCAGCCACTGATCGTTGAAGCCCGCCAGTGGATGCCCCGTCACTTGTACGATGCTTCCACTGCGCAAGTCGGATTCATTGCATCGGCCTTCAATCTGCTGATGGTGGCAGCGCATTCGCTCCAGCAACCGCCGACTGAGCTGCTCACGGTGCGCCTGCTCGGGGGACGGACGAGCGGTTGAAGGAGATGTGGCTGCAATGGCGTGGTTGGCCGCGCCGTCATCGATTGCCTGAGTGCCGAGGTTGTGGACAATGCGGCGTTCAGGTTGGGCGCGCGCGCCATGACGCTGGAACAGCTCATGGATTACCGGCGCAGAAATCTGCTCAATCGAAGTGTCCTGGAAGGGCAGCCGCAGCGGTTCCTGCGGAAATTTCTGAGTGTCATCGGCCAGCACCAACACATGCCCGTCGTGCCGATGTTCGAAGTGATAGTGGATGCCTTCTTCTTCGCAAAGTCGCTGCAGCAGTGCCAGGTCGGTCTCTTCGTACTGAATGCAAAAAGGTCGGGGCGGGTAGTGCCCGGTTGCCAGATCCAGGCGATAGCTGGTCTCGGGCAGTGCATGTTCCTGGAACAACCGATGCAGGATCGCCGGCACACTGAGGCGATCGAACACCCGACGTGAGCGGTGACGGTCGAGGTTTTGCAGGTAGGGCACCAGGACAAGGTGATAGCCAATGCGATGCGGGCCGCGATGTTCAAGGCTGGCGCTTTGAACAATGCCGTGAATGCCGCTGTGATCGCCCAAGTTCAGATAAGCCGGTTGTTGCAGCAGCCGGTCGAGGTTGATCGCCGGTGCCAGGCTGATCATTTCAATGCTGAACCGATAGGGCTGGTTCAGGCCTTCAGCGCCACTGAACTGCAACACCTGCAGGCGCAATCCGCTTTTGAGGAGGGTCAGGGTGTAGAGACTTTCCTTGTCGTTGTGCATTGAACACGCTTCTGCCATGGAATGGGACGCGAAGGGTACGAAACCAAGCCCCTCAATGGTCACCGCAAATCGGCATTTCAGAATCGTCCTACGAGTGCTGGTGAATATGTCGATCGGCGAGGGCGCTGAATCAGTCCGCATTTTTTGGTCGATTGCCAACTTTAGGCCGTATAAACTTGCACAACGCGTCGGCCAATAGATGTCTCGGCGCCACAGATCAAGAGAGTGAGTAATGGGCGCACAGTGGAAGGTTAAACACAAAGAAGCGGCATCCAACGCCAAAGGCAAGATTTTCGGCAAACTGGTGAAAGAAATCACCATTGCTGCGCGCAACGGTGCCGATACCGCCACCAACGCACATCTGCGACTTGTGGTTGAACAGGCCAAGAAAGCCTCGATGCCCAAGGAAACCCTCGATCGCGCGATCAAGAAAGGCGCGGGCCTGTTGGGCGAAACCGTGCAATACCATCGCGTGACTTACGAAGGCTTCGCCCCGCACCAGGTGCCGCTGATCGTTGAATGCGTGACCGACAACATCAACCGCACCGTGGCGGAAATCCGCGTGGCGTTCCGTAAGGGCCAACTGGGTGCTTCCGGCTCCGTGGCGTGGGACTTCAACCATGTCGGCATGATCGAGGCGTCCCCGGACAGCCCGGACGCCGACCCGGAAATGGCCGCGATCGAAGCCGGTGCCCAGGATTTCGAACCGGGTGAAGACGGCGCAACCCTGTTCCTGACCGAACCTGCGGACCTCGACTCGGTGCAAAAAGCCCTGCCGGAGCAAGGTTTCACGGTGTTGTCGGCGAAACTGGGCTATCAGCCGAAGAACCCGGTCAGCGGATTGAGCGATGAACAAATGGCTGAAGTCGAAGCGTTCCTGGAAGGCCTCGACAACCATGATGATGTACAGGATATGTTTGTGGGTCTGGCTGGGTAATTTGACTCTTCAGTAATACCGCTATCGCGAGCAGGCTCACTCCTACATTGGATCTCCGTCATACACAGATCCAATGTAGGAGCGAGCCTGCTCCGGGCGGCGTTGCGACGAATGACCGCGAAGCGGTCACCGATCCTGCAGCTCCCGCACAATCTCGCTGAACCCCGGTCGCTTCAGCACCTCTGGCTGACAGCAGCGCTCCTGCAACACTTGCAGCTCCTCGCGCGCGATATTGCTCAACCCCGAGTCGATGCGTTCCAGCAGTTCCCCCAGCAACACACCAAATGCCCGCACCTCGATGCGCTGCAGCGCCCGGCTTTCATGGCTGTCCACCGTCGCGTGGAAAGACGCGGCGCCAAAATCGCCCAGCAGGCAATCGCCGTGCTCGTTCCACAGGATGTTGTGGCCATAGAGGTCGCCGTGGGTGATGCCTTGGCGGTGCAAATGCCTGGCCGCCGAAGCAATGCCATGGGCAATGCGTAAGGCCACGCGCGCGCTGAAACGGGTGTTTTCGGTGTAGATGTCGCGGGTGCAGGACGCCAGGCTTGGCAGCGCGGCCAGGTTGCGATAACTCGGGTCAATCAGTTGCATCACCAGCCCGGCCTGCTGCTCGGGATGACCGACGATTCGGCCTTTGACCTGGATCAGGTTGGGGTGAAGGCCTGCGGTGATGCAGGCATTCATTTCGTGCAGCGGTGAACCATCGCTGGTCATTTCACCCTTGTAGAGCTTCACCGCGACCGATGTCTGCGGATGCCCCTCCGGGCTCCAGGTCGCCCGATGAATCACCCCCGAAGCGCCTTCGCCCAGCAACTGTTCCAGACGCAATTGGTCCCACTGGATAAGCGGCGTGGCTTGCAGCGCAGCCGCATCGGCTTCGGTTTCCAGGGGGTTACCGGCGTACGCCAGCCAGGTCAGGCTGGGCAAGGTCAGCAGCCATTCGGGAAGTTCGCTGAGCTGATTGGCGGCGATGCGGATCAGTTCGAGCCGATGGCACTGGCTCAAGCTTCGCGGCAGGCGCTGCAAGCGGTTACCGGCGAGCATGAGTTTTTGCAGGTAGGGCCGCTCGCCCAGTTCCATTGGCAGTTCGGTGATGCGGTTGTCGGTCAGGATCAACCAGCGCAGCAACGGTGGCAGCGCGGCGGCCGGGACCGTTTCGATGGCATTGGCCTTGAAGCCGATCATCGTCAGCGCGGCGCATTGGCCCAGGCACGCAGGCAGCTCGGTGAACAAGTTGTCCGAGCAGAACAGCACGCGTAAACGGGTCAGGCGATGGAGGTCATCGGGCAGGCTGCTCAGGGCGTTGCCGCTGAGGTTGAGCACTTCCAGCGAGTCCGCCAGGTCGAAGATTTCCCGGGGGAACTCTGTCAGGCCGCAGGCCAGGTCCAGGCGGGTGATGCCAGTCAGTTGGCCGGCGCGCAGTTGGGCGAGGGTATCCATGAGCGGGTTCGCTTTTGATCAAGTGAAGGCGCAGGGGCCCGGAAATGGGCGACATGATAACGGTAAAGGGTTCGCGCTTGTCAGGCCGTTGCGCGCACTTCCAGCAACTGCCCCAGACGGCTACGCGTGCGGGCCAGATCGATGGCATCGCCGCCCAGGCTTTCGCGCAGTGATTGCAGGCCGAGCAATGTCAGGTGCTTGTCCTGATCGTATAAAACGTCGATCAAATTGATGAAACGCTGCTGCGCGGCGATCGAACAGTCGGCCAGGTTGGGCAGTTCGTCGATGATCCAGTGATCGAAGCGCCGGCACAGCTCCAGATAATCCATGACGGCGGTAGGGTGTTCGCACAGGTCGCCAAAGGTGAACGCGATGGTCCGTTCTGCGCAGTGCTGCGCTTGCAGGTGGCGGGTGCCGACCGCTAGTTGCAATGGCGTGGGGTTGCGTTCGGGCAGGTTCAACGCCTGACGTTGTGCGACGCTGCCCGGCCAGACATACCGGCCCTGGGTGAACACCTGTTGCACGTGCGTTCGCACCTGACTGCGGTAGTCATGCGGGCCGCCGACTTCCATCACGTGCATGCGGGCGTGGATCAGGTCGATGACCGGTTTGAAACGCGCATGGTAGAGCGGGTTGGGCAGCAAGCCTTCCGGCGGGTAGTTGGACGTCACCAGCAACAGGATGCCGCGACGAAACAGTGCCTTGAACAGTCGCGTGATGAGCATCGCATCGCCGATGTCATGGACGTGAAACTCGTCGAAACACAACACCCGGCAATCGTTCAGCAGCTCATCGAGGGTGGATGCCAGCGCATCGGGCTGATCGCGATGGATGAACATGCCCTGGTGCAATTGCGCAAAAAACTCATGGAAGTGCAGGCGCTGTTTTGCCTCGATAGGGATCGCCTGGAAGAAACCGTCGAGCAACCAGCTCTTGCCGCGCCCGACCGCACCATGCAAGTAAAGACCGGGCGGCGTTTTCGCCGACGCACCCAGCAGCGCCGTGGCGTGCTGTGCCATGCAGTCGATCACGCGCTGCTGGCTATGGCTGAGGGTATAACCCTGGGCATGGGCCTTTTGCCGAAAGTAGTCGTGGACGGCTTTACCTGCCGCCATCCCGCAGGCAGGGGCCGCGAGCGTCTTGCCGAACAGGCCGCGCAAGGAAGGCAAGCGCGGTGTGAGTCGCGAACGGTCAGGCGGTCGAGCGGCCATGGTCATGTCACCCCGAAATCGTCAGGCCGGCTCCCCGAGCAGCGGCGGCGTAGTGTAACCAGTTGGGGAATTTCCCTTCCAGTCATGTCGACGGACGCCGCGTTTTACACCCACCTGAAACGAATCAGAACTGCACCGTTTTCTTGAGCATCTGCGCTGCTGGCGTGTCGCTCGGGCTGACCATCGCATAGTTGTAGCCGCCGCCGGACCAGTACTCGGCCTGCAACTCGCCGTCGCTGCGACTGCCTCGTGGCAGCAAATTGTTTTTCGGGCCTGGTGGGCGCACGTAGAAGCTGATCTTGTGCCCGCCCTGATCCTCGTAAACCACCATGGCCGCCGGCCCTTGTTCGGTACTGAGCAAACGGCCGCTGACCGGTTTGAAGCCTGAACTCGACAAGTCAGGCAGGCGATGGGCCTGGGTGAAATAACGGTCGAGCCAACCTTGCATGTCGCCGTCGGCGACGGCTTTGTAGTCCGCCGGCAGGATGCCTTGCTGGGCGATCAGGCGATAAGCCTGCATGGCATCGGCCATCGGCGTCTGGGCGCTGGCCAGGGTCATCTCGCGCGCTTGCCAGCCGCTCAATCCACCCACGGCAACAGCGATCAACAGCACCGCCGCGCTGGCCAGATGACGACGGGACTGGTGTTTTAGGCGCTGGCGAATCAGCGCCGGGTCGAGGTCCTGATTGACGGGGAGTTGCAGCGTGCCGCTCAGGGCGGCGCGCAATTGTTGAGCATCCTGCTGCCAGGCGCGCACTTGCACGGCCACTTCAGGGTGACTGGCCAGATAGGTTTCCATCAGGTGTCGGTCGGCGTCGTTGAGCTGGTGATCGACGTAGGCGTGCAGGTCACGCTCGCTCGGGGGCATGCTGATCATTTGAGTATCCGCAGAGAAGGGCTGGTGATTTCGCCGTCGCTGAGCTGGCGCAAGGCCTGGCGTGCGCGGGACAGGCGGGACATCACGGTGCCGGTAGGGACGTTGAGAATCGCGGCGACCTCTTTATAACTCAAACCTTCCACCGACACCCAGAGCAGCAGCGCGCGCTGTTCGGTGGTGAGCTGATCGAAGGCTTGCAGTGTCGATTGGGCAATCACCGTGCGCTCGACCGATGGTTGTGCGTCGTCACGCCCGGTAAAGAATTCGAGCATCCGCGCATAGCGCCGGGAACGGCGGTGGGCATCCAGAAACTGGCGATAAAGGATTGAAAACAGCCAGGCGCGCAAGTCGCCCTCGGGGCGTTTGTCGCCCCAACTCGACAGGGCGCGCTCCAGGCTCGACTGCACCAGATCGTCGGCAGCGCTGGGATTGCGCGTCAGCGACACCGCGAAACGCCGCAGCCTGGGAATGATTTCTCTGAGTTGTTCGTCGATATCGTTCATGGGGAAGGGTGTGTCTTGAGTCAGTGAAGGGCGGCATTGACAAGGAAGACGCCGGCTACTGCAGGTTATTCCCTCTACTGGAAAAGAAAATCCCACGGTCCACTTTCTGTAGGACTGTTCCTATCTGGTTGTAATCCATGTAACGGCATCAAGCGTCGTGGCTCAACCCTCATAACAAGCGCAACCGGCACTCAGTTCAGCCGGCCTTGAGCTTACACATTGAGCCCGTTGAGACTTTTTTCATGCAAGAGCACGCAATCACCCTCAAACCAGCATTAGCCTATTGTGCGATGCCTGTGTCCGCAGTCGATCAGGAGCTTTGGCAGCCTTTTGCTTGTGGGCCGACGGTCAAGCCAGCGTTCTCCTTGATTCATCATGCAATCGAAGCGCAAGCCGTGACCAACCCACAAGGTGTTGCGGCCCATTGCCTGGGTGAATCCATCACCTACCGAGAATTGAACAGACAGGCCAATCGACTGGCTGCCTTGTTGATAAAGGAAGGCGTCAATCCAGGTGATCACGTTGCCTTGTTCGTGGAACGGTCGATCCCCATGCTGGTAGGCATGTTGGCCGCGTTGAAAGCAGGCGCGGCCTACATTCCCCAGCACGTGGGGATCACCCCTGCGACGCAATTGCGCCACATCATGGAGGTTGCCAACACACGTTTGGTGCTGACGCTGTCGAACCTGCAGTCGCAGATTCCCCTGACTGCGGCGCAGCACTGCATTTGCCTCGATACGTTCATGTCCGAGGCGTCAATGCAATCGGACGAATTGAACGTGGCCTGTACGCCGTTAATGACCCCGGATCACCTGTGCTTCCTTTTGTTCACCTCCGGTACCACCGGACAGCCCAACGGGGTTCGGGTTACCCAGCGTAATGTCTGCAATATTCTGCTGACGGAACCTGGCAACCTCGGCATGAAGCCTGGGCTCAAGGTCGGGCAGATTCTAAACATCGCCTTCGATATGGCCGCCTGGGAGATTTTGGGTTGCCTGGCCCATGGCGCGACGTTAATGATCCGTGGCAAAGACATTGCTCAGACTGCCGAACAATGCGATGTACTGATCGCCACGCCGTCGATTCTCGGCACGCTCGATCCGGAACGTTGCCAGCAGGTCAAGGTCGTTGCCGTTGCCGGTGAGCCGTGTCCACAGCCGCTGGCCGATCGCTGGTCTTCGTTCTGCATTTTTTTCAATGCCTGCGGACCGACCGAAACCACCATCGTCAACACCATGCAGCGCTACCAGACCGGTAAGGCCCTGACCATCGGCAAACCCACGCCCAATAACACGGTGTACGTACTCGATGAAAACGGTCGACCTTGTGCCACAGGGGTGCAAGGGGAGATGTGGGCTGGCGGGGATTGCGTGACGGCCGGATACCTGGGGAATACCGCTCTCACTGCCGAACGTTATCGCCCCGATCCCTTTCTCGGTGAGAACCGGATGATGTTTCGCACTCGCGACCTGGGACGCTGGACAGAAGATGGCGAGCTCGAACACTTGGGGCGCGTCGATGATCAAGTCAAGGTGCGGGGTTTTCGGGTTGAACTCGATAGCGTGTCCGCGGTGCTGGAGTCGTGCGCCTCCTGCGAGAGGGCGGTCACGCTGAAACTCGACAGTCGTCATCTGGTTGCCTTCGTCAGCCCCGCGTCCACCGATGTCGAAGAGGCGAGACGTCTCTGCGAGGAGCGCCTCGCCTACTATTGCGTACCTTCGTTGATCATCGCTGTGGACCACATTCCCCTGACGTCACGGGGTAAAGTCGACAAGCGGCTGCTGCTGGAACAAGCGCAACAGGCCAGGCTTGATGTCAATGTTGTACCAACGGTGAGCGCATGAGCACCGCCGGCGGTCTACCCGCCAAGCGTGCGATTTGGCGACGGCTCGGAACGCTGTCGGTGTTCTCTCATTACAACCGCCTTGTGGCATTGGTACTGGTACTTAATGGTGCCGCGCTGGCGCATGGGTTGAACGCGGGGCAATGGTGGACCCCCTCCGGTGTTGCACTGGAAATGCTGGCGGGGTTGGTGTTGGCGAATCTGTCGTTGGCGATTTTGATTCGTCAGCAATACGTCATCAACCTGCTGTTCTGGCTAGCCACCCGGGCTCCCACCCGTTGGCCGCTGCCGATTCGTCGTTCATTGGCCAAGGTCTATCACTTTGGTGGGCTGCACAGCGGCGCAGCCTTGGCAGCCATTGGCTGGTTCGTGGCATTGCTAGGCTCATTGGGTTGGCATTGGATTGATGACAAGGGCGGCGTTTCGACAGCGCTTCTGTGGGTGAACGCAGCACTGCTGGGCGTGTTGTTGCTGATAGCGACCATGGCGCATCCCGGGATTCGCTCACGTTTCCACAATGGATTCGAACGAACACATCGCTTCGGTGGCTGGACGGCGCTCGCTTTGTTTTGGGTATCGACCTTTGTGTTTGCCCGTGATCAGAACCCGCAAGTGCCGTTGCAAGAAGTACTGGCCACTTCTGTTCCCTTTTGGATGCTGGTGGTCCTGACGTTCAGTATTGCGCTGCCATGGCTGCGTTTACGCAAAGTGCCGGTGCAGTTACTCAGGACTTCATCCCACGCTGTGATTGCCCGGTTCGGGCATGTCACGCCGTTTGCAGGTTCGTCAAACGCCATCAGTCTCAATCCGCTGCTGGAATGGCATTCGTTTGCCAACATTCCCGCGCCGGGGCAGGCCGGTTTCCGCCTGATCATTTCCCGTGCCGGGGACTGGACCGGCGAATTCATCGAGCAAATGCCGACTCACGTCTGGGTCAAAGGCATTACCACCGCAGGTGTGGCGCACATAGAAACCCTGTTCAAGTCGGTGGTGTATATCGCGACCGGTAGTGGTATTGGCCCGGTGCTGCCTCATCTTCTTGCCAGGCAGGTACCGATACATCTGATCTGGTCGACCCGCAACCCACGCAAAACCTACGGTGACGAACTGGTGGAGGAGATTCTCCGGGCCGAGCCCGACGCCTTGATCTGGGACACCGATGTGCTCGGCAAACCCGATCTGGTGCAACTGGCCTATGACGCAGTTCAAGCGACCGGTGCAGAGGCCGTGATCTGCATTTCCAACCAGGCACTGACTCAACGTGTGGTAGAGGAAATGGAAGGTCGGGGTATTCCGGCCTATGGCGCGATCTGGGATTCCTGAGGTGTGAGCAAGTGCTCGCCATTCAACCATTATTCAACGAGGTCACCATGTACACATTGATCGAACGTCATGATCGAGTCGTATTGATTCGTCTCAACCGCCCGCAAGCCCGGAACGCCCTGAATGATGAACTCATGCGCGAATTGCTGGACATCCTGCAACGACTGGATCGGGACCCGCAGGTGGGGTGTTTCGTCCTGACGGGTACGGAGGATTTTTTCGCCGCTGGCGCCGATATCAAGGAAATGCAGCAAAAGTCATATCTGGACATGGTTCACGAGGATTACTTTGCCGGGTGGGAAGCCTTTGCCGCGTTACGTACCCCCAAACTGGCAGCCGTCGCCGGATATGCCTTTGGCGGCGGTTGTGAGTTAGCCATGATGTGCGACCTGATCTTTGCTGCCGACAACGCGCAATTTGCTCAACCGGAGATCAAACTGGGCGTGATGCCAGGCATCGGGGGCACCCAGCGTCTCACGCATCTGATCGGCAAATCCAAAGCCATGGACATGATTCTGACCGGACGTTCGATGTCTGCCCAGGAAGCCGAACGGGCGGGGTTGGTGTCGAGAGTGATTGCCGCCGCCGATCTGCTGGAGGAGTCCCTGGCAGCGGCGCAGACCATCGCCGGTTTTGCCAAGACCGCTACCATGGCGGCGCGCGAAGCGGTTGATCGTGCGCTGGAGTCTGGATTGCGCGAAGGTCTGCTGTACGAGCGAAGGGCGTTCCATGGGTTGTTTTCCACCCCTGGGCAACAAGAAGGCATGCAGGCTTTTCTCGATAAACGTGAGGCGCGTTTTAACCCCGTGTAACGGGCCTCTGGTATTCGTCGCTCGCGGTGATTTGAAAGAAACTACAGTTCAGGGGGAATAATCCTACGTGACGTTCGTCTCATAGGTCCTTCCCCCTATGGCCGATGGCCCTGGAGTCTTTCATGGTTGATCGCTCAACACCGCCCACACGGCCACCGCTGAGTGGCGCAAGCCTGACACTGCGTTTGACCGGCATCGCCGTGGTGGTCGCCGCGTTGGCCGGGGCCTTTGCCTACGTCAACGGCACCTTTGACCCACAGCGTCTGACACCCAAAAAACTGATCAATGTGCTGGAAACCAACAACGGTGTGCACCCTGGATTCCGTCGTAACCACGCCAAAGGTGTGTGCGTGATCGGTCATTTTGAAAGCACCGCCGAGGCGCGCCCCTTTTCCAGCGCCCAAGTGTTCAGCGAGGCTCAGACCCCGGTGGTCGGGCGGTTCGCGTTGCCTGCCGGCAATCCTTACGCACCGGACAGCGCCGTGCCGATTCGTAGCCTGGCGTTGCGTTTCACTCAGGCCAACGGTCAGCAGTGGCGCACCGGCATGAACAGCATGCCGGTATTCCCGGTGGGCAGCCCTGAGGCGTTCTACCAACTGCAGCAAGCCCAGTCGCCGGATCCCGCCACCGGCAAACCCAACCCTGCGGCGGTTCCGGCGTTTTTCGGCTCCCACCCGGAAGCGGCGCCGTTCCTGGCCTGGATCAAAACCGCCAAGCCGTCGGCCAGTTATGCGACAGAGTCGTACAACAGCGTCAACGCGTTTTACCTGGTGAATGCTGCCGGTCAACGCCAGGCAGTGCGCTGGAACATGGTGCCGGTGGCTCAGGATGCGGCGGGTGCCGCCGCGCCTGAGGGCAGTGATTTTCTTGAGAAAGACCTGGTTCAGCGCTTGTCGGCCGGGCCGTTGCGTTGGCAGTTGAAGATCACGCTGGCGAACCCGGAAGACCCGGTCAACGACGCCAGCAAGGCCTGGCCTGACGGTCGTAAAGTGTTGAATGCCGGCACCTTGGTGCTGGAGCGCACTCAGCCACAGCTCAATGGCGAGTGCCGCGACATCAACTACGATCCGCTCGTGCTGCCCAGCGGTATCGAAGGTTCCGACGACCCGTTGCTCGCTGCTCGTTCAGCCGGTTACGCCAGTTCCTACTTGCGTCGCACCAGTGAAGTCAGTCAGTTGCCCGCCGCTAAACAGGAGGCTCGACAATGAGCGCTCAACCGAACCATTTCGCGCCATTGGCGCGGCTGCTGCATTGGCTGATGGCGCTGATGATTATTGCGATGCTGTTTATCGGTGCGGGAATGGTGGCCTCGGTGTCCGAGCGCCATGAGTGGTTGATTCATCTGCACAAGCCGTTGGGCATTGCGATATTGCTGCTGGTGATCGTGCGTGTGTTCGTGCGCTTTTCCACGCAACAGCCACCCTTGCCAGAAGACCTGCCGGGGTGGCAGGTGCTGGCGGCCAAGGCTTCGCACCTTTTGCTGTACGCATTGATGTTTGTGTTGCCGTTGCTCGGTTGGGCAATGATTTCGGCAGCGGGCGACCCGGTGATGCTGAGCCATTCAATCCAGCTGCCGTCGATCCTGCCGGCCAATGCTCAGGTGTTCGCGTTCCTGCGCAAGGCGCATGGGTACTTGGCGTATCTGCTGTTTTTGACCGTGTTGCTGCACTTGGCGGCGGCGTTGTTTCACGGTTGGGTGCGGCGTGATGACGTGCTGGACAGCATGTTGCGGGGCAAGGGTCGCGGCTGATCCCTGTAGCAGCTGCCGAAGGCAGCGTTCGGCTTATGTAGCAGCTGCCGAAGGCTGCGTTCGGCTGCGAAGCAGTCGTCATCAAAAACACCGCGGTTGATCTGAAACACCGCGGTGTTGGTTTTTACGACTGCTTCGCAGCCGAACGCAGCCTTCGGCAGCTGCTACATAAGCCGAACGCAGGCTACGCCAGCTGCTACATGAGCCGGGTAATCAGCGCAGGGTGTCGATCATGTCGGCGACGGTGGTCAACACGTCTTTACCCAATTGCTTCGAGCGTTTTCCGGACCAGCCAGTGAGCGCATTCGGCGAATCGTTGTTGTCCTTGAACGGCATTTCCAGGGTCAAGGACAGGCAATCGAATTTCTGACCGACGCTGTTGCAAGCCAAGGTCATGTTGGCTTTACCCGGCTCATCACGGGTGTAGCCATGCTTGGTCTGGAAGTCCTTGGTCAGGTGTTTCAGATGGCTGCGGAAATGCTCTTCGAGTTTTTCGATTCGCGGCGTGTATCCAGGGTTGCCTTCACAGGCAGCGGTGAACACGTAGGGGATTTCTTCATCGCCGTGGATGTCGAGGAACAGGTCGACGCCATACTTTTCCATCTGCTGCTGAACGAACAGCACTTCCGGGCTGGTTTCCTGACTGGCGCTCTGCCAGGCACGGTTCAGGTCCTGCCCCATGGCGTTGGTGCGCAGATGACCATGGAAGGCGCCGTCCGGGTTCATGTTCGGCACCAGGTACAGGTCGGCGCTGGCCAGCAGTTTGTTCAATACCGGGTCATCGTGTTTTTCCAGGCGTTCGATGACGCCCTCCATGAACCATTCGGCCATGTGTTCGCCGGGGTGTTGCTGAGCGATCATCCAGACTTTGCGCCGGCCTTCGGCACCCGTGCCTTTACGCAGCAATTGAATGTCACGCCCTTCGACGCTCTTGCCGGTGGCCAACAGTTCGGTGCCAGCTTTGGTCAATGCCTGTTCGATCAACCAGTCGTGACGGCCACGGCTATAGGGTTCGAAGTAGGCGAACCAGGCGTGGGTCGCGGTGGCTTCGAGGCTGAAGCGCAGGCAGTCGCCTTCGAAGATGGTGGGTACGCGGAACCAGTTGACGTGGTCGTAGGACGCAACGGCCTGATAGCCGTCCCAAGCCTTGTTATAGGAGGACTTGCTGGCGTTGTTCAGGCGAAACCAGTGCTCCTGACCGACGTGAAGACCGCTGGCCTTGAAGTGGAACCATTGAAAGTGTTGGCTGCGGGTGTCGGGTTTGATGGCCAGCAATGCTTGAAGCGGATTGCTGATATCCAGCACTTCAATGTTGCCACTGTCGAAGTTTGCACTGATGTCGAAGGAAGATTTAGCCACGGTCATAATCGATATCCAGAATATGATTTTATGGCGGCTACTTTACACGCAAGACAGGGGGGAAACCGAGGGAAATTGCGGGGTGCAGAGGGGGGCGTCCTCCTTGACGCCGACGCAGCTTAGAGACTGTGCGATTGATTCTCAAGTGCTATTTTTACATTGGTTTGGCCCAATGATGCCGGGCTTCTCTTGCCAACCGATATTCTTTTGATATTATCCGCGCCATCGAATTTGCAGCACCCAAAGACTTCATTAGCCTGAAGGTAAAAGCCAGAATAACTGGCAAAAAAAAGACCCGGCAAAAAGCCGGGTCAAAAACCGTGATTAGCCTGATGAGGAGATAGTCCAGAAGACCGACCTAAGGTCATTTGGACAATCGACTGATCTCGCGACCAGCTGCATGCAATAATAATCATTCTCGTTTGCAAGTCAAATGAATTTATCTGCACGATGGGAAAATTCTTTCCCGTCTTCCCCAGAAGTACCTTCGCTTCACACGTTCTGATGCGCTTGCAATGACCGATCGATCATCGCCTTGGCCATGTCGATCATGTGCACCGTCGAAAACGCCAGGTCGCGGCTTGCACCGTGCAGGTTACTGGCGGACTCGTGTGCAGTCGCCGCAGCGCATCGCAACAAATCCGAGGCATGAACCAGTGCTTCTTCAGCACTGATACCCGGGTTCACATCAAAGAAACGCTCGACCGTCGCGGCTTCGGACACAGTTGGTTTCAAGTAGTAATCCAATGCTCGTTGCGCGGCAGCACTGCCTTTTGGCGAGGTCAGGGTGGTATCGATTTGCATGTCTGGCAGGTCGTTGCTGGGTAACGTCATGACGATGGCAAGCTCCGTGATAGATTCAGATCCGTGAATCCATCCTAGTACGAACTGTATTTGTGACAGGGATTTAAATACTACAATTTGTGTTTTGTTGGTCGGAGTACCCCACGTATCGTGCCGCACATGGATAAATGGATTGAGTTGGTCAAAGCCAAGATGAGTGAGCTCAAAGTCACTCAAGAGGTACTCGCCGACCGCCTCGGGATGTCCCAGGGTGGCGTGGGTCACTGGCTGAATAAACGCCGTTCGCCGAGCATCGAAGACATGAATCGTGTCTTGCGCGCGCTCGGGATGGATTTTCTGGAAGTGGCGATGGTGATTCGCGAGGTCTTGCAGGATGACGAGCCTTGCCTGACACACAAGTACAACCCGTACTTCCGCTACCCGGTCAGTGACTGGCGGGAGCCCGCGCAAGTGCGTGACGGTGAGTTATCGGTCTACGGCAAGCCGCGTTTCGAACTGACCGATTACCACGCGCAGGGTGCTGCGTTTTGGCTGGAGGTGGTGGGCGATGCGATGACTGCGCCCACGGGCATAAGTATCGCCGAGGGCATGATGATCCTGGTCGATCCGGCCATTGTGCCAGAGCCCGGAAAACTGGTGATCGCGCAGTGGTCGGACAGCACCGAGGCGACCTTTCGCAAACTGATCGAAGAGGGCGGGCAGCGTTACCTGGTCCCGCTCAATCCGACGTATCCGAAAGCCCTTTTCACCGAGGAGTGTCGAATACTCGGCGTAGTGGTTCAGGCAACGGCCAAATTCTAATCAGATCGGTCCTCGCAAAACGTAGGACCGATCTTCATTTCACGCTTCTTCCAGTTCGACCAACGCACTGCCTTCGCTGACCATTTCGCCTTCCTGGCAATACAAGGCCTTGATCACACCCGCGTGGGGCGCACGAATGCTGTGCTCCATTTTCATTGCTTCCAACACCACCAATTGCGCCCCGGCTTCGACCGTTTGCCCGGCCTCCACCAGGACTCGCACGATGCTGCCGTTCATCGGGGCCGTGAGACCGCCCTGATGGCTGTGGCTGGCTTCGACGGCGCTGATCGGGTCGTAGGACTCGATACGGCGCAGTTCACCTTCCCATTGCAGATAGACAGAGTCGCCACGACGGAGGGTCCGATGCTGGCGGCGCACGCCGTTGTGCTCGGTCAGCAATTGCTCGCCTTTGAGTTGCGCCGTGCAGATGTCGCCCAGGGTCAACGCCCGGTCCTGGTTTTCGCAGCTCAGGTGCAGGGTGATTTCCTTCGGCAATCCGGCACGGAAACCATTACTGATCCCCCACGGCGAACTCACGTCATCAGCGCGCGGTGAAGCTGGCTGGCTCTGGGCAACCGCCTGCGCAGCGGCTTGCCAGAACGCGTCATCGAGGTCCGAGGGCGCTGGCAACAATTGCTCCTGAAAACGCGGGATAAACCCGGTGTCCAGCTCTGCCGCCGCAAACGCAGGGTGCGCGATGATCCGGCGCAGGAAGTTGATATTGGTCTTGAGCCCGCCAATCGCAAACTCATCGAGCATGCTCAGCAAGCGCAGACGCGCCTGTTCACGGTCCTCGCCCCAGGCAATCAGCTTGCCGAGCATCGGGTCGTAGAATGGCGAAATTTCATCGCCTTCCTCGACACCGCTATCAACCCGACGTCCCGGGCCTGCGGCGGATTCGCGATACAGGTCCAGGCGGCCGGTGGCCGGCAGGAAGTCATTGGCCGGGTCCTCGGCGTACAGCCGCACTTCAATCGCGTGACCGATCAGCGGAACCTCGGCCTGGGACATCGGCAGCGCTTCGCCACGAGCCACACGAATCTGCCAGGCCACGAGATCGAGCCCCGTGATGGCTTCGGTGACCGGGTGTTCCACCTGCAGGCGCGTGTTCATCTCCATAAAGAAGAACTCACCGCGCGAATCCAGCAAAAACTCCACGGTGCCGGCACCGACATAACCGATGGCTTGCGCCGAACGCACAGCCGCCTCGCCCATGGCACGACGCAGTTCCGGGCTCAAGCCTGGCGCGGGGGCTTCCTCGACGACTTTCTGGTGCCGACGCTGGATCGAGCAGTCACGTTCATTCAGATACAGGCAGTTGCCATGCTGATCGGCGAAGACCTGGATTTCCACATGACGCGGTTTGAGGAGGTACTTCTCCACCAGCATCCGCGAATCGCCGAAGGACGATTTCGCTTCACGCTGTGCCGAGGCCAGGGCTTCGGCCAACTGGCTGACATCCTCGACCACTTTCATGCCTTTGCCGCCACCGCCGGCGGTGGCCTTGAGCAGCACCGGATAACCAATGCGTTCGCAGGCATCGCGGAAGGTGTCGAAGTCTTGCGCTTCGCCGTGATAGCCGGGGACCAACGGTACGCCGGCGGTTTCCATCAGCGCTTTGGCCGCGGATTTACTGCCCATGGCGTCGATGGCCGAGGCGGGTGGGCCGAGGAAAATCAGGCCTGCCTCTTCAATCGCGCGGGCGAACCCGGCGTTCTCCGACAAAAAGCCATAACCCGGATGAATCGCCTGAGCACCGCTGGCCTTGGCGGCAGCAATCAGTTTGTCGATTTGCAGGTAACTGTCGGCGGCTTTGCTGCCACCGAGGTCGACGCGGATATCCGCTTCGCGGCTGTGGCGCGCGTCACGGTCAGTGGCGCTGTGCACGGCCACGGTGGTCAGGCCCAGGGCTTTGGCGGTGCGCATCACGCGGCAGGCGATTTCGCCACGGTTGGCCACCAGCAGGGTGGTGAGAACAGGTGCGCTCATCAACGCGGCTCCTTCGTGGTGGGGGCCTGCCAGCTCGGCGGACGTTTTTGCAGAAAAGCGCGCAGGCCTTCCTGACCTTCAGGGCTGACGCGGATACGGGCGATGGCATTTTCGGTGTAGCGGCGCAGTGCCGGAGTCAATTCGCCGTGACTGACTTCGCGCAGCAGATCCTTGCTGGCGCGCATGGCGGCCGGGCTGTTGAGTAGCAGGTTGTCGATCCACTGATCGACCTTTTGCTCCAGCTCAGTGGCCGGATAGCTCTCCGACAACAAGCCGATTTCCCGCGCCCGTTGCCCGCCGAAACGTTCGGCAGTCAGGGCATAACGGCGTGTAGCGCGTTCGCCAATGGCTTGCACCACGAACGGGCTGATGACCGCTGGCGCCAGGCCGATGCGCACTTCCGACAGGCAGAACTGCGCGTCATCGGCGCCAATGGCCATGTCGCAGCAACTGATCAGGCCCAGTGCACCGCCGAATGCCGCACCTTGCACCACGGCCACTGTCGGGATTTTCAACTTGGCGAGGTTGTACATCAATTCCGCCAGTTCCCGGGCGTCGTCGAGGTTGGTGTTGTAATCGAGCTCGGCCGACTGCTGCATCCACGCCAGGTCTGCGCCGGCGCTGAAATGCTTGCCGCGCCCGCGCACCAGCAAAAAGCGCAGGCTGGTGTCGCTGGCCACGGTATCCAGCGCGAGGATCAGTTCGCGGATCATTTCAGCGTTGAACGCGTTGTTCTTTTCTTCGCGGCTGAGCCACAGGGTGGCGAAACCCCGTGGGTCGGTCAGCAGTTCGAGGGTATTGAAGTCGCTCATGGTTTTCTCCCGATCACATCCGGAACACGCCGAAGCGGCTCGGTTCGATAGGCGCGTTCAACGACGCGGACAAGGCCAGGGCCAGCACATCGCGGGTCTGCGCCGGGTCGATGACACCGTCGTCCCACAGCCGTGCGCTGGAGTAGTAGGGGTGACCCTGTTCTTCATATTGATCGAGGATTGGTTGCTTGATCTCGGCTTCCTGCTCGGCGCTGAAACCATGACCACTGCGCTCGGCCTGCTCGCGTTTGACCTGCACCAACACCCCAGCGGCTTGCTCGGCGCCCATCACGCCGATGCGAGCGTTCGGCCACATCCACAGGAAGCGCGGGTCGTAGGCTCGCCCGCACATGCCGTAGTTGCCGGCACCAAAACTGCCGCCAATGATCACGGTGAATTTCGGCACCTTGGCGCACGCCACGGCGGTCACCAGTTTCGCGCCATGCTTGGCGATGCCACCGGCCTCGTATTTCTGGCCGACCATGAACCCGGTAATGTTTTGCAGGAACAGCAACGGAATGCCGCGCTGACAGGCCAGTTCGATGAAGTGCGCGCCTTTCTGCGCGGCTTCGGCGAACAGGATGCCGTTGTTGGCGAGGATCGCGATCGGGTAACCGTGCAAGTGGGCAAAGCCGCAGACCAGTGTGGTCCCGAACAGTGCCTTGAATTCGTCAAACACCGAACCGTCGACCAGGCGCGCAATGACTTCGCGTACATCGAACGGTTGCTTGGCGTCCGCCGACACCACGCCGTATAGCTCGTCGTTGCTGTACAGCGGAGCAATCGGCGCACGTTGTTGCAGCTCGCCGAGTTTGCGCCAGTTAAGGTTGGCGACACTGCGTCGGGCAATGGCCAGGGCGTGTTCATCGCTCTCGGCGTAGTGGTCGGCCACCCCGGAGATCTTGCAATGCACATCGGCCCCGCCAAGGTCTTCGGCGCTGACCACTTCACCGGTCGCGGCTTTCACCAGCGGTGGGCCGGCGAGGAAAATCGTCGCCTGCTGACGAACCATGATCGCTTCGTCAGCCATCGCTGGCACATACGCGCCACCGGCGGTGCAGGAGCCCATGACCACCGCAATTTGCGGAATGCCCATGGCGCTCATGTTGGCCTGGTTGAAGAAGATTCGTCCGAAGTGCTCGCGATCCGGGAACACTTCATCCTGGCGCGGCAAATTGGCGCCGCCAGAGTCCACCAGATAGATGCACGGCAGGCGATTCTGCTGGGCGATGGTTTGGGCGCGCAGGTGTTTTTTCACGGTCAGCGGGTAGTAAGAGCCGCCTTTCACCGTGGCATCGTTGGCGACGATCATGCACTCGACGCCTTCCACGCGGCCGATCCCGGCGATCACGCCAGCGGCTGGAACGTCTTCACCGTACACCTCGTAGGCCGCCAGCTGGCTGATCTCAAGAAACGGCGAGCCCGGATCGAGCAGGCGGTTGATCCGCTCGCGGGGCAGCAACTTGCCTCGCGAAGTGTGGCGTTCTTGTGCCTTCGGGCCGCCACCTTGCTGCACTTGGGCGAGCAGGGTGTGCAGGGCGTCGACCTGTTTGAGCATCGCCGCGCTGTTGGCCGCGAATTCCGCCGAACGGGGGTTGAGCTGGGTATGCAGGATAGCCATGGACAGCTCCGTTTAGCGGGTTTCGTTGAACAGTTCGCGACCGATGAGCATGCGACGGATCTCACTGGTACCGGCGCCGATTTCGTACAGCTTGGCGTCACGCAGCAGACGACCCGCCGGGAATTCATTGATGTAACCGTTGCCCCCCAGAATCTGGATCGCGTCGAGGGCCATTTGCGTGGCGCGTTCGGCGCTGTAGAGGATCACGCCGGCAGCGTCCTTGCGCGTGGTTTCGCCACGTTCGCAAGCCTGGGCCACGGCGTACAGGTAGGCGCGGCTGGCGTTGAGCTGGGTGTACATGTCGGCGACTTTGCCCTGGATCAACTGGAATTCGCCGATGCTTTGGCCGAACTGCTTGCGGTCGTGGATGTAGGGAACGATCAAGTCCATGCAGGCCTGCATGATGCCGGTCGGGCCACCTGAAAGGACGACGCGCTCGTAGTCGAGGCCGCTCATCAATACTTTCACGCCGCCGTTGAGCACGCCGAGGATGTTTTCTTCCGGCACTTCGACGTCATCGAAAAACAGTTCGCAGGTGTTCGAGCCGCGCATGCCGAGCTTGTCGAACTTGTTGCTGCGGCTGAAGCCTTTCCAGTCGCGCTCGACGATGAACGCGGTGATGCCGTGCGGGCCTTTTTCCAGGTCGGTCTTGGCGTAGATCACGTAGGTGTTGGCGTCAGGACCGTTGGTGATCCAGGTCTTGCTGCCATTGAGCACGTACTTGTCGCCACGTTTGTCAGCGCGCAGTTTCATCGAGACCACGTCGGAACCGGCATTCGGCTCGCTCATGGCCAGGGCGCCGATGTGCTCGCCGCTGATCAGCTTCGGCAGGTATTTGGATTTCTGTTCGTGATTGCCGTTGCGGTTGATCTGGTTGACGCAGAGATTGGAGTGGGCGCCGTAGGACAGGGCGACCGACGCCGAACCGCGGCTGATTTCTTCCATGGCAACCACGTGCGCCAGGTAACCCAGGCCAGCACCGCCGTACTCTTCCGGCACGGTAATGCCCAGCAGGCCCATGTCGCCGAATTTGCGCCACAGGTCAGCGGGGAACAGGTTATCGATGTCGATCTGAGCGGCGCGCGGTGCGATCTCTTTGGCGACGAAGGACTGAACCTGATCGCGCAACATGTCGATGGTTTCACCGAGGGCAAAATTCAGGGATGGGTAGCTCATGGGTCACCTTTTGGCTTTTTTGTAGGGTGGGGAGGGCAGTGATTCGGCTCTCACCTTTACGTTAACGTAAGCCTGTGACGAATGGCTGTCAATCACCCTTTACGTTAACGTCAACTTGAGCGAGAGTAGAGGCAGTTCTGAACGATCGGGGCTACTCATATGCCTCGGTCCAACAACCCACTAATAAAGACAATAGGGGTCGTCATGGATCAACCCAGTGCAAGCCCGCAGCGCAGCTATACCCGAGGTTCCCAAAACAAAGCCTTGCTGGCGATGACCATCGGCCAGGCATTCGATAACACCGTTGCGCAGTACCCGACCGGGGAGGCGCTGGTCGTGCGCCATCAGCAGTTGCGATACACCTGGCAGCAACTGGCCGACGTCGTAGACCTGCACGCCAGAGCGCTTCTGGCGCTGGGCCTGCAAGCGGGTGACCGTCTCGGCATTTGGGCACCGAACTGCGCCCAGTGGTGCATCACCCAATTCGCCACGGCGAAAATCGGCGTGATTCTGGTCAACATCAACCCGGCGTATCGCAGCTCCGAACTCGAATATGTGCTCAAGCAGTCGGGTTGCCAATGGCTGGTCTGCGCCGGCGCGTTCAAAACCTCCAACTATCACGGGATGCTGCAAGGCCTCGTTCCCGAACTGGCCGAGCAATCCATCGGAAAGTTGCACAGTGAACGCCTGCCCGACCTGCGCGGTGTCATCAGTCTGGATGCGCAGCCGCCTTCAGGTTTCCTGCCGTGGTCACAATTGGCCGATCTGGCCGCCAGCGTTTCGACTGAGCAGTTGCAAGAACGCCAGGACAGCCTGCATTTCGATCAGCCGGTGAACATCCAGTACACCTCCGGCACCACCGGGTTCCCGAAAGGCGCGACCCTCAGTCACTACAATATTCTCAACAACGGTTACATGGTCGGCGAAAGCCTGGGCCTGACCGCCAATGATCGCCTGGTGATCCCGGTGCCGCTGTATCACTGCTTCGGCATGGTCATGGGCAATCTCGGCTGCGTCACTCATGGCAGCACCATGATTTACCCGAGTGATGCCTTCGATCCGCTGCTGACCCTGACCACTGTCGCTGAAGAAAAAGCCACAGCGTTGTATGGCGTACCGACCATGTTCATCGCCATGCTCGATCAGCCCAGCCGGGCCGAATTTGACCTGTCGAGCCTGCGCACCGGGATCATGGCCGGTGCAACGTGCCCGATCGAGGTGATGCGCCGGGTCATCAACGAAATGCACATGAACGAAGTGCAGATTGCCTACGGCATGACGGAAACAAGCCCGGTGTCGTTGCAGACCGGTCCGTCAGACGAACTGGAGTTGCGCGTAACCACGGTCGGTCGCACCCAGCCGCAACTGGAAAGCAAAATCATCGACGAGGCCGGCAACCTCGTGCCGCGCGGCACCATTGGCGAACTGTGCACCCGTGGTTACAGCGTGATGCTCGGCTATTGGAACAACCCGCAAGGCACGGCGGAAGCCATTGATCAGGCCGGCTGGATGCATACCGGCGACCTGGCGAGCATGAACGACGAAGGCTATGTGTGCATTGCCGGACGCAACAAGGACATGATCATCCGTGGCGGTGAAAATGTTTACCCACGGGAGTTGGAAGAGTTCTTCTTCACCCACCCGGCGGTGGCTGACGTGCAGGTGATCGGCATCCCGTGCTCGCGTTATGGCGAAGAGATTGTCGCCTGGATCAAATTCCACCCTGGCCACAGCGCTACCGAGCAAGAGCTGCAAGCCTGGTGCAAGGATCGCATCGCGCACTTCAAGACGCCGCGTTACTTCAAATTCGTCGAGGAGTTTCCGATGACGGTGACTGGCAAGATCCAGAAATTCCGTATGCGTGAGATCAGTATCGAAGAACTGCGCGGTAACCAAGACTGAAGGGAACCCCTGTGGGAGCGAGCTTGCTCGCGATAGCGGTAGCACATCCAGCAAAGATGTCGACTGACCCACCGCTATCGCGAGCAAGCTCGCTCCCACAGGGGATAGTGAAAACCTGAATGCCAGAAAGCACAAAGGGGAGCCGAAGCTCCCCTTTAATTTTGTCGTTGCGCGTGCTCTTTTTTTATTATTGAGGGGCGGTCTGTTTTTGTTTTTAGTGACCGTGACCCTTTACCGCTGTTTTTGTCGATCCCCATCCGGGATCAAGAGCAAACGTATTTTTTTGAGCGCTGATCTACTTTTTCGCTAAGCGATCCAACCAGTTCGGGAGCTACCTGAGGGTAGTTTTATTGTTCTCTGCCCGGTTGCGGGTTACTCCGAAAAGCACCCTGAAAAGCACACCTTCTCCAAAAAAATCTGTTAGCTGCGTCTCTGCCGTGTTGTTTTTGTTATGTCAGAGTCGTTACGTCTTATTTTTATTAGGTTTGCTGCTTTTTTTGTTCTTGTTATGCAGTAGAGATAGCAGAAGCCGTGCCAACTTTTAAAAACACTTTAAAATCAATGCTTTGTGATTTTGTAAGGTTTTGCGCCTCAGGTAAAACCCTAGAATCTGTTTCCGTGTTACTCGCTTGCGCCCACCATTGAGACCGCGCGGTAACACCCAGACACACTCACTGTGCGCTGCGAGCCTTGGCCACGCGCGAACCGGTCACACGCCCCAACACCGTGCAAATCTGCTGACCGGCCAGAATCAATGCATCCAGATTGATACCCGTCTCGATTCCCAGGCCGTTGAGCAGGTAAACCACATCTTCAGTGGCAACGTTACCGCTGGCGCCCTTGGCGTACGGGCAGCCGCCGAGGCCGGCGATGGAACTGTCGAACACCGAGATACCTTCCAGCAGGCTGGCGTAGATGTTGGCCATGGCCTGGCCGTAGGTGTCGTGGAAGTGCCCGGCGAGTTTTTCGCGGGGCACGCTGGCCGAGACCACTTCGAACAGCTTGCGGGTGGCGCCAGCGGTGCCCGTGCCGATCGTGTCGCCCAATGACACTTCATAACAGCCCATTGCATAGAGCTCGCGCGCAACCAGGGCGACTTGCTCGGGGGCGACGTTACCTTCGTAAGGGCAGCCCAGCACGCAGGACACGTAACCGCGCACGCTCACGCCGTGTTGTTTGGCCGCCTCCATGATGGGCACGAAACGCTCCAGGCTTTCGCTGATCGAGCAGTTGATGTTGCGTTGGGAAAACGCCTCGGAGGCGGCGGCGAACACGGCCACCTCCTTTACACCCGCCGCCATTGCGTCTTCAAACCCGCGCAGGTTGGGGGCGAGCGCGCCGTAGGTGACGCCCGGCTTGCGCTGGATCTGCGCGAAGACCTCGGCGGAACCGGCCATTTGCGGCACCCACTTTGGCGAAACGAAACTGCCGACTTCTATATAGCCAAGGCCGGCGGCGGTCAGCGCGTCGACCAGTTGCACCTTGTCGGCAACGCTGATGGGCTGGGCTTCGTTTTGCAGACCGTCGCGTGGGCCGACTTCGACAATGCGTACGTGGGTAGGAAGGGACATGGCGTTGGACCTGTTGTAATTGTCTGAATGTTCACAGAACCCTGTAGGAGCCAAGCTTGCTCGCGATAGCGGTATGGCCTTCAACATCGATGTCGACTGACCTGACGCTTTCGCGAGCAAGCTCAGCTCCTACACGACCTGTTGGCTCTTGATCGTTTGCTCCAGCGCCTGGACGCAACGCTCCTGCGCGGTATCCAGTTCCAGCTTCATCTGTTCGATGTCGAGCATTTGCTGCTCCAGCTGTTCGCGGCGTTCGGCGATTTTGGTCAGCATGGTTTGCAGTTGTTTCTGATTGCCACCGGTCGGGTCGTATAGCTCGATCAGCTCGCGGCATTCGGCCAGCGAGAAGCCTATGCGCTTGCCTCGCAGGATCAGTTTCAGACTGACCTTGTCGCGGGGCGAATAGATGCGTTCCTGACCGCGACGTTCGGGGCTGAGCAGGCCTTGCTCTTCATAAAAGCGGATGGCCCGCGTGGTGATGTCGAGCTCGCGGGCGAGGTCGGAAATGCTATAGGTCTGGCTGCTCATGGAGGCGCTCGAAAAAGGTCATGGCGCTAAGCTAATGGCAGGTTGACGTTTACGTCAAGGGGCAGCGGTTTTCGCTGTCAATGCGGGCCTCTTCGCGGGCAAGCCTCGCTCCTACAGGATCTGAGCCGAACCTGTAGGAGCAAGGCTTGCCCGCGATGAACGATGATGCCTACGCCTTTTCGAGCTTCTTCTCATGCGCCGTCACCTGCTGGCACAACTCGATCATCTGCTCGCGCATCCAGCGGTTGGCCGGGTCCTGGTCGGTGCTTTCATGCCAGTAGAGGTGCGTTTCCACCGGTGGCACGTCGTTGACCGGCAGGCTGAAGGCGTGCAAGTCATTGCGACGGGCGAAGCGCTCCGGCACGGTCATGACCATGTCGGTCTGCTGTAACACTTGCGAGGCCATCAAATAGTGCTGGGACCGAAGCGCGATCTTGCGCTGGATGCCCATCTTCCCCAGAGCCAGGTCGACATGGCCCAGACCGCTGCGGCGGCTGGAAATGTGGATGTGGGTCAGCGACAGGTAATCATCCAGGGTGAATTTCTCTTTACCCGCCAGCGGATGCCCCTTGCGCATGGCGCACACGTAGCGGTCTTCCATCAACTTGACGTGACGCACCTGCGGGTCGGTGTTGAGCGGCGCATCCACCGCGAAGTCGAGACGCCCGGCCGCCAGTTCCTTGGTGGTCTCGCGGCGCTTGGACAGGAAGCTTTCGATGATCACTGTCGGGGCCAGACGGCGCAGGCGCTGGAACAGCGGCGGCAGGATCACCGCTTCAGTGAGGTCGGTCATGCTGATGCGGTAGGTCTTGACCGCCTGCAGCGGGTTGAATATGCGGCTTTCCTGCACCGATACGCGCAGTAGAGAGAGGGCGTTACGCACCGGCCCGATGATGTTCTGCGCCATCGGCGTCGGCACCATGCCTTGGGCGGTGCGTACAAACAACGGATCGTTGAAGGTCTCGCGCAGGCGAGCCAGAGCGTTCGAGACCGCTGGCTGAGTAATGCCGACAATCTGCCCGGCACGGGTCAGGTTGGCTTCGGTGTAGATCGCGTCGAAGACGATGAAAAGGTTGAGGTCGACCTTGCTCAGATTCATTGCGCTGCACTCTTATTGTTTGGGGCATTTCGTTGTGGCCGGAGGCCTTGGCGATCACCCGATCATATATCGGTGATGAATGTTAATACACGCCGAGAATAGGCTAGGTAAATTATCAGCGCTGTTCTAGCATCAATCGCATGACCTAAACAACCTCTGCCCAAGAAGGTAATTGCTCATGGATTTCGCTTATTCGCCCAAGGTGCAAGAACTGCGTGAGCGCGTGACCGCGTTCATGGACACTTACGTTTATCCCGCCGAAGCCGTGTTCGAGCGCCAGGTTGCCGAAGGTGATCGCTGGCAGCCGACCGCGATCATGGAAGAACTTAAACTCAAGGCCAAGGCTGAAGGTCTGTGGAATTTGTTTCTGCCTGAGTCCGAACTCGGTGCCGGCCTGACCAACCTCGAATACGCGCCATTGGCTGAAATCATGGGCCGCTCGTTGCTGGGGCCAGAACCGTTCAACTGCTCGGCACCCGACACCGGCAACATGGAAGTGTTGGTGCGTTACGCCAACGAAGAACAGAAACAACGCTGGCTCGAACCACTGCTGCGCGGCGAGATCCGCTCGGCGTTCGCCATGACTGAGCCGGACGTCGCGTCCTCCGACGCCACCAACATGGCCGCCCGCGCTGTGCGTGATGGTGACGAGTGGGTCATCAACGGCAAAAAATGGTGGACCTCAGGTGCCTGCGATCCACGCTGCAAAATTCTGATTTTCATGGGCCTGAGTAACCCGGATGCACCGCGCCACGCGCAGCACTCGATGATTCTGGTGCCGGTGGATGCCCCGGGCGTGAAGATCGTGCGTCCGCTGCCTGTGTTCGGTTATGACGACGCGCCTCACGGCCACGCCGAAGTGCTGTTCGAAAACGTCCGCGTGCCGTATGAAAACGTCCTGTTGGGCGAAGGGCGCGGCTTCGAAATCGCTCAGGGCCGCCTTGGCCCAGGCCGGATTCACCACTGCATGCGTTCGATCGGCATGGCTGAACGGGCGCTGGAATTGATGTGCAAACGCTCGGTCAGCCGTACTGCGTTCGGTAAGCCGTTGGCACGCCTGGGCGGCAATATCGACAAGATTGCCGACTCGCGGATGGAAATCGACATGGCACGCCTGCTGACATTAAAAGCGGCGTACATGATGGACACCGTGGGCAACAAGGTGGCGAAGAGCGAAATCGCGCAGATCAAGGTGGTTGCGCCGAACGTGGCATTGCGGGTAATCGACCGGGCGATCCAGATCCATGGCGGGGCCGGGGTGTCCAACGATTTCCCGCTGGCCTACATGTATGCGATGCAGCGCACCCTGCGCCTGGCCGACGGCCCGGACGAAGTACACCGCGCAGCCATTGGCAAGTTCGAGATCGGCAAGTACGTGCCCAAAGAGATGATGCGTAGCGGGCAGTAAGTTAGACCGCGTCATCGTTCATCGCGGGCAAGCCCAGCTCCCACAGGTACAGCGTGACCCCTGTGGGAGCCGAGCTTGCTCGCGATAGCGTCAGCCGATCCACCGTATCAGCATCTGACTCAATACACCCAAACCTCAACCCGCCGATTCTTGATCCGCCCCTCATCGCCGCTATTGGTCGCCACCGGCATTTCGGCGCCAAAACCGCGGATCTCGCGAAACACCACACCGCTTTTCACCAATTCCCGCCGCACGGCCATCGCCCGCAGCTTCGACAGCAGATCGGCACGCGCCGGGTCACTCTTGGCGTCACCAAACCCTACCAGCGTGACCTCGCGGTTGGTCTTGCCGTGCTGCTTTATATAGTCGAGCACCCGTGACAGGTCTTGCTGGGCCTTGTTGTCCAGCGTGGCACTGCCTTCTTCAAAGCGGAAATTCACCGACAGTCGCTGAGCATGGCGACTGAGCGCCTGGTAAGCCTCGGGCATCAGCGCGTTCGGCGTCACCGTGATGGCCTGGACGGTCTGAGCGATAAAACCGTTGGCCGCGACAATCGCCTGGCCTTTATTGCTTTGAGCGAACGTCGCCAAGGCCTCGGCCCAAGGGTTTTGGGCGTGGGGCGGCAGGTAAAAGAACAGCCGGCGCGACAGCGGATAGTCTTCCGTGGCGATCAGGCTATTGAGTGGCAGCATTGCCTGGGATTGGCCGTCGACGATGGCCACGGCTTTGGCCTGGCGCACATAAGGCAGGCCGATGAAACCGATGCCTTGCGGGTCCAGACTGACCGCGTCGGACAATTGCTCACTGGATTCGAAGCGTTTCGCAGCGCTGTTGAGCGTTTTTCCACGACGGCTGAGGACTAATTCCTTGAAGGTGTCGTAGGTGCCCGATTGGTCATCCCGCGCATACAAATGAATGGCGCCGCCGCTGCCGCCGAGTTCTTCCCAGGTTTTGACTTCGCCACTGAAAATTCGCGCCAGTTGTTCGGTATCGAGTTGGTTCAGCGGGTTTTGCGGGTGCAGGATGATGGCCAGCCCATCGATCGCGATGACTTGTTCGGCGTCGGGGCTTTTGAAGTCGCCCAAGGGTTCGAGGTCGACCCGTTCGCTGTCCTTGATCGGGCGCGAAGACGCGGCGAGGTCGGCGGACCTGTTTTTCAGCGCGGTGAAACCGGTGCTGGAACCGTGGGCCGCGACCTCCACCACGACGCGATGGCCTTGGGCCGTTTCGCCGACAACTTGCAGTTCGTTGGCTTTGTCCGGTGCTTCGCTGTGAACCTTGAGCAGGCCCTGTTCGCGCAGCATGCCTTCGACCAGCGCCGGACCCAAGGCCGCACCGATGGTGTTGGAACCCTGGATGCGCAGCACCGGGCCATTGGCGGTTGTCGGTAAATCACCGGCCGATGCCGTCAATGGCAGGCCGGCGCACAGCATCAACACAAACAAAACGCGCAGCGTCATGCCCGCACCTTAAAAAAACAAAGAAAGTGCGGGGACAATAAGTCAGCAAGGTTTCCGAAAGATGACAGTTAACTTATGTGCGAGCTTGCTCGCGATGACGGTGGCACTTCCAACATCTATGTTGGCTGAAAGTCCCCAATCGCGAGCAAGCTCGCTCCCACATTTTGATTTGTGTAAAGCCTGGGATCAGCTCAACTCAAGCCAGATCGGCGCGTGATCGGACGGTTTTTCCATCCCGCGCAGGTCGTAATCCACGCCGGCGTCCTTGATCCGTGGCAACAAGCCATGGGAGGCCATGATCAAGTCAATCCGCAGCCCGCGCTTGGGCTCGTCTTCAAAGCCACGACTGCGGTAGTCGAACCAACTGAAACGATCGGCCACGTCCGGGTTGAGGTGACGGAAACTGTCCACCAGGCCCCAGTTTTTCAGGCGTGCCATCCATTCGCGCTCTTCCGGCAAGAAACTGCATTTGCCGGTTTTCAGCCAGCGTTTCATGTTGTCCGGGCCGATGCCGATGTCGCAGTCTTCCGGGGAAATATTGACGTCACCCATCACCACCAGCGGCTGATCGTTGCTGAACTGGCTTTCCAGCAATTGTTGCAGGTCGCTGTAGAAACGTTCCTTGGCCGGGAACTTGGTTGGGTGATCGCGGCTTTCGCCCTGTGGGAAATAGCCGTTCATGATCGTCACCGGCACGCCGTTGGCGTCGGCGAATGTGCCCCAGATGAAGCGGCGCTGAGCGTCTTCTTCATCGGTGGCGAACCCTTTGTGCAGTGCCAGCGGTTCTTTG
The DNA here is from genome assembly GCF_003148705.1 of Pseudomonas sp. OV226. Taxonomy (NCBI): domain Bacteria; kingdom Pseudomonadati; phylum Pseudomonadota; class Gammaproteobacteria; order Pseudomonadales; family Pseudomonadaceae; genus Pseudomonas; species Pseudomonas sp. OV226. The sequence goes on along the minus strand of NZ_QGGS01000011.1, from coordinate 90,744 downwards.
CGCGAGAGCAGGGCGACGCCGTAATGGCCTTTCTGCCCATGGAAGTACACGTGATAGCCCAGCGCCTGAACCTCGGCCAGGGGGAACTGGTCGTCGTGAACCTTGGTTTCCTGCAGGCCGATGACGTCTGGCTGATGTTTTTCAATCAGCGCCGCCAGCTGATGTGGGCGAGCACGCAGCCCGTTGATGTTGAAGGAGACGATCTTCATGGTCGGCAGTCCTGGCAAAAGGGCGATGCTAGCTGACATGTAGGAATCGGGCCAGCGTGGGGTGAGGGGATTCGTGTCCGGAGGTAGGTCTTTCATCGCCAATGCGGGCCTCATCGCGAGCAGGCTCACTCCTACAGTCCGAGTCTGGTCTATACCTTTGTGGGAGCCGAGCTTGTTCCGGGCGGCGTTCCGACGATGGCGTCATCACAGTCAACACTGATATCGATCAGTAGGGAACTGTGTCAGCACCGATAGGCTCGTACCAAGAAGAGCACAGCCATTTGAGCTGTACCGGGGAGATTAACCGTTATGCCTGAAACCTCTACCGCCCTTGCCGATATCCACATGCTCGACAGCGGCTATGCCCACGAAGCGCGCTCCCTGCTTTACCACGCTTACCGCCACGAACCGACCTTTGGTTACCTGTTCGAGGCCGAACGCCCCGGTTATGAACATCGCGTGCGGGCGACCGTGCGTGAGCTGGTCAAACAGCACTTTGTCCAGGAGTTGCCGGCCATTGGCTTGCTGGTCAACGACCGTTTGATTGGCATCGCGCTGATCGCGCCCCCGCAACGACGCCTGGGCATCACCGAAAGTTGGGCCTGGCGTTTACGCATGGTGCTCAGTGCCGGTTTTCGTTGCACCCGCCGCTACCTCGACTACCACGCCGCCGTCGCGGCCTGTCTGCCCACGGACTTGGTCCATGTGTTGCCGCTGCTGGGCATTCACCCGCAATTTCAGGGCAAACATTTTGGCGAGCAACTGCTGCAAGCGGTGCATAACTGGTGCGCCGTCGATGAAACCTCCGAGGGTGTGATCCTCGACACCGGGAATCCTCGCTACCTGGAGTTCTATAAACGTCAGGGTTACGAGGAAATCGGCGAGGTCGCTGTAGGACCCATCCGCGAGCACGTTTTTTTCCATGCCAATCCGCAGGTTTTGCACACCGCGACGGCATAAACGGTAGAACTTTAACGCCTCCCCACGCTCTATCACGCTCCCAAGCTCGTGATAGCATCCGTGCCTATGAAGTTTCCAGGAAGATTTACCAGTGGCGTACTGATGCTGTTAACCAGCAGTGCGGCACTGGCCCAAAGTGAATTGGATGTGCGGATCAAACCGTCCAATGATGAGCTGAAAGCCAATGTAGAGGGCTATATCGGCAACCTTGGCGATCGTGACGAAGAAGCGCTGCTGCGCTTCAGTCGTGGCGCCGAGCAGCAGGCGCGCAAGGCCGCCCAGGCCTTGGGTTATTACCAGCCGCAGATCGACAGTAATGTGAAGGGTGGCAAGACGCCGCGCCTGGTGCTCAACATCGACCCCGGCGAGCCGGTACACCTGCGCAATGTCACGATTCGCGTCGACGGCCCGGCGGCAGACCTCAAATCCTTTCGTGTGCCCCAAGGCGCTTCGCTGAAAACCGGTGCGGTGCTCAATCATGGTCATTACGAAGACGCCAAGCGCCTGATCCAGAATCAAGCCTCGCGCTTCGGCTTTTTCAGTGGTCACTTCACCAGCCAGAAGTTGTCAGTGGACCCGCGCGCCGGCGTGGCCGATATCGAACTGATCTACAACAGCGGCCCGCGTTATGCGCTGGGCAAGGTCAGTTTCGAAGGCGACACGCCTTTCGATGAAGACCTGCTGCAACGCATGGTGCCGTTCGAGTCCGGAGCGCCTTATGACTCTGAGCTCATCGCCGAGCTCAATCAGGCGTTGCAATCGAGTGGCTATTTCGAAGGTGTGCGCGTCGATGCAGCACCCACGGCATCCAAAGATGACGTGATCCCGGTGGACGTCAAACTCGAAACGCGCAAGCCGCGAACCATGGGCCTGGGCCTGGGTTATTCCACGGACGTCGGTCCCCGGATCAAGGCCAACTGGACCCGGCACTGGGTCAATCCGCAGGGGCATAGTTATGGCTGGGAAGCCGAGCTATCGGCGCCCCGGCAAAACGTCGGGCTGTTCTACGACATCCCGCTGGACCCGCCACTGACCGACAAACTGCGTTTTGCCGGTGGTTACCAGAACGAAGACATCGCCGGTACCGACACCCACAGCAAGCTGCTGACCCTCGGCCCGGAATGGCACAGCAAGTTACCCAGTGGCTGGCAGCGCGTGGTGTCGTTGAAATGGCAGCGTGAGGATTACTCACTGGGTGACGACGCGGGTTTGAGTACGTTGCTGATGCCCGGCGTCAGCTATTCCTACCTGAAAAGTGACAACCGCATCGACCCGCACAACGGCTATCGCCTGCAATTCGAGTCCAAAGTGGCGAAAGAAGGCCTGGGTTCAGACAGCAACTTGCTATACGGCACCGCGTTGGTGAAAGGCTTGACCACGGTCTTTGACAAACACCGCTTTCTTGGCCGGGTGCAGGTGGGCGGCAGCGCCACCAATGGCTTCAGCTCAGTCCCGCCGTCGCTGCGGTTTTTCGCCGGTGGTGATCAGAGCGTGCGCGGTTACGACTATCAAAGCCTGTCCCCGGAAAACTCCGAGGGCGACCGCATCGGCGGCCGCTACATGGTCGCAGCCAGCGCCGAATACCAATATTCCGTCGCCGAAAAATGGCGGGTCGCGACCTTCGTTGATCAGGGCAACGCCTTCAATACACTCGAATTGCCGAACCTCAAGACCGGTGTGGGTATCGGCGTGCGCTGGGTCTCGCCGGTAGGGCCGATCCGTCTTGACCTGGCCCATGCGCTGGACGACGACGGCGGCATTCGACTGCACTTTTCCATGGGGCCTGAGCTTTGAATCGTGGTTTGAAAATAACGCTGCTGGCGATTCTGGCGTTGCTGATGCTGGTGCTGCTGAGTGTGGTGTCGGTGCTGGGTACAGCCACGGGCAGCCGCTGGGCTTTAGGGTTTGTACCGGGTCTGACCGTCGAGAATTTCCAGGGCCGTTTGGGCGGACAGTGGAGCGCCGATCATGTGCTGTGGCAGCAAGACACCCGCCGGGTTGAACTGAGCAAGGTGATTTTCGCCTGGTCACCGTTGTGCCTGACGCGCATGACCCTGTGCCTTGAGCAAGTGAAGGCTGACCAGGTCAGCCTGCAATTTCCCCCGGGCGCTGAAGAGCAAAGCAGCGGGCCGCTCAGCCTTCCGGAATTGAAGTTGCCCGTGGCGATCGAGCTGGGTGACGTCCAGGTCGGCAGCCTGCTGTTCAATGGCAGCGAAGCGCTCAAAGGCCTGCAATTGGCGGCGCACTGGACGGTGCAAGGCTTGCAGATCGACTCGGTGAAGTTGCAACGCGATGACCTGAGCCTGAACCTCTCCGGCCTGTTGCAGCCCAGCGGTAATTGGCCACTCAAGGCTGAAGGCAATCTGACCCTGGCGACCCCGGGGCCTTGGACACTGGCGTTGAAGGTTGACGGCGATCTGCTGAAAACCCTGAACTTGAAAGCCGACAGCAGCGGTTACCTGAACGGGCAACTGACCGCTGAACTGCAACCCTTGGTGGAAAACCTGCCGGCCAAGGTGCGGATCACCGCCGATGGCTTCAAGGCCAGTGCCGACCTGCCGGACACGCTGCAACTCAATCAACTGGAACTGACCGGCGACGGTGATCTGAAAAACGGTTATCAATTGCTCGGCAAAGCCTCTTTGCCCGCCGAGCAAGGCCCGGTCGCGTTACTGCTGCAAGGCAAGGTCGACGCCAAGGGCGCGCAGATTGCCGGGTTGGACCTGACGGCCAACGACAAGCAATCCCTCAAACTCACCGGGCAGTTGGACTGGAGCAAAGGCCTGAGCGCCGATGCGAAGATCGACTGGCAGGATTTCCCGTGGCACCGACTCTATCCGCTGATCGACGAACCGGACGTCGCGTTGCGCCGCTTCAATGGCGATATCTCCTATACCGACGGAAAATACCTCGGCAGTTTCAACGCCGCACTGGACGGTCCGGCCGGCGCCTTCACCCTGAACAGCCCGTTCAGCGGCGACCTGACGAAAATCTACCTGCAACAGATTGAGCTCCAGGCGGGGCAGGGCAAGGCCGAAGGGCATCTGAACCTGCAATTCGCCGACGGCATTGCCTGGGATACGGCGCTCGACCTCTCGGCGATCAACCCGGCGTATTGGGTGGCGGAACTGCCGGGCACCCTGGCTGGGCCCTTGCGCAGCAAAGGCGAGATGAAAAATGAACAGCTCAGCCTGACCGCCGACCTCGATCTGAAAGGCAAACTGCGTGGCCAGCCGGCGGTGATTCAGGCCAAGGCTGACGGTGGCGGCGAGCAATGGAACCTCAATGCGCTGCACGTTCGTCTGGGCGACAACAGCATCAATGGCAAAGGCAGCCTGCAGCAGAAACTCGCCGGGCAGATCGACATCAACCTGCCGCGTCTGGCGCAACTCTGGCCGCAACTTCGTGGGCAACTGAACGGGCGCATCGATGTCGCCGGTACGCTGAAGGCGCCGCAAGGCAAGCTTGGGCTGCAAGGTTCGCAACTGACATTCCAGGACAATCGCCTGCAAAGCCTGAACCTGGACGCGACCCTCGACAGTGCGCAACGGGCGAAAATCGAGCTCAAGGGCAGCAGCATCCAGGCCGGTGATACGTCGCTGGGAACGCTGACCGCCAGTGGTCAGGGCGACATCAAAAGCCAGAAACTGACGCTCGACCTGCAAGGGCCGAAGCTCAAATTGGCGCTCGGCCTCGATGGCAATCTGAATCAGGGCAACTGGCGCGGGCGCTTGGCCAGCGGCGATATCCAGGCCGGAGGGCAAGACTGGAAGCTGCAATCCCCGGCGAAACTGGAACGACTGGCGGACGGCAAAATCACCTTCGGGGCACATTGCTGGGCGTCCGGCCCGGCCAGTCTGTGTGGTGAGGATTCGCGCCTGATGCCTGAGCCGAAGTTGCGTTATCACCTCAAGCAGTTCCCGATCGACAGCCTGGCGCAGTGGTTGCCGAAAGATTTCGCCTGGAAGGGCAGTCTCAACGCCGACCTGCAACTGGACTTGCCGGCCAGCGGTCCGAACGGCCAGATCAGCATCGACGCCAGCGGCGGTACGTTGCGCATGAAGGAAAAGGACCAGTGGCTGGACTTCCCGTACCAGACGCTGAAAGTCACCAGCAAACTCACGCCCAAACGCATCGACACTGACCTCAACTTCGTCGGCGGCAAGCTCGGCGAGCTGATGGTCCAGGCGCAGATCAATCCGCTGCCCAAGAGCAAACCTGTGAGCGGCTCGTTCCGCCTCAGTGGGCTGGACCTGTCGGTAGCTCGGCCATTCGTGCCGATGGTCGAAAAGCTGACCGGGCGTTTGAATGGCAGTGGCACGATTTCCGGTGGCCTGTTGGCGCCGCAGGTCAACGGCAGCCTGCTGCTCAGCGACGGTGAAGTCTCCGGGGCCGAGTTGCCGATGGCGCTGCAAGCCTTGCAACTGCGCGCGGTAATTGCCGGTGAAACCGTGCAATTGAATGGCGACTGGAAAAGCGGCAAGACCGGGCAGGGCACGCTCAACGGCAACATCGACTGGGGGCAGGCGCTCATGGTCGACCTGGCGCTCAAGGGCTCACAATTACCAGTCACCGTCGAGCCGTACGCCAAGTTGGAAGTCGCGCCTGACCTGAAGATCTCGATGAAAGGTGACGAGTTGGCCATCGCCGGCAAAGTGCTGGTGCCCAGAGGCGAGATCACCATTCGTGAGTTGCCGCCTTCCACGGTCAAGGTGTCCGATGACGTGGTGATCGTCGGTCAGCAGACCGAAGAGGGCAAACCACCCCTGGCCATGAAGATGGACATCGATGTGGTGGTCGGCGAAGACAAACTGAGCTTTGCCGGGTTTGGCCTGACTGCGAATGTGCAGGGGCATGTGCACATCGGCGACAACCTGGACACGCGCGGCGAGTTGTGGCTCAACGACGGGCGTTATCGCGCCTACGGTCAGCGCTTGACCGTGCGCCGGGCGCGCTTGTTGTTTGCCGGCCCGCTCGATCAGCCTTACCTGGACGTCGAGGCGATTCGCCAGACCGACGACGTGATTGCCGGTATACGCCTGAGCGGCAGCGCCGAGCAGCCAACCACGCAGATCTTCTCCGAGCCGGCCATGAGCCAGGAGCAGGCCTTGTCCTATCTGGTACTGGGTCGTCCGCTGAGCAGCAACGGCGAAGATAACAACATGCTTGCCCAAGCTGCGCTTGGGTTGGGCTTGATGGGCAGTTCGGGAGTGACTGGCGGGCTGGCCAAGGACCTGGGGATTCAGGATTTCCAGCTCGATACCCAGGGCAGTGGCAGCACCACCAGCGTGGTTGCCAGCGGCAATATCTCCGAGAAGCTCAGTTTGCGTTATGGCGTTGGCGTGTTTGAACCGGCCAACACCATTGCCTTGCGCTACAAGCTGAGCAAGAAGGTCTACCTCGAAGCCGCCAGCGGCGTGGCCAGTTCGCTGGACATCTTCTACAAGCGGGATTTCTAAGACCCCGTCACTTTTTCAAACCGAGTCGCTGCCATCGCGGGCAAGCCCGCTCCCACAGGGGATTACACCGATCCTGTGGGAGCGGGCTTGCCCGCGATAGCGTCCGTGCGCGCGCCACAATATCCGACTCCTTTGGTCAACTAAATACGAAGCAACCTAACTATTGCGTTGACATTGGCTGCCTAGGCAGTAACATTTCGTCATACATTCTCTGCCTAGGCAGCTAATTGGTGGCCAGATGAAACATTTCTCTCCGGACGATTTCCAGAATTGCCACCTCGGGCTCCTGCTCGGGCGCGCCGCGCTGCTCAAGGACCGGATTCTCGACACCCATATGGAACCCCACGGCATCACCGCCGCGCAGTTCAAAGTGCTGATCATCATTGGCCAATACGGCGTCGATACGCCGGCCGAGCTGTGCCGTCATCTGTCGCTGGACAGTGGTTCGATGACCCGCATGCTCGATCGTCTGGAACAGAAGGGTTTCCTCGCCCGCCAACGCAGCGAGGCGGATCGCCGTCAGGTTCAACTGGTGCTGACCGAAGACGGCCAGAAGCTCGCCGACCGCCTGCCGCACATCGGTGCAGAAGCGATGAACGAACTGGCCGGCGCCATCACCCCCGATGAGCTCAAGACCCTGGAACACATCCTCAAGAAAATCCTGGTGGCTGCCGGTGACTCGATCACCCTGCTGCGGGTAGGTGACAAATGAACAGTAAAACCCTGCGTACGAGCCTGAGTCTGGTGCTGTTGGCCATGACGCTGGCGGGTTGCGCCAGCTACAGCGGCCTGACCACCGAAGGCGTCAGCCTCGATGCGAAAAACCTGAAGGCCGGACAATCGTTGAACGGCGTCACGTTGTCGCCAGCGGCCTGGCCAAAAAACGATTGGTGGAAAAGCCTCGGTGATCCGCAGCTGGACGGTTTGATCCGCGAAGCTTTGCACGACAGCCCGGACATGCAAATTGCCGACGCTCGTGCCCACCAGGCCAGCGCTGCCGCTTACGCCGCCGACGCCGCCCGCATGCCGACCCTCGACGCCAGCGCTGGCGTCAGCCGTTCGCGACTCTCTCGGGATCAGGACCCGAGCGGGCAGGGCGGTACTTACGCCACCGTGCGTAACATCGGTGCCAGCTTCAATTACAACTTCGACCTCTGGGGCGGCCAGCGTGACGCCTGGGAAGCGGCGTTGGGCGAAGCCCGCGCTGCCGAAGTCGATCAACAGGCCGCCCAGTTGACCTTGTCCGCCGATGTTGCCCGCGCCTACAGCGATCTGGGTCAGGCGCACATCGTTTACGACCTGGCCAACGAGGACCTCAAGCGCACCCGGCAAATGCTCGATCTGGGCCAGCGTCGCTTGAGTTCGGGCATCGACAGCCAGTATCAGTTCCAGCAAACCGAAAGCCTGGAAGCCACTTCCGAAGCCAGCCTGATCGACGCTGAAAAACGCCTGAACAGCGCAAAAATCGCCCTGGCGGTGTTGCTCGGCAAAGGCCCGGATCGCGGCAACGAAATCGCCCGTCCAAAAATCCTCCAGGCCAGCGCCGTGGCATTGCCGTCGGTATTGCCCGCCGAGTTGCTGGGTCGCCGCCCGGACCTGGTGGCTGCACGCTGGCGGGTCGAGGCGGCGAGCAAGAACATTGCCGCCGGCAAGACCCAGTTCTATCCCAACTTGAACCTCAGCGCCGCCGCCGGTGCCGAATCGTTGTTAGGGGATGCCATGTTCGGGTCGGCCAGTCGCTTCTTTAATGTCGCGCCGACCATTTCGGTGCCGATTTTCGACGGCGGCCGGCTGCGCGCCGACCTCGATTCGCGCGATGCCGATTACGACCTCGCGGTGGCGCAGTACAACAAAAGCCTGGTGAAAGCGCTCGGCGATGTCAGCGACACGATCAACCAGTTACGCGATATCGGCCGGCAAATCGGTGCTCAGCAGCACGCCACCGACATTGCCCAGGATTCTTACAACACCGTGGTTCAGCGGTACGGTTCCGGCATCGGTAACTACCTGGACGTGCTCAGCATCGAGCAGCAATTGCTCCAGGCCCAGCGTCAGCTGGCCAACCTGAATGCCGAGCAGATCGACTTGTCGATCCAATTGATGCAAGCGCTGGGCGGCGGATTTCAGGGCGACACCCTGACCGCAGCCAACGCCATCCCAGCCACGCAGCACAACTAATTCAAGGTATTTGTCATGGCCACCGTCGATACACCTCAAGCCCCGGATAACGCTCAAGACACGGGCAATCCGCGTAAACGCAAAGTCATGCTGGTCGCTCTGGCCATCGTGGTTGTCCTCGCCGGAGTCGGCGTCTGGGGTTATCACGAACTCTACGGGCGCTGGAATGAAAGCACCGACGACGCCTACGTCAACGGCAACGTCGTGGAAATCACCCCGCTGGTGACTGGCACCGTGGTCAGTATCGGTGCTGATGATGGCGACCTCGTCCACGAAGGCCAGGTGCTGATCAACTTCGACCCGAACGACGCCGAAGTCGGCCTGCAAAGTGCCCAGGCCAATCTGGCCCGCACCGTGCGCCAGGTGCGTGGTTTGTACAGTAACGTCGATGGCATGAAGGCTCAGGTCAACGCGCAACAAGCCGAAGTGCAGAAGGCGCAGGACAACTTCAATCGCCGGAAAAACCTCGCCGCCGGCGGTGCGATTTCCCAGGAAGAGCTGTCCCACGCTCGCGATGACCTGACCTCGGCGCAAAACGCCCTGGCCAACGCCAAACAGCAGCTGAAAACCACCAGCGCGCTGGTCGATGACACCGTGGTTTCGTCGCACCCGGACGTGATGTCGGCCGCCGCGCAACTGCGTCAGGCCTACCTGAACAACTCGCGCAGCACCTTGATCGCGCCGGTCACCGGTTACGTGGCCAAACGCTCCGTGCAATTGGGTCAACGGGTTCAGCCGGGCACTGCGCTGATGGCCGTGATTCCACTGGATCAACTGTGGATCGACGCCAACTTCAAGGAAACCCAACTGCGTGACATGCGCATCGGTCAACCTGTGGACATCGAAGCCGACCTGTACGGCAGCGACGTGAAATTCAGCGGCACCATCGACAGCCTTGGCGCCGGCACCGGCAGCGCGTTTGCCCTGCTCCCGGCGCAAAACGCTACCGGTAACTGGATCAAGATCGTGCAACGGGTGCCGGTGCGGATCCACATCAACGCCGAAGAACTGGCCAAGCATCCGCTGCGGGTTGGTTTGTCGACGCTGGTCAATGTGAACCTGCGCGACCAGAGCGGCCCGGTACTGGCACAACAACCGCCGCAAAAGGCCTCGTTCAGCACCAATGTCTACGATCGTCAGTTGGCCGAGGCCGACGCAATGATCACCCAATTGATCCACGACAACAGCGCCGCAGTCAGCAAAACCGCGCAACGCTGATTCGCCCTGTGGGAGCGAGCTTGCTCGCTCCCACAAGGTCAGCTGCGTCAGTAACAGGCGCTGCGCCCACCCGGTTTCAAAGGATTCGCGATGAGCAATAACGCCTCTTTCACGCCGCCCAGCCTGTTGCTCAGCACCATCGGCCTGTCGCTGGCGACCTTCATGCAAGTGCTCGACACCACCATCGCCAACGTGGCGCTGCCGACCATTTCCGGCAACCTGGGCGTGAGTTCGGAGCAGGGCACCTGGGTGATTACTTCATTTGCCGTGAGCAACGCCATTGCGCTGCCGCTGACCGGTTGGCTCAGTCGGCGCTTCGGTGAAGTGAAGCTGTTTCTGTGGGCCACGGTGCTGTTTGTGCTGGCCTCGTTTCTCTGCGGTATCTCGACCTCGATGCCGGAGCTGATCGGCTTTCGGGTGTTGCAAGGGCTGGTCGCCGGTCCGTTATACCCAATGACCCAAACGCTGCTGATCGCGGTTTATCCGCCCGCCAGACGCGGCATGGCCCTGGCGTTGTTGGCGATGGTCACGGTGGTGGCGCCGATTGCCGGGCCGATTCTCGGTGGCTGGATTACCGACAGTTACAGCTGGCCGTGGATCTTCTTCATCAACGTGCCCATCGGCATTTTCGCGGTGATGGTGGTGCGCCAGCAGCTCAAGGCACGGCCGGTGGAAACCAGCCGTCAGCCGATGGATTACGTCGGTTTGATCACGCTGATCATTGGTGTCGGGGCCTTGCAGGTGATTCTCGACAAGGGCAATGACCTGGACTGGTTCGAGTCGAACTTCATCATCCTCGGCGCGGCCATTTCAGTGATTGCGCTGGCGGTGTTTGTGATCTGGGAAATGACCGACAAGCATCCGGTGGTCAACCTGCGGCTGTTTGCCTATCGCAACTTCCGCATCGGCACGCTGGTGCTGGTGTTGGGGTACGCCGGGTTCTTCGGCATCAACCTGATCCTGCCGCAGTGGCTGCAAACCCAAATGGGCTACACCGCGACCTGGGCTGGTCTGGCCGTGGCGCCAATCGGGATTCTGCCGGTGATCCTGTCGCCTTTTGTCGGCAAGTATGCGCACGATTTCGACCTGCGATTGTTGGCCGGGTTGGCGTTTTTGGCGATTGGCCTGAGTTGTTTCATGCGCGCCGGGTTCACCAATGAAGTCGACTTCCAGCACATTGCCCTGGTGCAACTGTTCATGGGCATTGGCGTGGCGCTGTTCTTCATGCCGACCCTGAGCATCCTGATGTCAGACCTGCCACCGCACCAGATCGCCGATGGCGCGGGCCTGGCGACCTTTTTGCGCACCTTGGGCGGTAGTTTTGCGGCGTCGTTGACCACCTGGATCTGGATTCGCCGGGCGGATCAGCACCACGCGTACCTGAGTGAAAGCATCACCACTTACGACCCGGCAACCCGCGATGCGTTGAACACGCTGGGCGGGGCGGGGAGTCCGGCGTATGCGCAACTCGATCATGTGCTGACCAGTCAGGCGTACATGCTTTCCACCGTGGATTACTTCACGTTGCTGGGGTGGGGGTTCATGGGGTTGATTCTGATTGTGTGGCTGGCGAAACCACCGTTTGCCGCCAAAGCAGGCCCTGCGGCATCCGGGCATTGAGTGAAGATCGTTCCCACGCTCCGCGTGGGAATGCAGCCCGGGACGCTCCGCGTCCCATCCAAAGCCGAACGCGGAGCGTCCGTTGAGGCATTCCCACGCAGAGCGTGGGAACGATCAAATGATGTTGAATTTGAGTCCGCTATCGCGAGCAGGCTCGCTCCTACAGGGTGTGTGTCCGGCAGTCAGCTCGTGGGGGCTGCCAGTTGCGGTGGCGGGGCGAAGTCGAACGGTGCCAACGCAAACCCGTTCTCATCCACCTGCAACGCCCAACCCTGACGATCCCAATCCCCCAACACAATGCGCTTGGCCGCCTGCTCGCCAAGTTGCAGTTTATGGATGGCAGGGCGGTGGGTGTGCCCGTGGATCAAGGTCTTCACCCCGTATTCCTGCATGATTCGCGGAATTTCCTCGGGCGTGACATCAACAATGTCATTGGCCTTCATCCGCGTTTGCATGCGGCTTTCACTGCGCAGCTTGCGGGCCAGTTTATGGCGCGTGCGCAGCGGCAAGTGACGCAGGATGAACAGGGTGACGGGGTTGCGCAGGTAACGACGCAGCTTCATATAGGCTTCGTCGCGGGTGCAGAGGCTGTCGCCGTGCATCAACAGCACCGGCTCGCCATAAAACTGCACGACACTCGGGTCCTTCAACAACGTGCAGCCGGCCTGTTTGCAGAAGGCCTGGCCGAGCATGAAGTCGCGATTGCCGTGCATCAGAAAAATGGCCGTGCCGCTGTCGCTCAATTCGCGCAGGGCCTGGCAGATGGAGCGCTGAAAGGGCGTCATGGCATCGTCGCCAATCCACGCTTCGAAAAAGTCGCCCAGAATGTACAACGCACTCGCCGAGCGGGCGCGTCCGGCGAGCAAATCCAGAAACGCCCGGGTGATGTCCGGGCGCTCCTCTTCCAGATGCAAGTCTGAAATCAGCAATATCACTCAATGATCTCGGCTTTCTCGATGATCACGTCGTCTGCTGGAACGTCCTGGTGGCCGGACTTGGAGGTGGTGGCCACGCCTTTGATCTTGTCGACAACGTCGGTGCCGGCAGTCACTTTACCGAATACCGCGTAGCCCCAACCCTGGACATTCTTGCCGCTGTGGTTCAGGAAGCTGTTGTCAGCCACGTTGATGAAGAACTGGGCGGAAGCCGAATGCGGCTCCATGGTGCGGGCCATGGCAACGGTGTACTTGTCGTTGGAAAGACCGTTGTCAGCTTCGTTCTGGATGCTTGGGCGCTTGTCTTTCTTTTCTTTCATGCCTGGCTCGAAACCGCCGCCCTGGATCATGAAGTTACCGATGACGCGGTGGAAAACGGTGTTCTCGTAGTGACCGGCTTTAACGTATTCGACGAAGTTAGCCACGGTGATCGGGGCTTTCTCGGCGTTCAGTTCCAGGACGATGTCGCCATGGTTGGTGGTCAGTTTGACTTGGGTCATGATCGGTACTCTATCTGGGAATTCGTGGGTTTCGGGGCATTACAGCCCCCAACCGGTTTGGCCAGTAACAGCCAAGGTGCGCAGTTTAGCGTGCCGGACGCGAATTTCGAGGCTGTTTTTCATTTATGGCCTATTAAATACGACCGTTTGCAGGCGCGCTCTGTCAGGTGCTTGACAGCATCGGCTATGATAGCGGCTTTGTTTTATCTGGCCCTTCTTCTGGCCGCGCACTTGTACGTTCAAGGATCCTATGAGCAAGCCCACTGTCGACCCTACCTCGAATGCCAAGACCGGCCCTGCCGTGCCGGTCAATTTCCTGCGCCCGATCATCCAGGCGGACCTGGACTCGGGTAAGCACACGCAGATCGTCACCCGTTTCCCGCCTGAGCCCAACGGCTACCTGCACATCGGTCACGCCAAGTCGATCTGTGTGAACTTCGGCCTGGCCCAGGAGTTCGGCGGCGTCACGCACCTGCGTTTCGACGACACCAACCCGGCCAAGGAAGACCAGGAATACATCGACGCGATCGAAAGCGACGTCAAATGGCTGGGCTTCCAATGGTCCGGCGAAGTGCGCTACGCCTCGCAGTATTTCGACCAGTTGCACGACTGGGCCGTCGAACTGATCAAGTCCGGCAACGCCTATGTCGACGACCTGAGCCCTGAACAGGCCAAGGAATACCGTGGCACCTTGACCGAACCGGGCAAGAACAGCCCGTTCCGCGAGCGTTCCGTGGAAGAAAACCTGGACCTGTTCGCCCGCATGAAGGCTGGCGAGTTCCCAGACGGCGCACGCGTGCTGCGAGCCAAGATCGACATGGCCTCGCCGAACATGAACCTGCGCGACCCGATCATGTACCGCATCCGTCACGCTCACCACCACCAGACCGGTGACAAGTGGTGCATCTACCCGAACTACGACTTCACCCACGGTCAGTCGGACGCCATCGAAGGCATCACCCACTCGATCTGCACCCTGGAGTTCGAAAGCCATCGTCCGCTGTACGAGTGGTTCCTCGAAAACCTGCCAGTGCCGGCCAACCCGCGCCAGTACGAGTTCAGCCGTCTGAACCTGAACTACACCATCACCAGCAAGCGCAAGCTCAAGCAACTGGTCGATGAAAAGCACGTCAACGGCTGGGACGATCCGCGCATGTCCACGCTGTCGGGCTTCCGCCGCCGTGGCTACACGCCGAAATCGATCCGCAACTTCTGCGAAATGATCGGCACCAACCGTTCCGACGGCGTGGTCGACTTCGGCATGCTCGAATTCAGCATCCGCGACGACCTCGACCACAGCGCCCCGCGTGCCATGTGCGTGCTGCGCCCGCTGAAAGTCGTGATTACCAACTACCCGGAAGGCCAGGTCGAGAACCTCGAACTGCCGTGCCACCCGAAAGAAGACATGGGCATGCGCGTTCTGCCGTTTGCCCGTGAAATCTACATCGACCGTGAAGACTTCATGGAAGAGCCGCCAAAAGGCTACAAGCGCCTGGAACCGGCCGGCGAAGTGCGTCTGCGTGGCAGCTACGTGATCCGTGCCGACGAAGCGATCAAGGACGCCGACGGCAACATCGTCGAGCTGCGTTGCTCCTACGACCCGGACACCCTGGGCAAGAACCCTGAAGGCCGCAAGGTCAAAGGCGTGGTGCACTGGGTGCCAGCGGCTGCCAGCGTCGAGTGCGAAGTGCGCCTGTACGATCGCCTGTTCCGTTCGGCCAACCCTGAGAAGGCCGAAGACAGCGCCAGTTTCCTGGACAACATCAACCCTGATTCGCTGCAGGTACTCACCGGTTGTCGTGCCGAGCCTTCGCTGGGCAACGCACAGCCGGAAGACCGTTTCCAGTTCGAGCGCGAAGGTTACTTCGTCGCGGATATCAAGGACTCGAAACCAGGTCAGCCGGTATTCAACCGTACCGTGACCCTGCGTGATTCGTGGGGCCAGTGATTTAGCGTCAAGGAACTAACGTGCTTACGATCTACAACACGCTCACCAAGAGCAAAGAAGTCTTCAAGCCGCTGGATGGCAACAAGGTGCGCATGTACGTCTGCGGGATGACCGTGTACGACTACTGCCACCTGGGCCACGGCCGCAGCATGGTTGCGTTCGACCTGGTGACCCGCTGGTTGCGGTTCAGCGGTTACGACCTGACGTACGTGCGCAACATCACTGACATCGACGACAAGATCATCAATCGTGCCCGCGAGAACGGCGAGTCGTTCGAAGCCTTGACCGAGCGCATGATCGCGGCGATGCACGAAGATGAAGCGCGCCTGAACATCAAGAAGCCGGACATGGAACCGCGTGCCACCGGGCATATCCCCGGCATGCACGCGATGATCCAGACCCTGATCGACAAGGGTTACGCCTACGCCCCGGGCAATGGCGACGTGTACTACCGCGTCGCCAAGTTCATGGGCTACGGCAAGCTGTCGCGCAAGAAAATCGAAGACCTGCGCATCGGCGCGCGGATCGAAGTCGACGAGTCCAAGCAGGACCCGCTGGACTTCGTGCTGTGGAAGGGCGCCAAGCCGGGCGAGCCGAGCTGGGAATCGCCGTGGGGCGCCGGGCGTCCGGGCTGGCACATCGAGTGCTCGGTGATGTCGACCTGCTGCCTGGGCGAGACGTTCGACATTCATGGCGGCGGCAGCGACCTTGAGTTCCCGCACCACGAAAACGAAATCGCCCAGAGCGAAGCGGCCACCGGCAAGACCTACGCCAACGCGTGGATGCATTGCGGCATGATTCGTATCAATGGCGAGAAGATGTCCAAGTCCTTGAACAACTTCTTCACCATTCGCGACGTGCTCGACAAGTACCACCCGGAAGTCGTGCGTTACCTGCTGGTGTCGAGCCACTACCGCAGCGCGATCAACTACTCGGAAGACAACCTCAAGGACGCCAAAGGCGCACTCGAGCGTTTCTACCACGCGTTGAAAGGCCTGCCGAACGTGGCACCGGCTGGCGGCGAAGCCTTCGTCGAGCGTTTCACTCAGGTGATGAACGACGACTTCGGCACGCCAGAAGCCTGCGCCGTGCTGTTCGAGATGGTGCGTGAGATCAACCGCCTGCGCGAGAACGATCTCGATGCAGCGGCCGGTCTGGCGGCGCGCCTGAAAGAACTGGCCAGCGTGCTGGGTGTGTTGCAGCTCGAAGCCGATGACTTCCTGCAAGCGGGCGCCGAAGGGCGTGTCGATGCCGCTGAAGTGGATGCGCTGATTGCTGCGCGTCTGGCGGCACGTGCTGCCAAAGACTGGGCCGAATCCGACCGCATCCGCGACCAGCTCACCGCCATGGGCGTGGTGCTGGAAGACGGCAAGGGCGGTACGACCTGGCGCCTGGCTGACTGATGATCGTTCCCACGCTCTGCGTGGGAATGCCACATTGGACGCTCCGCGTCCGCTTCGGCATGGGACGCGGAGCGTCCCTGGCTGCATTCCCACGCGGAGCGTGGGAACGATCAAACAAAACCCGCCTTGTGCGGGTTTTTGTTTTTTTGGGGGGGGGGCTCAAGTGCAGCAGTGGCTCGGCTGATGCTATCGCGGGCAAGCCTTGCTCCTACGGGACAGAGTCGTTCACCGAACCTGTGTACGAGATTACTTGACCAGTTCAGGCCTGCCCGCGATTGACTGCGCAGCAGTCAGCTTTCTGACTGACGCAATCGCTTGTAAAGGGTATTACGACTAACCCCCAGCCGCCGCGCCAGATACGAAATGTTCCCCCCGGCCGCCGGCAACTGCCGATTCAAATCCTTGACATCGTAGACCCATTCGAGCGAATGCTTTCAGTCTATAGTCGCAGGTGCTCTATTAACTCATTTTTTGAGCAACCAATTTTACGGTGGCATATTTTTTATCGGGACCAACAAGTCGCTCTGTGTAGTGTTTGATAATAAACGTTTTCTCCAAAATTTTTTTTACCTCTCCGGAAACACCCAGTTCACGCCAGTTTTCACCATTGCCACCGATACTTTCATAAATTAAAAAACCAGATGGTTTAA
Organism: Pseudomonas sp. OV226; assembly: GCF_003148705.1. NCBI lineage: Bacteria > Pseudomonadati > Pseudomonadota > Gammaproteobacteria > Pseudomonadales > Pseudomonadaceae > Pseudomonas > Pseudomonas sp. OV226. The sequence continues at coordinate 73,664 of NZ_QGGS01000011.1, read as the reverse complement.
TTATGTCGATTAAATTTTCTATTAAATATTTATTGTAAAAATGAATGATGATTGCGGCTGAAAAAGAATTGCTTTTGAATGGTAGTGGTTTTCTGCAGTCCAAAACAATTGGGTTTATATTCTTATGGTTTAAGTGCCATGAATTGCTAAAGCTTTTATGAGAAAAATCTGCAGCCACTACATTTAAATTATATTTGGATAATAGTGCCGAATTACGACCGTACCCGCATCCCGCATCAAGAACAGCTGACCCTTCATGTAAAGTCAAGGCTGAAAGCACCCCCTCTAAGAAACTAGAAGGGTCGTCGGATAGCGGCTTTTTATGTCGACTGTAATGACTGTCGAATTGACTATTTCTTAATCTCATAAGGAGCCTGCGAAAATTGCTCTGCAAATTAAAAACAAAATTACCACTGCATGCCCCATAAGCAATTTTAAAGCCATCAGGTCCTGTTGACCTGCGCTGAAAGTTTAAGATAGCTCAAGAGGTTCGATAACGCCTTCTCGTGCCTGGTGGGGAGTCTCAATTTTCGTGAAAGGCTTTGCGCCGCATCCGTCAAGGACGGTAATAGAGGAATTATATGGCGCCATCTCTGTGCTCCCGTTTTTCGCTCTTCTATAGCCTTTACTAAAAAGCGTGTCGTCTGTCAGGTTATGGGCGAGTAAAAGGCCACTAGTCGATTCCATATTGACATCACTGATATGTGTCAGCGAGACTCCTAGAAACCACAAGAACGATAGGGAAATTCGAGATGAAAAAACGCTCCTTTCTGGTACCGATGGCCACTCTTGCAGCTGCGATGGCAACTGAACAAGCATCAGCAATAGCGACCCACGAGGTTATAGAACCAATAACCGACGCCCCAAACACATTCCCGGCTGAAGCTCAAAGCGAAAACCTTTCGGTGCGCGGTGGCAGTGATCAATTCGCCTTTGTTCTCAAACGCGGAGACCAAGGTCAGATGATGGCCTACCACACCTCCCATGCCTCGCACGCCTCGCATGCCTCGCACACCTCTCACACTTCAGGCTCCTGATGGGTTACTCACATAAGCTCGTTTTTGATGAGCGGCTTTACGACGCGCAGGTTTTGCAGAAAGCCGCTTATCGTTCGATGAAATTTCTGACGGTTGATATCGCGGCCGATAAGGGGATGTTTATCTGCGCCTTGTCCTCGAATATCGGCGTTGATGAGTTGTCCTTCCTATCTGCCGTTCAAGAGTTCAAGAAGGATGTGCTCGACTATCAATTGCGCCACCAGTTGAGCACTGAGACGCAGCCGATCAAAAATTTGATCCTTGGACTGGCCTTTTCAAAAACCGGGCTTATCAGTGAGTAAATTCCAAAAGCTTGAGTTCTACGCGCAGCAACGTCCTTACGAGTTGCTGCCCTTCAAGTTTGATCGCCTGAATGACGACGAGTATGTCATCACCAACATGGCAGGCGAGTTCCACGTTATACCATCGCCTATGCTTGAGCCGATCATTAGAAAGACGCTTCCACTCTCATCAGAGCTGATCCCCACGCTCCGGTCCAAGCAATTCATTCGCTTCACCAATGAGCAAGCGCCACTTCAGCTCTTGGCACTCAAAATACGCACACGGCTGTCCAGGCTGGCCCAGTTCACCAATCTACATATCTTTGTGGTGACCCTTCGCTGTGACCACAGCTGTCCGTATTGCCAGGTATCAAGGCAGTCGGAAAGCAAAGGCGAATTCGACATGACCACGGAGATGGCAGACAAGTCGTTGGATTTCGTTTTTAGGTCACCGAATCCAGCGATCAAAATCGAATTTCAAGGTGGCGAACCACTGCTGAATTTCGAGATGGTGAGATACGTCGTTCTTGAAGCAAAAAAGCGCAACATCAAGGAAGGGCGAGATCTGCGGTTCGTCATCGCGACCACACTGTCGCTTCTGACGGATGACATGCTCGAGTTCTGTAAGCGGCACAGCATCGTGCTTTCATCTTCTCTGGACGGGCCAATGGATCTGCATAATGCAAATCGCCCACGTCCAGGCAGAGATAGTCATCAGCGTTTCGAGGAAGGCTTGAAAAAAGCCCGCGCAGCCCTCGGCTATGACCAAGTGTCAGCCCTGATGACAACCACAGATAAGAGCCTGCCACGCGCACGTGACATCATTGATGAATACTTGCGCCTGGGCTTTGATGGGATCTTCTTACGTACGCTTTCCCCTTACGGCTTTGCGATTAAAACCAAGAAATTCATGTCGTATGACACGGAGCGTTGGCTCGAGTTTTACAAGGAAGGTCTTGAGTACATTATTGAACTGAACAAGTCCGGCATAAGATTTGTAGAGCAGTACTCCTCGATTGTGCTGACGAAAATGTTGACATCAGGGGACCCTGGGTTTGTTGATTTGATGAACCCTGCCGGTGCTGGCATCGCAGCCATCGTGTTCAACTACGACGGATCGGTCTACGCCTCAGATGAAAGCCGAATGCTTGCCGAAATGGGCGATCATACGTTTCGGTTGGGCAACATTCTTATGCATTCCTATGAGGACATAATCCTCTCTGATCAGCTTCTGGATGCACTGGAGAATTCGTTCACTTTAAGCGCGCCAATGTGTTCTGACTGTGCGTTTGAGCCTTACTGCGGCGCCGAGCCCGTCTACCATCACGCCATTCACAAGGACGTGGTTGCAAGAAAACCCGAGTCCTCTTTCTGCAAGCGAAATATGGCGATTTTCAAGCATCTCATTGAGCTGATGGAAAGCGATGAGCAAACGAAACGGATTTTTATGGGGTGGGCCAATCGATGCTGAAGCTCGGCGGAAAGATTATCCGTATCCATGCGGTTGATGTTCACAAGGACCTCACCTTACTCAAAGTGGCGGCCAGCCGGAATCTGCCTGAAGTATTGCGACGAGAAATGGCCTATCTGGTTTCTGATCACCAGATTCCCCGAGGATTCGCACACTACCTACTGCTTGAAAAGCATCGTGAGTTGTTTGAAGTGCTGCCTCCCGACTCTGATTACTCACTCCTACCGAATGACTACAGCTACATTGGCGATGGTGACATAGTCAGGCTTTCAGCAGATCGTCGGACAATTCGTGTGCTATTTCGGGCATCGGCGCCCAACAACAGCATTCTGATTACTGAACAGTGCAATCATTACTGCCTGATGTGCTCACAACCGCCTAAGGCTGCTGATGATTCATGGTTGCTCGATGAAACGGAAAACCTGATCCCGCTAATTCCAAAGGACACCCCAGAATTGGTGTTTACTGGCGGCGAGCCAACGACCAATCGGGAGCGCTTCCTTAAGATCATCAGTCTGACAAAAAGTTATCTACCAAGAACTGCAATCCACATTCTCTCGAACGGGCGCAGTTTTAAAGACCCTGCGTTCGCCGAAAAGTATGCGCAGATTGAATTGCCCGACGCGATGATCGGAATACCTGTCTATTCGGACGATCCGACGCTGCATGACTACATCGTCCAGGCCCAAGGCGCATTCGATGAAACCCTTCAGGGCATTCTCAATCTGAAGCGTTTGGGTCAGAAGGTTGAGATCCGAGTTGTCATTCACAAGCTATCAGTGCGGCGCCTGCCTGAGCTGTGTGAGTTCATCGCACGCAATCTGCTGTTTGTTGATCATGTGGCGTTGATGGGTCTTGAGATGATGGGCTTCACTAGGGCAAATCTTGAGGAGCTGTGGATTGACCCAATCGAGTACAAAGACACACTTAGTAAATCAGTTGGCATTTTGGCCAAGTACGGCATGAATATCTCGGTATACAACCATCAGCTGTGTTTGGTGAATCCGGACATTCAACCCTACTACCGTAAATCAATCAGCGACTGGAAGAACGAGTACGCTTCTGAGTGTCAGAGCTGTAAAAAACAACGCGAATGCGGAGGTTTTTTCGCATCGGGTGTCAAATTCGGTTACAGCAAGCACCTAGTCCCATTCTGACTTCGGCATCATTTTAGTGAGTCACATAGCGTCATTAGTGCATGCACGTCCGCAAATGGTGTTTGCTGCCGTAATGGTCGCTGATTAGTAGTGGTCAGCTCCGATGCGATGTTAGGTCACGTTGAATGCTTGTGGGTGAGAGAGCAAGTCTGTGTAACTGGGCATTCAACAGCAGTCGCCGCTATAGGCACTTTATGTGGGTTTTGTTTATGTGCAGGGCTTTAGGTTTGCGTTGACAGGGCTGACGCCATCGCGAGCAGGCTCCCACAGGGGATTTGTGTCGTGCAGAAGATCAAATGTGGGAGCGAGCCTGCCCGCGATTGACTGCGCAGCAGTCAGCTTTCTGACTGACGCAACCGCTTGTAAAGCGTATTACGACTAACCCCAAGCCGCCGCGCCAGATACGAAATGTTCCCCCCGGCCGCCTGCAGCTGTCGATTCAAGTCTTCGGCATCATTGAGATCCACCTCCAACGCCTGCGGCGAATCCACCGGCTCCATCTCCAGATCGACAAAAAAATCATCCGGCAAATGTTCCAGTCGCACCGGTTGTTCCTCCGCCATGGCCAGCGCCACCTGCATCACGCTGCTGACCTGACGCAAATTCCCCGGCCACGGGTGGCGGCCGAACAACTCCAAAACTTCCCGGCTCAACCCGGCCCATTGCGTCGGTTCGCGATGTTGCTCCCACAGCCGCTTGAACAGTGCTTCCTTGTCACTGCGTTCCCTTAGCGGCGGCAGCTCCAGGGTCAGGCCGCCAATGCGGTAATACAGGTCTTCACGAAAGCGACCGAGCTGCACCTGTTCACGCAACGCACGGTTGGTGGCCGAAATAATCCGGATATCGACCGGGAACAGTTCGCTGCTGCCCACTGGTTGCACGCAGCGCTCCTGCAAAACCCTCAGCAACCGGGCTTGAGTCGGCAACGGCATATCGCCGATTTCATCGAGGAAGAGGGTGCCTTTGTCGGCCTTGCGAATAAGCCCGATGCTGCCTTTCTGATTGGCACCGGTGAACGCGCCTTTCTCATAGCCAAAGAGCTCAGACTCCACCAGTTCGGCGGGGATCGCCGCACAATTGACGGCAATGAACGGTTGTTTGCTGCGCGAACTGGCCTGGTGCAGGGCTTTGACGAAAACTTCCTTGCCGACCCCGGTTTCGCCGTGGATCAACAGCGGAATGTCTTTCTCCAGCAGGCGTTCCGCCTGACGCACAGCCTTTTCCACGCGGCTGTCACCGAAATGCAGGGTGTTGAGGCTGATGGCTTCGGGCGCCGCCACCACCGGCTCGGCGCTCTTGGGTTCAGAAAACAGTCGAGGTTGTATGGGCACTTGTTTCGGCCGCTTCAACAGGCACTGAAAGCGGTTGCGGCCGGAGGCTTGCAGGGCAAACGGCAGGCCGTCGGGTTGGTTCAGCAGTTCCAGCAACGAGACCTTGAACAGGCTTTCGATGCTGACCCGCGACAGGCTGATGCCTAACAGATTGTCGGCCCGGCGGTTCGCCGACAGCACCTGGCCGCTCTCATCAAAAATCAGCAAACCGGCCCATTGGCTGTCGAGGTTGTTTAGCCCGGTGTTGAAGGTCAGTTGAAAATGCTGGCCATGGAACAGGTTGAGGATCAGCCGGTTTTCCACGGTCTGGCTCATCATCTTGACCATGCCCAGGGTGTGCGATGGCGGCAGGTAGCTGTCGCTGGACACATCCAGTACCGCGATCACTTTGCGCTCGGCATCGAAAATCGGTGCGGCGGAACCGGTCATGAAGCGGTTGGCTTTCAAAAAGTGTTCATCGTGTTCAATGTGCACCGCCTGCTCACAGGCCAGGGCGGTGCCGATGGCGTTAGTGCCGCTGCAACGCTCCATCCAGCTGGCGCCCGCGCTGAAACCACGGGCCAGGGTCGGCTCGATAAAGCGCTGAGTGCCCCACGACGTCAGCACCTGGCCCTGATTATCGGCAAGCATGATCAGGCAGTTGGAATTGCTCAGGATGTTTTCGTAATACGGCAGTACTTCCTGATGCGTGGTTTGCACCAATGAATGCTGACTCTCCAGCAACTGCGCAATGCCTTCGGCCGGCAGTTGATCAAACGCCGGGGCGCTTTGGTGATTGAGGCCGAACGCGCGGCAACGGGACCAGGAGTCCTGAATGATGGCGTCGTGGGAGAGCGGCGTGGCGGGTGCGGCCATGGCAGTCGATCTCTAAGCATTTATTGTTTTTGTTTTGGGTAAACGCAATCTGCACGCATCTCGACATACCGCCGAACGCGATTTTGTAGCAGCTGGCGAAGCCTGCGTCCGGCGACGCAGTCGTCGTAAAACCTGTATTCGCGGTCTTTCTTATACACCGCGACACCTGATCTAACGACGACTGCGTCGCCGGACGCAGGCTTCGGCAGCTGCTACAAGGTTGTGCGTAATTCGGAAATTTTCGCAGTAAAACGGTTTGTAGAGTGTTGTTCACTATTGTTCATTGTCAACCGGCGGATTGTTCAGTTGTTCAGTCCAGGTTGTTCATTTGTGTTCAGCAACGAAAGCGATGACGCCGTCCATTCGAGGTTTTTCAAGCTAGATCAATGGCTTGTGATTTTTGGCACGAAAGTCGCTCTGTAGCTCCGGTCGCTTGACTCCAAATAATAAAAAAGGCCGAGCCATGTCATTAACCCTGGAGCACGTCAGCCGCACCGTCGAGGGCCAGACCTGGATCGATGATGCGTGCCTTAGTTTTGAACCCGGTTCCTTCAACGTTTTGCTTGGGCGAACACTGTCCGGCAAAACCAGCCTGATGCGCTTGATGGCCGGTCTGGACAAGCCCGACAGCGGCCGCATCCTCATGAACGGCGTCGACGTCACCCAGCGCCCGGTGCGTTTGCGCAATGTGTCGATGGTCTATCAGCAATTCATCAACTATCCGACCATGACGGTGTTCGAGAACATTGCTTCGCCGTTGCGCCAGGGTGGTGTTTCCAACGAACTGATCCAGAGCAAAGTGCTGGAAACCGCGAAGATGCTGCGCATCGAGAAGTTCCTCCAGCGCCATCCCCTCGAACTGTCCGGCGGCCAGCAACAGCGCACGGCTATGGCACGGGCGCTGGTCAAGGATGCCGAACTGATTCTGTTCGACGAACCGCTGGTCAACCTTGATTACAAGCTGCGCGAAGAGCTGCGCCAGGAAATGCGCGAGCTGTTCAAGGCGCGGCACACCATCGCCATTTACGCCACCACCGAACCCAACGAAGCGCTGGCGCTGGGCGGCACCACGACCATTCTTCACGAAGGCCGGGTGATCCAGAGCGGCAAGTCTTCCGAGGTCTATCACCAGCCGCAAACCGTACTGGCAGCCGAGTTGTTCTCCGAGCCGCCAATCAACCTGATGCCGGGCCGGATTGCCGGCAACGAAGTGAGCTTTGCCAACTTCGTGCACTTCCCGTTGAACGTGGATTTGCGGCCAGTGGGTGAGGGCGAGTTCCGCTTTGGCGTGCGGCCCAGCCACATCTCGTTGGTGCCGAGCAACGACGATGACCTGGAGCTGGCCGTGACCGTCGAGGTCGCCGAGATCAGCGGTTCGGAAACCTTCCTGCATGTGCGCAATGAGCATTTCCTGCTGGTGCTGCACCTGCCCGGTGTTCACGAATACGACGTCGATGCGCCGATTCGCATCTATATCCCCACCCACAAACTGTTTGTGTTCGATGCGCAGGGGCGTTTGGTCCAGGCGCCCGGTCGCCGTATCGCGAGGGTTGCCTGATGGCCGAAATTCGTTTGCAAAACCTCGCCCACAGCTACACCCGCACGCCAACCGGCCCTGAGGATTACGCCATCCGCGAGATGGACCACATTTGGGAGCAGGGTGGTGCCTACGCGTTGCTCGGGCCTTCGGGTTGCGGCAAATCCACCTTGCTCAACATCATTTCCGGATTGCTCAGCCCGTCTCAGGGGCATGTGTTGTTCGACGGCAAAGCGGTCAACGACCTGACCCCCGAGAAGCGCAACATCGCCCAGGTTTTCCAGTTTCCGGTGGTCTACGACACCATGACGGTGTTCGATAACCTTGCATTTCCTCTGCGCAATCAAGGCATGGCCGAGGCAAGAATTCACAGCAAGGTGCAGGAAATTGCCGAGGTGCTGGACCTTCAGGCGCTGCTGAGCAAGAAGGCCAGCAACCTCACCGCCGACGAGAAACAGAAAGTCTCCATGGGCCGTGGGCTGGTACGCGACGACGTCTCGGCCATCCTGTTCGATGAACCACTGACCGTGATCGATCCGCACTTGAAGTGGAAGCTGCGGCGCAAGCTCAAGCAGATCCACGAGCAGTTCAACATCACGATGGTCTACGTGACCCACGATCAACTGGAGGCCTCGACCTTCGCCGACAAAATTGCGGTGATGTACGGCGGGCAGATCGTGCAGTTCGGTACGCCGCGAGAATTGTTCGAACGCCCAAGCCACACCTTTGTCGGCTATTTCATCGGCAGCCCGGGGATGAACCTGATTGAGGTCACGCCGCAGGCCGGGGGCGTGGGGTTCGCTTCGACGCATCTGCCGCTGTCCGAGGCGCAGCAAAAACGCATCGCCGAATCCGAGTGGAAAACCTTGAAAGTCGGTATCCGTCCGGAGTTTGTGCATGTGTGGGAAGAGCCCTTTGATGACGCGATGAGGGCTCAAGTCGTACACATCGAAGACCTTGGCACCTACAAGATCCTGACCCTGAACCTCGACGGCGCCCCATTGAAAGTGCGCCTGGCCGAAGACAAGCCGGTGCCGGAAGGCACGGCGTACATCAGTTTTCCGGCGCAGTGGTTGATGGTGTATGCCGATGAATACTTGCTGGAGACACAGCCATGAACAAGGTGCAAAACAACAAGGCCTGGTGGCTGGTGTTGCCGGTGTTCCTGCTGGTGGCCTTCAGTGCGGTGGTCCCGATGATGACGGTGGTCAACTACTCGGTGCAGGACATTTTCGACCAGTCCAGCCGCTACTTCGTCGGCGCCGACTGGTACAAACAAGTGCTGCTCGATCCGCGCCTGCATGACTCGCTGCTGCGCCAGTTCATCTACTCCGCCTGCGTATTGCTGATCGAAATTCCGCTGGGCATCGCCATCGCACTGACCATGCCCACCAAGGGACGCTGGTCGTCGCTGGTGCTGATCGTCCTGGCCATTCCGTTGCTGATTCCGTGGAACGTAGTCGGCACGATCTGGCAGATTTTCGGTCGAGCCGATATCGGCCTGCTTGGGTCGAGCCTCAATGCCATGGGCATCAGCTACAACTATGCGGCGAACACCATGGACGCCTGGGTCACGGTGCTGGTGATGGACGTCTGGCACTGGACGTCGCTCGTGGCGCTGTTGTGTTTCTCCGGATTGCGGGCGATTCCGGACGTGTATTACCAGGCCGCGCGGATTGACCGTGCGTCCGCCTGGGCGGTGTTCCGCCACATCCAGTTGCCCAAGCTCAAAAGCGTGCTATTGATCGCGGTGATGCTGCGGTTCATGGACAGTTTCATGATCTACACCGAGCCGTTTGTGTTGACCGGTGGCGGCCCGGGGAATGCGACGACGTTCTTGAGTCAGACGCTGACCCAGATGGCGATAGGGCAATTCGACCTGGGGCCGGCAGCGGCATTCTCGCTGGTGTACTTCCTGATCATCCTGTTGGTGTCCTGGCTGTTCTACACCGCCATGACTCACTCTGACGCCAACCGCTGAGGCCCGCCATGAGTAAAAGAAAGCTCATCCCGCTGCTGATCTACATCCTGTTCCTGCTGGTGCCGATCTACTGGCTGCTGAACATGTCCTTCAAGAGCAACACCGAAATCCTCGGTGGCCTGACGCTGTTTCCCCAGGATTTCACTTTCCACAACTACAAGGTGATCTTCACCGATCCGGCCTGGTACACCGGTTACCTCAACTCGCTGTATTACGTGAGCCTGAACACGGTGATCTCCCTGAGCGTGGCGTTGCCGGCGGCGTATGCGTTTTCACGCTACCGTTTCCTGGGCGACAAGCACCTGTTCTTTTGGCTGCTGACCAACCGCATGGCGCCACCCGCCGTATTCCTGTTGCCGTTCTTCCAGCTGTATTCCTCGATCGGGTTGTTCGACACCCACATCGCCGTGGCACTGGCTCACTGCCTGTTTAACGTACCGCTGGCGGTGTGGATTCTTGAAGGCTTCATGTCCGGCGTTCCCAAGGAAATCGACGAAACCGCCTACATCGATGGCTACAGTTTTCCCAAGTTCTTCGTCAAGATTTTCATCCCGCTGATCGGTTCCGGCATCGGTGTCACGGCGTTTTTCTGCTTCATGTTTTCCTGGGTTGAACTGCTCTTGGCGCGCACGCTGACGTCGGTCAACGCCAAACCGATTGCCGCGGTGATGACCCGCACGGTCTCGGCATCCGGCATCGATTGGGGCGTGCTGGCAGCGGCGGGGGTGTTGACCATTCTGCCGGGCATGCTGGTGATCTGGTTTGTTCGCAACCACGTGGCCAAGGGCTTTGCCCTGGGTCGGGTATGAGGAGCTGATGATGGAATGGATGAGTTGGACCGGTCCCACGGCGGCGTTCTTCTGTGTCATTGCCCTGATCCTGGTGGGCATGACGACCTGGGAGTTGCGCTCGCCGAGCATTCTCAAACGAGGTTTCTTGCCGATTGCCACCACCCGTGGCGATCGGCTGTTTATCGGTCTTCTCGGCAGCGCCTACCTGCATTTGCTGGTAATTGGCGTCACCGACTGGAGCATCTGGGTAGCGTCCGCGTTGTCCCTGGTGTGGCTGTTGGCTGTGATGCGTTGGGGCTAGTCGAATCGCTCGGCAATGTTGCTCCGAAAATCAAACAGGAGGTCTCTATGTTCGACAAAAACAATAAGCTGCGACATAGCATTTCATTGGCAGCCATGCTGGCACTCAGTGGGTTGAGCGCTTCGGCCTGGGCCGACGCCTATGAAGACGCTGCGAAGAAATGGATTGGCGACGAGTTCAAACCGTCCACCCTGACGGCCGATCAGCAACTCGCGGAGTTGAAGTGGTTCATCAAGGCCGCCGAGCCGTTTCGCGGGATGGACATCAAGGTCGTCTCGGAAACCCTGACCACTCACGAATACGAGTCCAAAGTGTTGGCCAAGGCCTTCACCGAGATCACCGGGATCAAAGTCACCCACGACCTGCTGCAAGAAGGCGACGTGGTGGAGAAGCTGCAGACGGTGATGCAGTCGGACAAGAGCATTTATGACGGCTGGGTCAACGACTCGGACCTGATCGGTACGCATTTTCGCTACGGCAAGACTGAAGCGATCACCGACCTGATGGCGAACGAAGGCAAGAACTTCACGTCGCCGACGCTGGACCTCAAGGACTTCATTGGCACGTCTTTCACCACGGCCCCGGACGGCAAGCTCTACCAACTGCCCGACCAGCAGTTCGCCAACCTCTATTGGTTCCGCGCCGACTGGTTCGAGCGGCCGGAGCTGAAAGCCAAGTTCAAGGAGAAATACGGCTACGAGTTGGGCGTACCGGTGAACTGGTCGGCGTATGAAGACATCGCCAAATTCTTCAGCGAAGACGTCAAGGAAATCGACGGCAAGCGCGTCTATGGGCACATGGACTACGGCAAGAAAGACCCGTCCCTGGGCTGGCGTTTCACCGACGCCTGGTTCTCCATGGCCGGTGGCGGCGACAAGGGCCTGCCCAACGGTTTGCCGGTGGACGAGTGGGGCATTCGTGTCGAGGATTGCCATCCGGTGGGTTCCAGCGTGACGCGTGGTGGCGACACCAACGGTCCGGCAGCGGTGTTCGCCACCACCAAGTACGTGGACTGGCTGAAAAAGTACGCGCCACCGGAAGCCGCCGGGATGACCTTCTCCGAATCCGGCCCGGTCCCATCCCAAGGCAACATCGCCCAGCAGATCTTCTGGTACACCGCCTTTACCGCCGACATGACCAAGCCAGGCCTGCCAGTGGTGAACGCCGATGGCACGCCGAAATGGCGCATGGCGCCGTCGCCGCGCGGTCCGTACTGGGAAGAGGGCATGAAACTGGGTTATCAGGACGTGGGTTCGTGGACATTCATGAAGTCCACGCCTGAGAAACAGAAACTTGCTGCCTGGCTCTATGCGCAGTTCGTGACGTCGAAAACCGTGTCGCTGAAGAAAACCATCGTTGGCCTGACACCGATCCGCGAATCGGACATCAACTCGCAAGCGATGACCGACCTGGCACCGAAACTCGGTGGTCTGGTCGAGTTCTACCGCAGCCCGGCCCGTGTGCAATGGACCCCGACCGGGACCAACGTGCCGGACTATCCACGCCTGGCACAACTGTGGTGGAGCCACATCGCCGAAGCCGCCAGTGGCGACAAAACCCCGCAAGAAGCCCTGGATGGCCTGGCCAAGGATCAGGACGCCATCATGACCCGTCTGGAACGTTCCAAGGCGCAGCTCACCTGCGCACCGAAAATGAACCCGGAGCGCGATGCACAGTACTGGTTCGACCAACCGGGCGCACCGAAACCAAAACTGGCGAACGAGAAACCGAAAGGGGAGACCGTGAGCTACAACGAACTGCTGAAATCGTGGGCGGATGCGCGTAAGTAAGCTGTTGTGAAATGCAAACGGCACCGAAAGGTGCCGTTTTTGTTTGGGCCTGTTCCACCGTCTTCGCGGGCAAGCCCGCTCCCACAGGTTTCAGTGGTGTTCACACATTCCACGGACGACGGTGATCACTGTGGGAGCGGGCTTGCCCGCGATAGCGGTGGTTCGGGCAGCGAAAATCTCAAGTCTGATACCTCAGAGAGCTACACCCTTAACCCTGTGGGAGCCGGGCTTGCCCGCGATAGCGGTGGGTCAGTCGGTGAGGATGCTGAAGGTGCCGGCGCCATCGCGGGCGAGCCTGAACTGGTCAAGTAATCTCGGACACCGATTACGGTGTTTATGCCGCTTTTTGCTCCATGGCTATTGGCGACAGGTAGTCGTTATAGCTATGGAGTCTGGTGCCGTTGTTGCGCTGGTGCGACAGCGCGACGGAATGGGCGCCGAGTTTCACGCCAACCCGACCGCTCCAGATGTTGTTGTCGAACTGGCCGAGTAATTGTTTGCCCTCGTCGACGGCCTTGTAATAGTTAAGGCCGCCAAACAACGACAGGTCGTCCATCAACGGGTAAGTCCAAGCGGTGCCGGCGTAGTATTGATTCCAGGCGTCTTTGAGGCGACTGGAGTACAGGCTGACACTGAGGTTCTGGTTCAGCGCGTAGTCGCCGCCACCGTAAGCGATCCACGGCGAATTGACCGGGCCGGCGTAAAACGTCGCGAAGTTCTCGCGCAGGTCGCTGGACACCGGTTGGCTCATGGCATGCAACCGACCGCCCTGAACCGATAAGCCTTCGATACTGGTGTTGGTGGCCGTGACGCCGCGGAAACTTTCCGGCAGCAACCGCGAGTCACCTGCCGCGACGACCGGGGTGGCGGGGAACACGTCGCCGATTTTTATCTCCGTGTCAAAGGCCCGGACTTTGGCGGCGCCACCGACCTTGGTGTATTCGTCCTGCGCTTGGCCGTCACTGTCGACCGGCAGCACGTCGAACGAACTGTTGCCACCGTTGCGACCGTCACCGGTATCGAGTTTCAAGCCGATCATCGCAAACGCATCGATCCCGAACCCGACGGTGCCTTGGGTGTAACCGGATTCGAACTTGCTGATGATGGCCTGGGCCCAGGCTTCGGAGTAGCCATTGCCGGTGGGGCTGGACTGGCCTTTGCGGTAATCACGATTAAAGTAGAAGTTGCGGTTGAGCACCGTCAGGCTGCTGCCTTCGACAAACCCCTCGGCTTTATCTTGCGCCAACACCATGGACGGCCCGGAGCCGATCACCACCGCTAAAGCGGCCATCGACATTTTTGTATGGTTAACCATCAATCACTCCTTGGGTTCGGCAGAACGGGAACGTGCTTCGGCATGGGTTTTATTGTTCGGCGGACAAAGGCCCGCCGGCATGGTCGCCGGGTGACATCGTTACAAGCTGCGGATAACGCCAAGGTGATGGGGAAATTACAATTTCGTCATGTGGGTCGGGTTGAAACCTCGGTGGGTCAGGTCAAGGCTGCGAGCTGCTCGATGGTTTGCGGGAAGCGTTCAACGAGGCGGATCAATGTCGTGGCTTGAGCATTGGGTGTTGCCCGTCCTTGTTCCCAGTTTTCGAGGGTGCGGGTGTTGGTGCGCAGATACATCGCGAACACCGACCTGGAGAGGTTGAGCTGTTGGCGGATGGCGACCACTTCCTCGGCAGTGATCGGCATCAGTTTCGGCAATTGAACCTTGTGGGTTCGCAGCGTGATCTTGCCTTGGCGCTCGTCGGCCAAGGCGTCGAGGCCTTCGATCAGTTCGGAAAAAATGTCACGTTTCATAGTGGGTTCTCGTATTGATTTCTCTATTTAGCATTTGTCTGAACAGTTTTTTCTGGGCCGGCGACAGATCGTCGTGCTCGTTTTTGCTGTACACGGTGAACAGCCAGAACTGCTCGAAGCCTGACCACCAGTAATAAATCACCCGCAGTCCACTGCGCTTGCCCTTGCCGCGACGTTGATCGAAGAAGCGGATTTTGCGCAGCCCACCTGTACCCTCAATGAGATCTCCCGCTGCTGGGTTTTTCAGCAGTTCCAGCTGAAAGCTGCGAAACAGATCGTCATCCAGATAGTCGTCTCGGTGTTTCTGAAACGCAGGTAATTCGATAAAAAGAGCATCCATGTTCTGTACGTTGCCTGCGTATAGTGTTGTGTCGATAACCGAATAGGTCAAGGCATAGAAGCCGTCCTTTTCGTCCCTGTTCTCAAGATAGATCCCGGTCGCAAAAACACCTGTAGGACGAGTCGACCGGTGTGGTGAGAACGTTCGATCAAAGAGAGGGGAGACGTCGCAAATGAAGTGTCGGAACAATGCCTCCAGCGAGCAGCAAATGCTGGACTGGATCTAGGGTTCGGCTGAGGACGGTTACGGTGTACTCATGGGAACGCATTTTTATCTGGGGGGAGGAGCTTGCGATCTACCATGCCTCCTTCGGACTTCAACTGGCCTGCGTGCCCATGGTGAAGAAACTGTGAAGGTATAAACGCAAAAACGGCACCCGAAGGCGCCGTTTCTGTTTTCTACCGAGTGTCGCTTAAGCGATCAACCCGCCAGACCCGCCTGCTGAACCAGCACCAGCAACGGCTGCGGATACAGGCCCAGGAAGAACGCCAGTGCGGCGATGGCCAGCAGCATCACGCCGCCTGCACGTTGTTCCCAGTGCAGTTGTGCATCGTGGCGACGCAGGTTCGGCTCGATCAGGAACAGAGTGACCATCACACGCAGGTAGTAGAAAACGCCGATGGCGCTGCCCAGTACCAGGGAGCCGACCAGCCACCACTGATGCGACTCGACGCCAGTCGCGATGATGTAGAACTTGCCGATGAAGCCCGCGGTCAGCGGGATACCGGCCAGGGACAGCATCATCACGGTCAGCACGGCGGTCAGGTACGGACGGCGCCAGAACAGGCCGCGGTATTCGTACAGGGCATCCGCGTCACGGCCGTTGTACGGCGAGGACATCAGGGTGATCACGCCGAACGCGCCCAGGCTGGTGATCACGTAGGTGACCAGGTACACGCCGATGGCTTCCACGGCCAGCCCCTTGCTCGCCACCAGGGCGATCAGCAGGTAGCCGAAGTGCGCGATGGACGAGTAACCCAACAGACGCTTGAGGTTGCTTTGGGTCAGTGCCAGCAGGTTACCGAACAGGATCGACGCAATGGCGATGATGGTCAGTACGTCGCTCAGCACACCACTGCTTGCCGCTGGAGAGATCTGGAACAGACGCACCATCACGGCGAACACAGCAACCTTGGAAGCGGTAGCGAGAAACGCTGCAACCGGCGCCGGAGCACCTTCGTAAACGTCCGGGGTCCAGAGGTGGAACGGTACCAGCGACAGCTTGAACGCCAGACCGATCAGCATCATGCCCAGGCCCAGTTGTGCCAGCGAGCTTGGCAGACCGGTAGCCGCCAGGGCCTGACCGATACCGACGAAGCTCAGGGAGCCGGAGTCGGCGTACAGCAGGGCCATACCGAACAACAGGAACGCGGAACCGGCAGCCGACAGCACCATGTACTTGATACCGGCTTCCAGCGAACGCTTGTTGAAGAAGGCATACGCCACCAGACCGTAGACCGGTACCGAAAGCAGTTCCAGACCGACGAACAACCCGGCCAGGTGCTGCGCGCTGACCAGTACCAGGCCACCGGCGGCGGACATCAGAATCAGCAGGTAAAGTTCTTCACGGTTGCCCGGGTAACCCGAACCGCCATCGCCGAGGTAGGCGTGGGCGAGGGTTACACAAGCGAGGGTGGCGACCAGGATCAGCGCCATGTACAAGCAAGCGAAGCTATCAATCTGCAGCAGTGGGGTCACCGCCAGGGGCGCGACTTTCAAGGCTGGCAGGATCGACAGTAACGCCAGGTTCAGGCCCGCCACGGAAATCAGGAAGGTCTGCGAGTGGTTGCGGCGCCAGGCGATCGCCAGCATCACCACGATGATCGTGGCGCTGGTGATCAACAACGGCGCTAGCGCGATAAAGTGTTGAGTCGTGAATTCCATAGCGCTCTTACCGGGCCGAAGCGAGTTGAGTGAAGGCGGTGCCAAGCCACTGCTGCACGCCATGCATCGTCGCGGCAGAGGTGTCGAGGAACGGCTGCGGGTACACGCCGATGAAAATCAGCAACGCTGCCAGACCGACCACCATGATCAGTTCGCGACCATCCATGCCATGCAGCACCGCGTCCGATTTGGACGGGCCGAAGTAGGCACGGTGGATCATGATCAGCGAGTAGACCGAACCGAACACCAGGCCGGACGTCGCGAGGATAGTGATCAATGGAGCGCTCGGGAACGTGCCGATCAGGATCAGGAACTCACCCACAAAGTTACCGGTAGCCGGCAAGCCCAGGGACGCGGCGGCGAAGAACAGGCTGATGGCCGGCAGGTAAGCGATCTTCGACCAGAGGCCACCCATTTCACGCATGTCGCGGGTGTGAGTGCGTTCGTACAACTGACCGCTGAGGATAAAGAGTGCCGCGGCCGACAGACCGTGCGCCAGCATCTGCATCACCGCGCCCTGCAGCGCCAGTTGGCTGCCGGAGTAGATGCCGATCAACACGAAGCCCATGTGGGAAACGGAGGAGTAGGCGATCAGACGCTTGATGTCGGTTTGGGCGAAGGCCAGGAACGCACCGTAGAAGATCCCGACCAGACCCAGGCTCATGGCAACCGGCGCGAACTCGGCCGACGCATTCGGGAACAGCGGCAGGGCGAAACGCAGCAGGCCGTAAGCAGCTGTCTTCAACAAGATACCGGCCAGGTCGACCGAACCTGCGGTTGGCGCCTGGGCGTGAGCGTCAGGCAACCAGGAGTGGAACGGTACGACGGGCAGCTTGACCGCGAAAGCGATGAAGAAGCCGAGCATCAGGATGTACTCGGTGGTCATCGACATCTTGGTTTTCAACAGGTCGGCGTAGTTGAAGGTAATCACGCCAGTGCTGTTGAAGTTGACCAGGACCAGACCCAGGATCGCCACCAACATGATCAGGCCGGACGCCTGAGTGAAGATGAAGAACTTGGTCGCCGCGTAGATCCGGGTTTTCTTGCCGTCCGAAGAACTGTGACCCCAGAGCGCGATGAGGAAATACATCGGCACCAGCATCATTTCCCAGAAGAAGAAGAACATGAACAGGTCGAGGGCGAGGAACACGCCGACGACACCGCCCAGGATCCACATCAGGTTCAGGTGGAAGAAGCCAACGTGACGTTGAATCTCTTTCCACGAGCACAGTACCGAGAGGATACCCAGCAGACCGGTCAGCAGGATCATCAGCAGCGACAGGCCGTCGAGGGCCAGGTGGACGCTGATGCCGAAGCGCTGGATCCAGATGTGCTTGAACTCAAGCGCCCAGGTCGGATCGGCGCCAGGCGCCGGTGCAAATGAGTAGTTACCGTGGGCCCACAGCCAGAGGCCGAGTGCGAGTTCCAGGGTCATGGTCAACAGCGCAATCCAGCGCGGGAGGGTAGAGCCGAAGCGCTCACCCATCCAGCACAGCAGGCCGCCGATGAAGGGGATCAGGATTAGCCAAGGCAGAATCATGACGGGCTCAATTCCTTTCGCAAGTTCGCAAGGTTCATATTCAGACCGCTACCAGCACGATGGCGCCGATGACCAGCACGGAGCCGGCTGCCATCGATGCTGCGTACCAACGCAGTTGACCGGTTTCGGTACGGCTCAGGGCGGTGTGACCACCTTTGGCCATACGCGGGATCAGACCGATGGTCTGGTCGAGCGGGTCTCTGCGCAGTGCGTGGCTGATCGCCAGGTATAGCTTGACGAACAGTTTGTCGTAGATCCAGTCGAAGCCCCAGGCAGCGAACCACCAGGCCGAAAGGAAACGGCCGATGCCGCTGTTGGCGATGGCGGTGACGAAACGACGCTTGCCGAGGAACAGCAGCGCGGCCAGCAGGATACCGGCCAGGGCGATGGCGCCCGACGCGATTTCCAGACTGTGCTTGGCTTCGCCGCCGGCATGGCCGACGCTTTCTGGCAGTACACCGTGCAGCGGCGGAACGATCATCGCGCCGATGAAAGTCGACAACACGATCAGCACCGACAGTGGCAGCCAGTGAGCAATACCGTGACCGGCGTGCGCTTCGGTCTTCGCTTCACCGTGGAACGCGATGAAGATCAGGCGGAAGGTGTACAGCGAGGTCATGAACGCGCCGACCAGACCTGCGTACAGCAGACCGTGGTTGCCGCTGGCGAACGCTTCCCAGAGGATTTCGTCCTTGGAGTAGAAGCCTGCGGTCACCAGTGGCAGGGCAGACAGTGCCGCGCCGCCGACGATGAAGCTGGTGTAGGCCAGCGGCAGTTTCTTCCACAGGCCGCCCATCTTGAAGATGTTCTGCTCGTGGTGGCAGGCAACGATCACCGCACCGGAGGCAAGGAACAGCAGCGCCTTGAAGAAGGCGTGGGTCATCAGGTGGAAGATCGCGCCATCCCACGCACCAACGCCCAGCGCCAGGAACATGTAGCCGATCTGGCTCATGGTCGAGTAGGCGAGGATACGTTTGATGTCGGTCTGGACCAGGGCTGCGAAACCGGCGAGGACCAGGGTCACGCCACCGACGATGCCTACCAGGTGCAGGATTTCCGGCGCCAGGGTGAACAGGCCGTGGGTACGGGCGATCAGGTAGACACCGGCGGTTACCATGGTTGCGGCGTGGATCAGTGCCGAAACCGGAGTAGGACCGGCCATCGCGTCCGCCAGCCAGGTTTGCAGCGGCAGTTGCGCCGATTTACCGACAGCGCCGCCCAGCAGCATCAGGGTGGCCATGACCATCCAGAAGTCGCCAGCCTGGAATTTCTGCGGTGCCAGCACCAGCAGTTCCTGGACGTTCAGCGTACCCAGTTGAGCGAACAGGATGAACAGGCCGATGGCCATGAACACGTCGCCGATACGGGTGACGATGAACGCCTTGAGTGCCGCGTTACCGTTGTTGCGGTTGCTGTAGTAGAAACCGATCAACAGGTACGAGCACAGGCCCACGCCTTCCCAGCCGAAGTACAGGAACAACAGGTTATCGCCCAGGACCAGAAACAGCATGCTGGCGATAAACAGGTTGGTGTAGGCGAAGAAACGCGAGTAACCGGCTTCACCGCGCATGTACCAGGACGCGAACAGGTGGATCAGGAAGCCGACACCCACGACCACACCGAGCATGGTCACGGACAGGCCATCAAGGTACAGCGCGAAGTTCGGCGTAAAGCCTTCCACCGCCATCCACTGCCACAACACCAGGGTGTAGTGACCGCCCTCAGGCGGGGCTACCTTGAATTGCCAGATCACGTAAGCCGTGACGATGGCCGACAGACCGATGGAACCGACGCCGATCAGCGCCGACAGGTTTTCCGAGAGGCGGCCGCGTGAAAACGCCAGCAGCAGGAAACCTATGAGAGGGAATACGAAAGTCAGATAGAGAAGATTCATCCGCGCATCTCGCTGGCAGCGTCGATATCGAGAGTGTGGAAGCGGCGATACAGCTGCAACAGAATCGCCAGGCCAATACTGGCCTCGGCGGCTGCCAGGCTGATCACCAGGATGAACATGATCTGTCCATCCGGCTGCGCCCAGCGGCTACCGGCAACGATGAACGCCAAAGCGGAGGCATTCATCATGACCTCCAGGCTCATCAGCACGAAGAGAATGTTGCGGCGGACCATCAGGCCGACCAGACCGAGGCAGAACAGGATGCCGGCGACCGCCAGACCATGCTCCATAGGGATAGCAGGCATCGTCATTGCTCCTTGGCTTCGTTGCGGCCCAAGTGGAACGCCGTGACAGCTGCGGCGAGCAGCAACATCGAGGCGAGTTCGACCACCAGCAGATAAGGACCGAACAGGCTGATGCCCACGGCCTTGGCGTCTACGGTAGTGTGGCCGACGGCCTGGCCGCTGGAATGGCTGAACAGCACGTACAGCAGTTCAACCAGCAGCAGGGCGCCGAGAGCAACCGGGCCAAGCCAGATACCGGGCTTGAGCCAGACGCGCTCTTGCTGAACCGAGGCCGGGCCCAGGTTCAGCATCATCACCACAAACACGAACAGCACCATGATGGCGCCAGCGTAGGCGATCACTTCCAGTACACCGGCAAACGGTGCGCCGAGGGCGAAGAACGTCATGGCCACGGCGATCAGCGAAATGATCAGGTAGAGCAGGGCGTGCACAGGGTTGGTGTTGGTGATCACGCGAAGCGTGGACACCACAGCGATACCCGATGCGAAATAGAAAGCGAATTCCATCTTTCTTCCTTAAGGCAGCAAGCTCTTCACGTTGATCGGCTGGGCTTCGTTCTGCGCGGAGCCTTTCGGCTTCCCGGCAATCGCCATACCTGCAACACGATAGAAGTTGTAATCAGGGTTTTTGCCGGGGCCGGAGATCAGCAGATCTTCTTTCTCGTAAACCAGGTCCTGACGTTTGAACTCGGCCATCTCGAAATCCGGTGTCAGCTGGATCGCGGTGGTCGGGCAGGCTTCCTCGCAGAGGCCGCAGAAAATGCAGCGCGAGAAGTTGATGCGGAAGAAGTCCGGGTACCAGCGACCGTCTTCGGTTTCAGCTTTCTGCAGCGAGATGCAACCCACCGGGCATGCCACGGCGCACAGGTTGCAGGCTACACAACGCTCTTCGCCATCAGGGTCGCGGGTCAGGACGATACGGCCACGGTAGCGCGGCGGCAGGTACACGGCTTCTTCCGGGTACTGCAGCGTGTCGCGCTTGCGGAAGGCGTGGCCGAAAATCATCACCAGGCTGCGAAGCTGGGTGAAGAAGCCATGCACGATGTCAAATATGTACTTCATGATTCTCTATCCTCACTGAGCCGCGACGGCGGGCGTGTTGAGCAACACGATCGCAGCGGTCACCAGCATGTTGACGAGGGTCAGCGGCAGGCAGAACTTCCAGCTGAAGTCCATCACTTGGTCATACCGTGGGCGCGGAATCGAGGCGCGCAGCAGGATGAAGATCATGATGAAGAACGCGGTTTTCAGTGCAAACCAGATGAACGGGATCTGCGGCAGGATGCCGAACGGGCCGTGCCAGCCACCGAAGAACAAGGTCACCAGCAGCGCCGAGATCAGCACGATGCCGATGTACTCACCGACGAAGAACATGCCCCATTTCATGCCGGCGTATTCAATGTGGTAACCGTCGGCCAGTTCCTGTTCCGCTTCCGGCTGGTCGAACGGGTGACGGTGAGTCACGGCCACGCCAGCGATGAAGAAGGTCAGGAAACCGAAGATCTGCGGAATGATGAACCACAGGTTCTGAGCCTGGTAATCAACGATGTCGCGCATGTTGAACGAGCCGACCTGGATCACGATGCCCATCAGCGACAGGCCCATGAACACTTCGTACGACACAGTTTGCGCCGAGGCCCGCAAGCTGCCCAGCAGGGCGAACTTGTTGTTACTCGACCAACCGGCGAACAACACCGCGTAGACCGACAGACCGGCCATGGCGAAGAAGAACAGGATACCGATGTTCAGATCCGCCACGCCCCAGGTCGGGGTGATCGGGATGATCGCGAAGGCAATCAGCAGGGCGCTCATGGCCACGACCGGTGCCAGGGTGAAGATCATCTTGTCGGCGAACGGCGGGGTCCAGTCCTCCTTGAAGAACATCTTGATCATGTCGGCCGCGATCTGGAACGCGCCGAACGGGCCGACGCGGTTCGGACCGTAACGGTCCTGCCAGAGGGCGAGCAAACGACGCTCGACCCAGCTCAGCAGCGCGCCGCACACCACCACGGCGAGCAGAATCACGATGGCCTGGATGACCGAGATGATCACGGCGATCACTTCAGGAGTGAACCAAGTCATTGCGCTGCCTCCTGCAGACCGTCAACGGATTTGCCAAAGATCGCTGGCGGAATGCCGGCGATGCCCGCAGGCAATGCAACCAGACCGGCACCCAGTTCTTCGTTGATGCGCAGCGGCAGACGCAAGGTCTGGCCAGCGACGTTCAAGCTGAGCATGGCGCCGTCGTTGACACCCAGGCGGTCGGCTTCGGACTTGGCCAAAGCGACGTAGGCGGCTGGAATGCGTTCCTGAACCGGCGCGGCTTTCGAAGAGGTCTCTTCGCTGCCGAACAGGTGGAAGAACGGCACAACCTGCCAGGTGCCCGGAGCCGGGTTGAACGCACGCGGAACACTGGCGAACCAGTTCAGCGAGTCACCGGTGCTTTCGATCAGGCGGGTGCCCGGGTCGCCAGCGCGGATGTGACCACCGACTTCGTCCTGGAACTTGTTCCAGGCTTGCGGCGAGTTCCAGCCCGGAGACCAGGCGAATGGCACTTGCTGACGTGGTTCGACCGAGCCCGAGTAACCTTCCATCGAGAAGTTGAACGCGGTGTCGTTGTCTTGCGGAGTACGCGGTTCGTGCACGTTGATGTCGGCGCGCATGGCGGTACGACCGGAGTAACGCAGTGGTTCGCGGGCCAGCTTCATGCCTTTGATGCGGAACGTGGCGGACGGTGCGGCATCGACGATGGGGTTCAGAATCGAAGTGCTGGAAGCAACGGCAGCGGTGGCGTGGTCCAGTTGGGTCCAGTCGATCGGCTGGTTCAACAGGGTTGCGCGCAGGGCATGCAGCCAGCGCCAGCCTTCGTGAACCAGGATGCTCGCGTCCATGTACTTCGGATCAAACACCTGGAAGAAGCGCTGGGCGCGGCCTTCCTGGCTGACCAGCGTACCGTCGCCTTCAGCGAAGCTGGCGGCTGGCAGAACCAGGTGCGCGCGATCGCTGGTGGCGGTCTTCTGGTGGTCGGCCACGATCACCACTTTGGCGGCGGTCAGGGCAGCATCGACCTTGGCTTTGTCGGTACGGGTGTACAGATCGTTTTCCAGCACGACGATGGCGTCGGCTTTACCGTCGATCACGGCTTGCAGCGCGGCGTCGACCGATTCGCCACCGAGCATGGCCAGGCCGAGGCTGTTGGCCTCTGGCACGATCAGGCTGATGGAACCGTTTTTCTCGCGCAGCTTCAGAGCCTTGGCGATGTTCGCGGCGGCTTCGATCAGCGCTTTGGAACCCAACGAGGTACCGGCGATGATCAATGGACGCTTGGCGGCGAGCAGGGCGTCGGCAATGCGCTTGGCCAGTTCGAGGGCTTCAGCGTCCAGGCCTTCAACGGCCGGAGCGCTGGCGTCGAGGGCGTGAGCCACGGCGAAACCGATGCGGGCCAGGTCGTCGGGAGCGGCGTGAACGCACTCTTCGGCGATGTCGTCGAGCTTGGTTTCAGCCAGGCTGGCGATGAACAGCGGGTTCATCGCGTGCTGACCGATGTTCTTCACGGCGGCGTCGAGCCAAGGCTGAACGCGCATGGCGTCGGCCATGTCTTCGGCTTTGCCTTTGACCGATTGACGCAGGGACAGGGCCATGCGGGCTGCGGTCTGGGTCAGGTCTTCACCGAGGACGAACACGGCGTCGTGGTCTTCGATGTCGCGCATGTTCGGGATCGGCAGCGGGCTGTCTTTCAACACCTGCATGACCAGACGAATGCGCTCCAGCTCGGCCGCTTCGATACCGGAGTAGAAGTGCTCGGCGCCGACCAGTTCGCGCAACGCGTAGTTGCTTTCGAGGCTGGCACGTGGCGAACCGATACCGACGATGTTGCGACCGCGCAGCAGGTCAGCGGCTTTGTCCAGCGCTTCGTCGAGGCTCAGCTTGGCGCCGTTGGCCAGCAGTGGCTGACGCGGGCGGTCTTCGCGGTTGACGTAGCCATAGCCAAAACGGCCACGGTCGCACAGGAAGTACTGGTTTACCGAACCGTTGAAACGGTTTTCGATACGACGCAGTTCGCCGTAACGCTCGCCCGGGGAGATGTTGCAACCGCTGGAGCAGCCATGGCAGATGCTCGGCGAGAACTGCATGTCCCACTTGCGGTTGTAGCGCTCGGAGTGAGTCTTGTCGGTGAACACGCCGGTCGGGCAGACCTCGGTGAGGTTGCCGGAGAACTCGCTTTCCAGGGTGCCATCTTCAACGCGACCGAAGTACACGTTGTCGTGGGCGCCGAACACACCGAGGTCAGTGCCGCCGGCGTAGTCTTTATAGAAGCGCACGCAGCGGTAGCAAGCGATGCAGCGGTTCATTTCGTGGGAAATGAACGGGCCCAGTTGCTGGTTCTGGTGAGTACGCTTGGTGAAGCGGTAACGGCGCTCGTTGTGGCCGGTCATTACCGTCATGTCTTGCAGGTGGCAGTGACCGCCTTCTTCGCACACAGGGCAGTCGTGCGGGTGGTTGGTCATCAGCCATTCAACAACACTGGCGCGGAAGGCTTTGGATTCTTCATCTTCGATGGAGATCCAGGTGCCATCGGTTGCAGGGGTCATGCAGGACATGACGATACGACCGCGGGTGTCGTTTTCGTCGGTGTACTGCTTGACCGCGCATTGGCGGCAAGCGCCAACGCTGCCTAGGGCTGGGTGCCAGCAGAAATACGGGATATCGAGGCCTAGCGACAGACATGCCTGTAACAGGTTGTCTGCCCCATCGACTTCGAGCTCTTTGCCGTCTACGTGGATAGTGGCCATGGTTCAAAGTTCTTCGTTGGCCCGGTGTCAGCGGGCGTGGCTAATGGAATCTTGTTATTCGCGTGAATCAACACAGCCGTTCAAGGCGTCATCACACGAGAAGGCGAACGGCACGGACCGTTCGCCTTTTTTAAGCGTTAAGCGCCGACTACGATCGGCCTTGCCAGAGGCGGGACGACGGCGCTGACAGGCGCGATGCCGGCTTCGAACTCATGGCGGAAGTATTTGATTGCGCTGCCCAACGGCTCCACGGCGCCCGGTGCGTGAGCACAGAAGGTCTTGCCTGGGCCGAGGAAGCCGACCAGACCCAGCAGGGTCTCGATGTCGCCGGCTTGCCCTTCACCGTTCTCGATCGCACGCAGGAGCTTGACGCTCCACGGCAAACCATCACGGCACGGGGTGCAGAAGCCGCAGGATTCGCGGGAGAAGAACTCTTCCATGTTGCGCAGCAGGGAAACCATATTGACGCTGTCGTCGACCGCCATGGCCAGGCCAGTACCCATACGGGTGCCCACCTTGGCGATGCCGCCGGCGTACATTTGTGCGTCCAGGTGTTCCGGCAACAGGAAACCGGTACCGGCGCCGCCTGGCTGCCAGGCCTTGAGCTTGTAACCGTCGCGCATGCCGCCGGCGTAGTCTTCGAACAACTCGCGACCGGTGACGCCGAACGGCAATTCCCACAGGCCCGGGTTCTTGACCTTGCCGGAGAAGCCCATGAGCTTGGTGCCCATGTCTTCACTGCCTTCGCGGGCCAACGATTTGTACCAGTCCACGCCGTCGGCGATGATCGCCGGGACGTTGCACAGGGTTTCCACGTTGTTCACGCAAGTCGGCTTGCCCCAAACGCCAACGGCGGCAGGGAAGGGCGGCTTGGAGCGCGGGTTGGCGCGGCGGCCTTCGAGGGAGTTGATCAGTGCGGTTTCTTCACCGCAGATGTAACGCCCGGCACCGGTGTGGACGAACAGCTCGAAATCGAAGCCGCTGCCCAGGATGTTCTTGCCCAAAAGGCCTGCTGCCTTGGCTTCTTCCACGGCACGGTTCAGGTGCTTGGCGGCGGTGGTGTACTCGCCACGCAGGAAGATGTAGCCACGGTAGGTTTTCAGCGCGCGAGCACTGATCAGCATGCCTTCGATCAGCAGATGGGGCAGTTGCTCCATCAGCATGCGGTCTTTCCAGGTGTTCGGTTCCATTTCATCCGCGTTGCACAGCAGGTAACGGATGTTGATGGATTCGTCTTTGGGCATCAGGCCCCACTTCACGCCAGTGGGGAAGCCTGCACCGCCGCGACCTTTGAGGCCGGAGTCTTTCACGGTCTGGACGATATCGTCCTGAGCCATGTCGGCGAAGGCCTTGCGCGCTGCGGCGTAACCGTTCTTGGCCTGGTACTCGTCGAGCCACACGGCTTCGCCGTCGTCACGCAGACGCCAGGTCAACGGGTGAGTCTCGGCCGAACGCTTGATGCGGTTGGCAGGACCGAAGGAAGTCAGGGTCATACGTAGCCCTCGAGCAATTTGGCAACGCCGGCAGGCTGCACATCACCGAAAGTGTCGTCGTCGATCATCAACGCCGGCGCCTTGTCGCAGTTGCCGAGGCAGCAGACCGGCAGCAGGGTGAAACGACCGTCGGCGGTGGTCTGACCCAGGCCGATGCCCAGCTTGCTCTGGATTTCGCTGACCACGGACTCGTGGCCGCCGATGTAGCAGACCATGCTGTCGCAGACGCGAATGATGTGACGGCCCACTGGCTGACGGAAGATCTGGCTATAGAACGTAGCCACGCCTTCAACGTCGCTGGCCGGAATGCCGAGGATCTCGCCGATGGCGTACAAGGCGCCGTCCGGCACCCAGCCACGTTCCTTCTGGACGATCTTCAGGGCTTCGATCGACGCCGCGCGCGGGTCTTCGTAGTGATGCAGCTCGTGCTCGATGGCCGAGCGCTCGGTTTCACTCAAGGTGAAACGGTCTGTCTGGATAAGCGTGCTGTTCATGCTTAGCGGTCCACGTCGGCCATAACGAAATCGATACTACCCAGGTACGCAATCAAGTCCGCGACCATGCTGCCTTTGATCACCGAAGGGATCTGCTGCAAGTGCGGGAAGCTTGGGGTACGAATCCGGGTGCGGTAGCTCATGGTGCCGCCATCGCTCGTCAGGTAATAACTGTTGATGCCCTTGGTCGCTTCGATCATCTGGAAGGATTCGTTGGCCGGCATGACCGGGCCCCACGAAACTTGCAGGAAGTGCGTGATCAGGGTCTCGATGTGTTGCAGCGTGCGCTCTTTCGGCGGCGGCGTGGTCAGCGGGTGATCCGCCTTGTACGGGCCTTCCGGCATGTTGCGCATGCACTGCTCGATGATCTTGATGCTCTGGCGCATTTCTTCGACGCGCACAATGCAGCGGTCGTAGGCATCGCCGTTGGCCGCCAGCGGCACTTCGAATTCGAAGTTTTCGTAACCGGAGTATGGACGAGCTTTACGCAGGTCGAAGTCGCAACCGGTCGAACGCAGGCCGGCACCGGTGACGCCCCATTCCAGGGCTTCCTTGGTGTTGTAGGCGGCGACGCCGATGGTCCGGCCACGCAGGATGCTGTTGTCCAGGGCGGCTTTCTGGTATTCGTCCAGTCGCTTTGGCATCCACTCGACGAAGTCTTTAACCAGTTTTTCCCAGCCGCGCGGCAGGTCGTGAGCGACGCCACCAATGCGGTACCAGGCCGGGTGCAGACGGAAACCGGTAATGGCTTCGATCACCGTGTACGCCTTCTGACGGTCGGTGAACGTGAAGAACACCGGGGTCATGGCGCCGACGTCCTGGATGTAAGTCCCCAGGAACAGCAGGTGGCTGGTGATACGGAAGAACTCGGCCATCATGATGCGGATGACGTCGACCTTCTCGGGCACCTTGATGCCGGCCAGCTTCTCGACCGAGAGCACGTACGGCAGGTTGTTCATCACGCCGCCGAGGTAGTCGATACGGTCGGTGTACGGGATGAAACTGTGCCAGGACTGACGCTCGGCCATTTTCTCGGCACCACGGTGGTGGTAACCGACGTCCGGCACGCAGTCGACGATCTCTTCACCGTCCAGCTGCAGGATGATGCGGAACGCACCGTGCGCGGAAGGGTGGTTGGGACCGAGGTTGAGGAACATGTAGTCCTCGTTCGCACCGGAACGCTTCATGCCCCAGTCTTCAGGCTTGAAGCGCGCGGCTTCTTCCTCAAGCTGTTGCTTGGCCAGGTTCAGGGTGAACGGGTCGAACTCGGTGGCACGGGCCGGGAAGTCCTTGCGCAGCGGGTGACCTTCCCAGGTTGGCGGCATCATGATGCGGGTCAGGTGCGGGTGACCGGCAAAGTTGATGCCGTACATGTCCCACACTTCACGCTCGTACCAGTTGGCGTTCGGCCACAGACCGGTCACGGTCGGCACGTTGAGGTCGCCCTCGGACAAGGCGACCTTGATCATTACGTCACTATTACGTTCGATCGACATCAAGTGGTAGAACACAGTGAAGTCGGCGCCACTTGGCAGCCCTTGACGCTTGGTGCGCAGACGCTCGTCCACGCCGTGCAGGTCATAGAGCATGACGTACGGCTTGGGCAGGTTACGCAGGAATGTCAGGACTTCGACGAGTTTGGCACGCGCAACCCAAAGCACCGGCATGCCGGTGCGGGTAGGTTGGGCGGTGAACGCCTCCGGGCCAAAACGGTTGTTCAGTTCGACGACCACATCCTGGTCGTCTGCCTTGTAAGGCGGGATGTACAGAGCACTGCCTGTAGTCATGGTTATTTATCGCTTTCGGTCAACGTAAAGAATGAAGCCAGGTTCTCGTTCTATAGAAAGAAGCAGATCTGGATCAGACTTCGTCGGGGCTGCGCAGGTTGGTGACTGCGATTCGCTGTTCGCGGCGCTTTTCCTTTTCGGAAGGCATCTCGGCGCGATACACGCCTTGATCACCAACGACCCAGGAAAGCGGACGACGCTCCTGTCCAATCGACTCTTGCAAGAGCATCAAGCCTTGCAGAAAAGCTTCAGGACGGGGCGGGCAGCCAGGCACGTAGACGTCCACGGGCAGGAACTTGTCCACCCCTTGAACGACGGAGTAGATGTCGTACATGCCACCGGAGTTGGCGCACGAACCCATGGAGATAACCCATTTAGGTTCGAGCATTTGCTCGTAGAGACGCTGAATGATCGGCGCCATCTTGATGAAGCAGGTACCGGCGATAACCATGAAATCCGCCTGACGCGGCGATGCCCGGATAACCTCGGCGCCAAAGCGCGCGATGTCGTGGGGCGCCGTGAAGGCGGTGGTCATTTCCACGTAGCAGCACGAAAGACCGAAGTTATACGGCCACAGGGAGTTCTTGCGCCCCCAGTTGATCGTGCCGTTAAGCACGTCTTCGAGCTTGCCCATGAAAATGTTTTTGTGGACTTGATCTTCTAACGGATCGGAAACGGTTTCCCGTTCGCCAATCGGATACTGCTCGTTAGGAGCATCGGGGTCGATCCTGGTGAGATTGTATTGCATTGCCAAAGCCTCATTGTTTCAGCTTCGCTTGTCGCTTACGACGAGCTTCCGGAGCCCAGTCAAGGGCGCCCACTCGGAATAGGTAGACAAGGCCTGCCAACAGAATTGCTATGAAAACGAGAGCTTCGACGAATCCGGTCCAGCCGCTTTCGCGGACGGACACAGACCATGCAAAGAGAAAGAGGGCTTCGATATCGAAGATCACGAAGAGCATCGCGACCAGATAGAATTTGGCTGAGAGCCGCAGACGGGCGCCACCTGTAGGCAGCATGCCGGATTCGAACGGTTCGTTTTTGCTGCGGCCCCAGGCTTTTGACCCGAGGAGGCTGGAAACGCCGAGCATGAAGGCGCAAAGGCCGACGACGCCCAGAAGGAAAATGGCAAAGCCCCAGTTGTGGGCCATGAGTCCTGTCGCTTCGGGCATGCTGGTAATCCTTAACAGAGAGCAAAGGTCTCTGAGCTTAAAAAAGTAACAACGCAGTGACGATATGTCGCAGCAATCAATCCCGCTGATTTTATGGCTAAACACCCAGCAAGTAAAATTCCTATAGCGAAATTATTTATAGGAATAAGGACATAGCGCACCTCCAAAGCCCCGCAGCCCATGCGCTTCGGGCATTAGCCGGGATTTCATTAATTATGTTTTGCGCAGCGCGTAACGAACATAGTTGCGGCTAAATGATAATCAATATTGTTTGCAGTGATTTTTAAACAGTTTAGCGAGTAGGCGATCAGGAAGTTGCCTTATATGCGCGTTACTGCAAGTAGCGAGCGGGGTTGTTTTACCCTGTTTTCCTAATCGGGAAAATGCTCAGGATCAATGATTTTCCGCACAAAATCCGGCGTGCACGATCCCTGTAGCAGCTGCCGAAGGCTGCGTTCGGCTGCGCAGCAGTCGTAAAACCCGAGTGCACGGTGAAACAGGCACAACAAGGTGGATGGTTTCGCGAGGACTTCGTCCTCGAACGCAGCCTTCGGCAGCTGCTACAGGGTTGTGATGGCCTACAAATCACAGGCAAAAAAACGCCCCGAACCAGTCGGGGCGTCAGATGTGCAGCGTTGCGGTTAGCTTTTTACTCGGTCCGCAGCGGCCACTTGTTCAGGTGAAGCAGATCAGTGGAACTGTTCTTCTTCAGTCGAACCGGTCAGTGCGGTTACCGAAGACGAGCCGCCCTGAATCACGGTGGTCATGTCGTCGAAGTAGCCGGTGCCCACTTCCTGCTGGTGAGCCACGAAGGTGTAACCCTTGGCAGCGTCAGCGAACTCTTGCTCTTGCAGCTTCACGTAGGCAGTCATGTCGTTGCGGGCGTAGTCGTGCGCCAGGTTGAACATGCTGTGCCACATGTTGTGAATGCCGGCCAGGGTGATGAACTGGTGCTTGTAACCCATGGCGGACAGTTCGCGCTGGAACTTGGCGATGGTCGCGTCGTCCAGGTTTTTCTTCCAGTTGAAGGAAGGCGAGCAGTTGTACGACAGCAGTTGGTCCGGGTATTCCTTTTTGATCGCTTCAGCGAAGCGACGAGCCTCGTCCAGGTCTGGCTTGGCGGTTTCGCACCAGATCAGGTCGGCGTACGGAGCGTAAGCCAGGCCGCGAGCGATGGCCTGGTCCAGACCGGCGCGCACTTTGTAGAAGCCTTCCTGGGTACGTTCGCCAGTGACGAACGGCTGGTCGTACGGGTCGCAATCGGAAGTCAGCAGGTCAGCTGCGTTAGCGTCGGTACGGGCCAGAATGATGGTCGGAGTACCGGCAACGTCAGCGGCCAGGCGAGCAGCGGTCAGCTTCTGTACGGCTTCCTGGGTAGGAACCAGTACCTTGCCGCCCATGTGGCCGCATTTTTTCACCGAAGCCAGTTGGTCTTCGAAGTGAACGCCGGCGGCGCCTGCTTCGATCATGCTCTTCATCAGCTCGTAAGCGTTCAGTACGCCGCCGAAACCGGCTTCGGCGTCAGCTACGATCGGAGCGAAGTAGTCGATGTAGCCTTCGTCGCCCGGGCCTTTGCCGGCTTTCCACTGGATCTGGTCAGCACGACGGAACGAGTTGTTGATGCGCTTGACCACGGTTGGAACCGAATCCACCGGGTACAGCGACTGATCCGGGTACATCGATTCAGCGGAGTTGTTGTCCGCCGCAACCTGCCAGCCCGACAGGTAGATCGCCTGGATACCGGCTTTAACTTGTTGTACAGCCTGGCCGCCGGTCAGGGCGCCCATGCAGTTAACGAAATCTTTCTCAGGGCGGAAGGACGGCTTGGCACCCTGGGTAACCAGGTTCCAGAGCTTCTCGGCGCCCAGTTTTGCAAAGGTGTGCTCAGGTTGAACCGAGCCACGCAGGCGGACGACGTCAGCAGCGGAGTAAGCGCGTGTCACGCCTTTCCAGCGTGGGTTTTCAGCCCAGTCTTTTTCGAGGGCTGCAATTTGCTGTTCGCGTGTCAGTGCCATGGAGATAAACCTCGTCGCGTCTTTACGGAAAGTTGTGCTGCTGTGGAAAATTCATGCTGCGCGCTGACCAGAAGCTTTGGCGGTCAAGTCGGATTTGGCGGGGGTGGCGACGGGATGAACGATGGGCTCGAGGGGAAGTGAGCAGGTAAGGGCGAGCTGGCGAGCGCATTCGGGCATCGTGGGCCTTGGTGCGAACTACAGTGAGTAGCCGGGTTACCTAATTACGCTTCCGTCCCTCGGGACAACTTCGTTCCAGTCGGCAACCTCGTCAAACACACCTTGTGGGCGGTACAGACACGAAGCGGCTCGCGGGGTAGGTGCAAGCATCGCCTCGAAGGCCCTTGCCAGGGCCTCTGATTAGCGGGAGCGAGGCCATCATGCCTTTGCTTTTTTCGATCGTCAAACGTTTTGTAGTGCTTTTTTTCAAGCACTACATCTTTGGTCTAATAAGACTAATCAGTCAGTTTTTGGTGCTTTAGTCCAAGGTGTCGACTTTCACCCGCAAAGTCATGTCGTTGCGACTCTGGGTTGAGTAGCTGCGGGTCATGGCCTGTTTGTCGGCCTGGGTCTGGCCGTTCATCCCGGCCAGCAGGATCCACTCACCGAGGCGTCCGGTGACAGTTGTGTCGGTACTTTGCACGTTCACTACATCGGGCCGTTCCTGGCTCATGCGGTCACGGTTTGTGCTGATTGCCAGGTGAACGATGTCGCCGGTGACGCTGGCGGTGACGTAGAAGCCTTGAGTGACGTTGCGGTATTCGGTCTGGCTGCGCAAATCACCGTAGGAGTCGGTTTGCGAGCTGATGAGTGGAACGCTCTGGCCCACCTGAATCAGTGCGGGAGTGCCTTCGCTGGCCTGGACTTGTTGGATGCCGCCGTCACGGCTGTCAGTGCTGTGATTGATGATTCGGGTCTGGCTCGGCTTGGCGCCGTTTACCGAGTAGCCCTGATCGCCATGGAAGTTGTTTTCATTGGTGTCGACGGTGATCAGCAGGCGTTTTGGCTGGGTATCAAGTTGTGCGATCAGCGCTTTAAGTTCGTCGATTTTGCGTTGATCGGCATTGATGATCAGTTGATTGCCGTAGGCGCTGACCTGTCCTTCCTTGCCAATGAAATCCTGCGCCATGGGCAGCATGTCAGCACTGGTACGGAAGCTCAGGGGCACGATCTCGGTGGCCGCCATGGCCGAAAAACTGCAAGCCAACAGCAAGGTGGTGAGCAGGGTGCGTAGGGACATATCCGTTATCTCCGACATCTTGAAGTGTTGATAGTGCCAGTTTGTCGGCCCGGCGTGGGGCAAGTTGAATTTTAGACAGCAAAACGCCCCGACATCCGAAGATGGTGGGGCGTTTTGTGTGTTCTTGCGGGCCTCATCACCAGC
Organism: Pseudomonas sp. OV226; assembly: GCF_003148705.1. Taxonomy (NCBI): domain Bacteria; kingdom Pseudomonadati; phylum Pseudomonadota; class Gammaproteobacteria; order Pseudomonadales; family Pseudomonadaceae; genus Pseudomonas; species Pseudomonas sp. OV226. Next base: position 40,229 of record NZ_QGGS01000011.1, on the reverse strand, counting down.
AAGCTCGGCTCCTACAGGTATCGCGCTGAATCTGTAGGAGCCGGGCTTGCCCGCGATGGCAGCGCTTCGGTCTCACGCGGAGTGCCGCACCATGTCCACATGCGGAATCCCGGCTTCCAGGAACTCCTCGCTGACCATGCTGAAACCCAGGCGCTCATAGAACGCCGTGGCTTGCACTTGTGCGCTGAGCATTTGCTGCTTCAGCCCACGTTTTTCGGCTTCGCCGATCACCGCTTGCATCAGTGCATCGCCGACCTTCAAGCCGCGCCAGTCCTTGAGTACCGAGACCCGGCCAATGTGCCCATCGGGCAGCAGGCGGGCGGTGCCTATCGGAAAGTCGCCTTCGAAGGCCAGGAAATGCACCGCGGTTGCGTCATCAGCATCCCATTCCAGCTCAGGTGGAACGGATTGCTCGGCGATGAACACCGTCTCACGAATGCGCCGGATCTCGGCGATATCCTTCTGCCAGTCTGCGACACGTACGTGAATTTTATTCATCAGCAAACCCCAGGCTTCCTTGCTTGATCAGTTCGCACAGCAGGCCACGACCGTCTTCATCGGTCAGCCACGCGCCGAGGTTGTCGATGTGCAGTGCGTCGGCAGCGCAAATCAACTTCAGCAGTTCGCGCAGCTTGCCTGGCAGGTAACGACTTTGGCCGCTGGCAAACAGCAGCAAGTCGTCATCGACTTCGGACCAGGCCAGGCGCGCACTTGGGTTGCGGATCAGTACGGCACCTTGCTCCAGGCTGGCGAGCAGGTCGTCTTCTTCGATCTCTTCCGGGCCGACCACCAGTTCTGGATAGCGCGGCTCGGTCATGTACTGGCCAAACCAGGTCAGCAGCAGACGCTCGTCGCTCATGTGCTCGGCCAGCAGGCTTTTGAGGCGATCAAGAGCGTCATGCTGGATCTGGTGAGGATCAACCGCTGGCAGGGCGTCGGCGTCGGTGTAACGCTCTTCGTCTGTCAGGAACTGGCTGAGGAAGTCGGTGAAGTGGGTCAGCACTTCAGCGGCGCTCGGCGCACGGAAACCCACGGAATACGTCATGCAATCATCGACAGCCACGCCGCAGTGGGCCAGGCGTGGCGGCAGATACAGCATGTCGCCCGGTTCCAGGACCCATTCAGCGGTCTCTTCGAATTCCGCCAGGATGCGCAGGTCGGCGTGTTGCAGCAGTGGGCTCTCGGAATCGCACATCTGGCCGATTTTCCAGTTGCGCTTGCCATGGCCTTGCAGCAGGAATACGTCGTAGTTGTCGAAGTGTGGACCGACGCTGCCACCTGGGGCTGCGAAACTGATCATCACGTCGTCAACGCGCCAGCTCGGCAGAAAGCGGAAGTGTTCCAGCAGCTCGCTCACTTCAGGCACAAACTGATCCACCGCTTGAACCAGCAGGGTCCACTCGCGTTCCGGCAGTTTGCTGAACTCGTCTTCGGCAAACGGGCCGCGACGCAATTCCCAAGGGTGCTCGCCGTGCTCGATCACCAGGCGCGATTCGACTTCTTCTTCCAGCGCCAGGCCGGCCAGTTCGTCGGCGTCGATCGGGCTTTCGAAATCAGGAATCGCCTGGCGGATCAGCAGCGGTTTTTTCTGCCAGTAGTCGCGCAGGAACTCGCGTGCCGTGATACCGCCCAGAAGTTGAAGAGGAATGTCAGGATTCATGTGTAACCTATTGAAAAAAAGCACTTTTGAGACAGGAATAAAAACGCCCGGCGCTGCCGGGCGTCTCAAGCGGGGCAAGCGGTCAATCAGATGCGTTTGGCTTGCTCTACAGCGTTACCGATGTAGTTCGCCGGGGTGAGCAATTTCAGCTCGGCCTTGGCGGCGGCTGGCATGTCCAGGCCGTCGATGAAAGTCTGCAACGCTTCAGGGCTGATGCCCTTGCCGCGGGTCAGTTCTTTCAGTTTTTCGTACGGGTTTTCGATGTTGTAGCGGCGCATTACGGTCTGGATCGGCTCGGCCAATACTTCCCAGCAAGCGTCCAGGTCGGCAGCGATCTTCTGGGCATTGAGCTCCAGCTTGCTGATGCCTTTGAGGCTGGCTTCGTACGCGATCACGCTGTGGGCGAAGCCGACACCGAGGTTGCGCAGCACGGTGGAGTCGGTCAGGTCGCGCTGCCAGCGGGAGATTGGCAGCTTGCTCGCCAGGTGCTGGAACAGTGCGTTGGCGATGCCCAGGTTGCCTTCGGAGTTTTCGAAGTCGATCGGGTTGACCTTGTGCGGCATGGTCGACGAACCGATTTCGCCAGCGATGGTGCGCTGTTTGAAATAACCCAGGGAGATGTAGCCCCAGATGTCGCGGTCGAAGTCGATCAGGATGGTGTTGAAGCGCGCGATGGCGTCAAACAGCTCGGCAATGTAGTCGTGCGGTTCGATCTGCGTGGTGTACGGGTTGAAACCCAGGCCCAGCTCGTCTTCGATGAAAGCGCGGGCGTTTTCTTCCCAGTTGATCTCAGGGTAGGCCGACAGGTGAGCGTTGTAGTTGCCGACAGCGCCGTTGATCTTGCCCAACAGCGGAACGGCAGCGACCTGAGCAATTTGACGCTCCAGGCGGTACACCACGTTCGCCAGCTCTTTGCCCAGGGTGGTCGGCGAAGCCGGTTGACCGTGGGTGCGCGACAACATTGGCACGTCGGCAAAACGGATGGCCAGTTCGCGGATGGCTTCGGCGGTCTGACGCATCAGCGGCAGCATCACGTCATCACGGCCTTCGCGCAGCATCAGGGCGTGGGACAGGTTGTTGATGTCCTCGCTGGTGCAGGCAAAGTGGATGAATTCGCTGACGGCAGCCAGTTCTGGCAGCTTGGCCGCTTGCTCTTTGAGCAGGTATTCGATGGCTTTAACGTCATGGTTGGTGGTGCGCTCAATCTCTTTGACACGCTCGGCGTGCTCCAGAGAAAAGTTTTCCGCCAGGGTGTTCAGTACAGCGTTGGCTTCGGCGGAGAACGCCGGTACTTCGCTGATGGCAGGATGAGCGGCCAGGCGCTGGAGCCAGCGCACTTCAACCAGAACGCGAGCACGGATCAGGCCGTATTCGCTGAAAATTGGGCGCAGGGCCTGGGTTTTGCCGGCGTAGCGGCCGTCAACAGGGGAAACCGCAGTGAGCGAAGAAAGCTGCATGGGGTGTTCTCGGACAGTCGGGCAACGAAATGGGGCGCGTATCATACATGAAAAAATCCGCCGGTCCGTCGCCAACTGACCGGCGTATTACGCGTAACTCGGTGTAAAGGTCTGCCGATGCGAGTTATTCGTTACGCATCAACGGGTAAAGCTCTTTGAGCAATTTGCGGCGGCTGATTACCAGCTGCCAGCGGTGACCGCCCAACTGTCGCCACAAGCGCGCCGAACGAATACCTGCCAGCAACAGGGCGCGGATCTTCGAGGCGTTGCTCGGTTGCTGCAGGTTGCGCATGTCGCCATGGACCTGGATGCGTTGGCGCAGTGTGCTCAAAGTGTCCTGATACAACGCGCCGCACGCGGCGATCACGTTTTCATGAGCGGGGCCGAAGTGTTCGACCTGGGATTGAATCTGCGGCAAGCGCTTGCCGATCGCGTCCAGCATGTCGCCACGTTTGGCCAGCTGGCGCTCCAGCCCCAGCATCGCCAGCGCGTAACGCAACGGTTCGCGTTGCAGGGCGCTCGGGTCGCGCTCCAGGGCGCCGATCAGTGCACGATAACCTTCGCGCAGGTTGAGGTCGTCGCCGCCGTAGACTTCCAGCGTGTCCTTGGGGTCGCGAATCAGCAGGCTGCCGAGCATGCAGGTCAGGCCGGCTTCAGAGGTCTGGCCGCTCTTGGCAATCTTGTCGACGAGGACGGCGGCGAGAAACACGCCGCCCAGTGCCGTCAGTTGCTCCTGGGTCGGGCTCATTGAGGCTGGCCTTTGCTGGTCCACGGCTCTGCAATTTCGATCACGCCACCGCCGAGGCAGATTTCACCGTCATAGAACACCACGGACTGGCCTGGAGTGACCGCACGCTGCGGGTCATCGAAGGTCGCGCGGTAGCCGGTGGCGGTTTTCTCCAGCGTGCAAGGCTGATCGCTTTGGCGGTAGCGGACCTTGGCGGTCAACTTGCGCGGTTCGGTCAAATCAATCGGGTTGACCCAATAGATGTCCGAAGCGAGCAGGGCGCGGGAAAACAGGTAAGGGTGGTCATTGCCCTGGCCAACAATAAGCTCGTTGTGTTCCAGGTCTTTGATCAGCACGTACCATGGCTCGTCACTGGCGTCTTTCAAGCCGCCGATGCCCAGGCCCTGGCGCTGACCGATGGTGTGGTACATCAAGCCGTGGTGGCGGCCGATGACTTCGCCTTCGGTGGTCTTGATCTCGCCAGGCTGCGCGGGCAGGTACTGCTTGAGGAAGTCGCTGAAGCGGCGTTCGCCGATAAAGCAGATGCCGGTGGAGTCCTTTTTCTTCGCGGTCGCCAGCTCGTATTTCTCGGCAATTGCGCGTACTTCGGGTTTTTCCAGTTCGCCGACCGGGAACAGGGTCTTGGCAATCTGTTCACCGCCCACGGCGTGCAGGAAGTAGCTCTGGTCCTTGTTCGCGTCCAGGCCCTTGAGCAGTTCGGTGCGGCCGTCGATATCGCGGCGGCGCACGTAGTGGCCGGTAGCAATCAGGTCGGCACCGAGCATCATGGCGTAGTCGAGGAACGCCTTGAACTTGATCTCACGGTTGCACAGGATGTCCGGGTTTGGCGTGCGGCCGGCCTTGTATTCGGCCAGAAAGTGCTCAAACACGTTGTCCCAGTACTCGGCGGCGAAGTTGGCGGTGTGCAGCTTGATACCAATTTTGTCGCACACGGCCTGGGCATCCGCCAGGTCGTCCATGGCGGTGCAGTATTCCGTTCCATCGTCTTCTTCCCAGTTCTTCATGAACAGGCCTTCCACCTCGTAGCCCTGCTCGATCAGCAGGAGGGCGGAAACGGAAGAGTCCACGCCGCCGGACATACCGACAATGACGCGCTTCTTTTGTGTGTCAGAAGGGGCTGGATCACGCATAGGGATTCAATGAGTGTCTTGAAAAAGGACGCGATTCTAACAGGCCGGAGCCCGCAAGGCTAAAGAGAAGGGCGGATCAGTTCGAGACTGAAGTGATTGCCGTCCAGATAATCATCGATACAGCGGATGATCAGCTCACTGCGCCAGTTTGCGCGCTGTTCCAGCAATTCGTCACGCGTCAGCCACTTGGCGCCGACGATGCCGTCGTCCAATTGATAGTCCGGGTGGTGCCTGAGCGGTTTTGCAATGAAGCAGACTCGCTGGTAAGTCACGCCATTGCTGGGGGCGGTATAGAGATAAATGCCGACGACGCCGGTCGGCTCGACGTCCCAGCCGGTTTCTTCGAGGGTTTCGCGGATGGCGGCTTCTGTCAGGGTTTCGTCCGGGTCGAGGTGGCCAGCGGGCTGGTTCAGCACGTTGCGACCGGCTTTGTGTTCCTCGACCATCAGGAAGCGGCCGTTATCCTCGACGATCGTGGCGACGGTGATGTGGGGTTTCCAGTCCATGAAAATACCTCGGTTTTTTGTAGGGGGTAGCAGCTGCCGAGCTTGCGAGGCTGCGTTCGACTGCGCAGCAATCGCAAGAAGTCATGCCGGGTGGGGCATGGAGCACTACATTGCCTGATTTGTGGCCGCTTCGCAGCCAAACGCAGCCTCGCGGGCTCGGCAGCTGCTACAGAAGTGGTGATGTCAGAAACACAAACCCCGGCACAGGGCCGGGGTTTGTGATGTTCCCTTACAACCTTAAACCAGCGCAGCAACCGCCGCGTTGAAGGTTGCGCTCGGGCGCATGGCCTTGCTGATCAGCTCGGCGTCGGCGTGGTAGTAACCGCCGATGTCCACTGGCTTGCCCTGAACGGCGTTGAGTTCGGCAACGATGGTTGCTTCGTTCTCGGTCAGGGTTTTGGCCAGGGTCGCAAACTGCGATTGCAGTGCAGCGTCTTCAGTCTGGGCGGTCAGGGCTTGAGCCCAGTACAGCGCCAGGTAGAAGTGGCTGCCGCGGTTGTCGATGTTGCCGACTTTGCGCGATGGCGACTTGTTGTTGTCCAGGAACTGGCCGGTGGCCTGGTCCAGGGTCTTGGCCAGAACCAGCGCCTTAGGGTTGTTGTAGGTCACACCCAGGTGCTCAAGGGATGCGGCCAGGGCCAGGAACTCGCCCAGGGAATCCCAGCGCAGGAAGTTTTCTTCCAGCAACTGCTGAACGTGCTTCGGAGCCGAACCACCGGCGCCGGTTTCGAACAGACCGCCACCGTTCATCAGTGGAACGATCGACAGCATCTTGGCGCTGGTGCCCAGTTCCATGATCGGGAACAGGTCAGTCAGGTAGTCGCGCAATACGTTGCCGGTCACCGAGATGGTGTCCTTGCCTTCGCGGGTGCGCTGCAGGGTGAACTTCATTGCGTCGACCGGCGACATGATCTGGATGTCCAGACCGGCAGTGTCGTGATCCTTCAGGTAGGCCTGAACTTTCTCGATCATCACGCCGTCGTGGGCGCGCATTGGGTCCAGCCAGAAGATCGCTGGCGTGCTGCTTGCGCGAGCGCGGTTGACGGCCAGTTTGACCCAGTCCTGGATCGGCGCGTCTTTGGTCTGGCACATGCGGAAGATGTCGCCGGCTTCAACCGATTGCTCCAGCAGCAGGGCGCCTTTGCCGTCGGTGACGCGGACAACGCCGTTGGCCTTGATCTGGAAGGTCTTGTCGTGCGAGCCGTACTCTTCGGCTTTCTTCGCCATCAGGCCAACGTTTGGCACGCTGCCCATGGTGGTTGGGTCGAAAGCGCCGTTTACCTTGCAGTCTTCGATGACGGCCTGGTAGATGGTCGCGTAGCAGCGATCCGGGATCACAGCCTTGGTGTCGTGCAGCTGGCCGTCAGTGCCCCACATTTTGCCGGAGTCACGGATCATCGCCGGCATCGAGGCGTCGACGATCACGTCGCTCGGCACGTGCAGGTTGGTGATGCCTTTGTCGGAGTTGACCATGGCCAACGATGGACGAACGGCATAGACCGCTTGAATGTCAGCTTCGATCTGAGCTTGCTGCTCGGCCGGCAGGGCCTTGATGCGAGCGTACAGGTCGCCAATGCCGTTGTTCAGGTTGAAGCCGATCTGTGCCAGCACGTCAGCGTGCTTGGCCAGTGCGTCTTTATAGAACTCGGCAACGATCTGGCCGAACATGATCGGGTCGGAGACCTTCATCATGGTGGCTTTGAGGTGAACCGACAGCAGCACGCCTTGTTGCTTGGCGCTTTCGATCTCGGCGGCAATGAAGCTGCGCAGAGCGTTTTTGCTCATGACTGCGCAATCGAGGATCTCACCGGCTTGTACGGTGGTTTTTTCTTTCAGGACGGTGGTGGTGCCGTCTTGAGCGATCAGCTCGATTTTTACAGCGTCAGCGGCATCGATCAGGGCGGCTTTTTCGCTGCCGTAGAAATCGCCGGTGCTCATGTGCGCGACGTGAGACTTGGAGTCTTTAGCCCAGGCACCCATTTTGTGCGGGTGCTTGCGAGCGTAGTTCTTGACCGACAGTGGTGCGCGGCGATCCGAGTTGCCTTCGCGCAGAACCGGGTTCACGGCGCTGCCCTTGATCTTGTCGTAGCGCGACTTGGCGAGCTTGTCGGCGTCGCTGGTCACGGTTTCCGGGTAGTCAGGAAGCGCGAAGCCCTGGGCTTGCAGTTCCTTGATCGCTGCTTGCAGCTGAGGAACGGAAGCACTGATGTTCGGCAGCTTGATGATGTTGGCTTCAGGCGTAACGGCCAGGTCGCCCAGTTCGGCGAGGTGGTCGGCTACGGCTTTGTCACCCAGTTGCTCGGGGAAGCTGGCCAGAATGCGTCCTGCAAGAGAGATATCGCGGGTTTCAACGGCGATATCAGCCGAGGCGGTGAAGGCCTCTACGATAGGCAACAGTGAATAGGTGGCGAGGGCTGGGGCTTCGTCGGTGAAGGTATAGATGATCTTCGAGCGGGTGGGCATATTCGGATTAACTCTCTCTTCTTTGCTAAAGCGTGCGCAGAAACTCGAGGTGCGCCGGGTAAGCGCGTTCGTTCAAAGTCATCCATGAGCCGAATATCGAGGTTTCGTTGCTGTGATGTTGGGTGCATCAGTAGGGCGTCAAGCGTTCGGGCTGCGGTAACAGACCGGCTTATCGGGCTGAAAGTCTCGTCATAGAGCCCCTCAGTCGTCGTGACCCTTTGGTCAGCGGCGGCATTATACATAGGTAGCTGGCAATCTGCCGATGGTTCATGAGTAACGATTCTCGTCCATTGGTCTAAAGGTCGCAGGGGCGAGGGCGGCGTAGAGTCGTTCGGCGTGCTTGAGTTTGGCGCTTTTCCCTTTGCTTTCAGGCTTGTAGCTCGCAAGTAATGCAGCTTTGCGGCAGATGGATGGAACATAGGGTTTGCGCGCCGATTTAACTGGGTTACGCTCGAACGAAGCCAGATGTTCAATCCAAACAATGGAGTTCAGCATGGGATACAAGAAGATTCAGGTTCCAGCAGTCGGCGACAAAATCACCGTCAACGCGGACCATTCTCTCAATGTTCCTAACAACCCGATCATCCCCTTCATTGAAGGCGATGGTATTGGTGTTGATATCAGCCCGGTCATGATCAAGGTTGTCGATGCTGCTGTTAAGAAGGCTTACGGCGGCGAGCGCAAAATTTCCTGGATGGAAGTCTACGCCGGGGAGAAAGCGACTCAGGTTTACGATCAGGACACCTGGCTGCCCCAGGAAACCCTGGACGCGGTCAAGGATTATGTAGTTTCCATCAAAGGCCCCCTGACCACTCCGGTCGGCGGCGGCATCCGCTCGCTGAACGTGGCGCTGCGCCAACAACTCGACCTGTATGTCTGCCTGCGCCCGGTGCGCTGGTTCGAAGGCGTGCCAAGCCCGGTCAAGAAGCCAGGCGATGTCGACATGACGATCTTCCGTGAGAACTCGGAAGACATTTACGCCGGTATCGAGTGGAAAGCCGGTTCGCCGGAAGCGACCAAAGTCATCAAGTTCCTTAAAGATGAAATGGGCGTCACCAAGATCCGCTTCGACGAAAACTGCGGTATCGGCATCAAGCCGGTTTCGCTGCAAGGCACCAAGCGTCTGGCACGCAAGGCTCTGCAGTATGTGGTCGACAACGACCGCGACTCGCTGACCATCGTGCACAAAGGCAACATCATGAAGTTCACCGAAGGTGCTTTCAAGGAATGGGCCTACGAAGTGGCGGCTGAAGAGTTCGGTGCGACCCTGCTCGATGGCGGTCCGTGGATGCAGTTCAAGAACCCGAAAACCGGCAAGAACGTCATCGTCAAGGACGCCATCGCTGACGCCATGCTGCAGCAGATCCTGCTGCGCCCTGCCGAATACGATGTGATTGCGACCCTGAACCTGAACGGCGACTACCTCTCCGACGCCCTGGCGGCGGAAGTGGGCGGCATCGGTATCGCACCGGGTGCCAACCTGTCCGACACCATTGCCATGTTCGAAGCGACCCACGGTACTGCGCCGAAGTACGCTGGCAAGGACCAGGTCAACCCGGGTTCGCTGATCCTGTCGGCTGAAATGATGCTGCGTCACATGGGCTGGACCGAAGCGGCTGATCTGATCATCAAGGGCACCAACGGCGCGATTTCCGCCAAGACCGTGACCTATGACTTCGAACGTCTGATGGAAGGCGCGAAGCTGGTTTCGTCTTCCGGGTTTGGCGATGCGCTGATCTCGCATATGTAAGAATACGCAGGCACACAAAAACCGCCTGATTCAAGTGATTGAGTCGGGCGGTTTTTTTATGACTGGATGACGCTGCGGTCTTAGGCTGTCACGGTCTGTTGCACTGCAGGCGCGTCGGTATTCAAGACATCCACGGGGTTGCCGATGTTGATCGCGTGCAGGCCTTTGGGGCCCTGGATGATATCGAATACGACAGCTTGCCCGGCTTTCAGGGTTTTATATCCGTCCATCTTGATGGCTGAATAATGGGCGAAGAGGTCTTCGCTATCACCATCCTTATTGATGAAGCCATAACCCTTGGCATTGTTGAACCATTTGACCTTGCCTTTTACAGTGCCTTTGGCTGCTGGCTTGTCACCCTTGTTTTCTATAGTGCCTTTAGCAACCGGCTCATGACCCTTGACACCTGACATACCCAACTCCCTCTGCAACAGACTCCATCACTGGAGTATCATCCAGTACATCCGCAGTCTAATCTTGGAATTAAGATTGACTCCGCGGACCTTTTTTACCCACTGTGGGCTCTATTGGTTGTAACACCGTTTTCCCGATAGTCAAGGTGACCGGGCGGTCGGTGTTGAAATCGTCCATAGCCGCCCCCACCACTGTATTCGCACAACTGACGAACCTTTCTTTCCATGCATGCAATCAGCCAGATTCGACTAACATTCAATCAGGATCGCCCTGATTCACACGACGACGATTCAGCGGGTATTGCTGTTCAGGAGGCAAAGCCTGCGTTACAGGCGCCGCCGATGTACAAGGTGGTTTTGTTCAACGATGACTACACGCCGATGGATTTCGTCGTCGAAGTGCTCGAGGTGTTTTTTAACCTGAATCGCGAGCTGGCGACCAAGGTCATGCTGGCCGTCCATACAGAAGGACGGGCAGTATGTGGAGTGTTTACCCGCGACATCGCCGAGACAAAGGCCATGCAGGTCAACCAGTACGCCAGGGAAAGCCAGCATCCGCTACTCTGTGAAATCGAGAAGGACGGTTAATCGCCGACCACTTGGGTATGAGGTGAAGCTATGTTAAACCGCGAGCTCGAAGTCACCCTCAATCTTGCCTTCAAGGAGGCTCGTTCGAAGCGTCATGAGTTCATGACCGTCGAACATCTCCTGCTGGCCCTATTGGACAATGAGGCTGCCGCCACCGTTTTGCGTGCCTGCGGCGCAAACCTCGACAAACTCAAGCATGACCTGCAGGAGTTCATTGACTCCACCACGCCTTTGATCCCCGTACATGACGAGGATCGTGAAACCCAGCCAACCCTGGGCTTCCAGCGTGTACTGCAGCGTGCTGTGTTCCACGTACAGAGCTCGGGCAAGCGTGAAGTGACTGGCGCCAACGTGCTGGTCGCGATCTTCAGTGAGCAAGAGAGTCAGGCGGTGTTTCTGCTGAAACAGCAGAGCGTAGCGCGCATTGATGTCGTCAACTACATCGCTCATGGCATTTCCAAAGTGCCGGGGCATGGCGATCACTCTGAAGGTGAGCAAGATATGCAGGACGACGAGGGCGGTGAGTCTTCTTCTTCAGGCAATCCGCTGGATGCTTATGCCAGCAATCTCAATGAACTTGCGCGCCAGGGTCGAATTGATCCATTGGTAGGTCGTGAGCTGGAAGTTGAGCGCGTTGCTCAGATTCTGGCGCGTCGTCGCAAAAACAATCCGCTGTTGGTGGGCGAGGCGGGCGTGGGTAAAACCGCGATTGCCGAAGGCCTGGCCAAGCGCATTGTCGACAACCAGGTGCCGGACCTTCTGGCCAACAGCGTGGTGTATTCCCTCGACTTGGGCGCCTTGCTGGCCGGGACTAAATACCGTGGCGATTTCGAGAAGCGCTTCAAGGCGCTGCTCAATGAACTGAAAAAACGTCCGCAGGCGATCCTGTTCATCGACGAAATCCACACCATCATCGGTGCAGGTGCCGCGTCCGGTGGCGTCATGGATGCCTCGAACCTGCTCAAGCCGCTGCTGTCCTCGGGTGATATCCGTTGCATCGGTTCGACTACGTTCCAGGAATTTCGCGGGATTTTCGAGAAAGACCGTGCCTTGGCCCGGCGCTTCCAGAAAGTCGATGTGTCGGAGCCTTCGGTGGAAGACACCATTGGCATCCTGCGCGGCCTGAAAGGCCGTTTCGAGGCACACCACAACATCGAATACAGTGATGAAGCGCTGCGTGCGGCGGCTGAACTGGCTTCGCGCTATATCAATGACCGTCACATGCCGGACAAGGCCATTGACGTGATCGACGAGGCGGGCGCCTATCAGCGTCTGCAACCGATCGAGAAACGTGTGAAGCGCATCGAGGTGCCTCAGGTCGAGGACATCGTTGCGAAAATCGCGCGGATTCCGCCTAAGCACGTCACCAGCTCCGACAAAGAGCTGCTGCGTAACCTTGAGCGTGACCTGAAGCTGACCGTATTTGGCCAGGATGCCGCCATCGATTCGTTGTCGACGGCGATCAAACTGTCCCGTGCCGGCCTCAAGTCGCCTGACAAGCCTGTCGGTTCGTTCCTGTTCGCAGGGCCGACCGGTGTCGGTAAAACCGAAGCGGCGCGTCAGTTGGCCAAGGCGTTGGGCATCGAGCTGGTTCGTTTCGACATGTCCGAGTACATGGAGCGCCACACCGTATCGCGTCTGATCGGTGCACCTCCAGGTTATGTCGGGTTCGATCAGGGTGGCCTGCTGACCGAAGCCATCACCAAGCAGCCTCACTGCGTGCTGTTGCTCGATGAAATCGAGAAGGCGCACCCGGAAGTCTTCAACCTGCTGCTGCAGGTCATGGACCACGGTACGCTGACCGATAACAACGGGCGCAAGGCGGATTTCCGTAACGTGATCGTCATCATGACGACCAACGCCGGTGCCGAAACAGCTGCGCGTGCTTCGATTGGTTTCACGCACCAGGACCACTCGTCCGATGCGATGGAAGTGATCAAGAAAAGCTTCACGCCGGAGTTCCGCAACCGTCTGGACACCATTATCCAGTTTGGTCGCCTCAGTCACGAGGTCATCAAGAGCGTGGTGGACAAGTTCCTTACCGAGCTTCAGGCGCAGCTGGAAGACAAGCGCGTGCAGCTGGAAGTAACGGACGCCGCGCGCAGCTGGCTGGCAGCAGGTGGTTACGACACGGCAATGGGCGCTCGACCAATGGCGCGTTTGATCCAGGACAAGATCAAGCGTCCGCTGGCCGAAGAGATCCTCTTTGGCGAACTGGCCGACCATGGCGGTGTGGTACACATCGACCTGAAGGACGGCGAGCTGACCTTCGAGTTCGAGACCACGGCTGAAATGGCCTGACGGGTGTTGATCTGTTGTAAAGCGAAAGGCGCCTTCGGGCGCCTTTTTGTTGTCTGTTAGATTGGGTGTATATCCGTTGCTGCGGTAACGGCTGCTTAGGGTTTCGCCCTTACGGCGACTCACTTTTTTTTCAAACGCCAAAAAAAAGTAAGCAAAAAAAGGCTCGCCCCGAGCGTCCGGCCCCTCGCTAGGGCTCGGCGTTCCTTCGTTTCGGTATCCATCCGGGGACACTGCCCTCCGGTCGGCTTCGCTTCGACCTACATGCAGCGTGTTCGACTGCGTCGAACGGCGCTACGCGCCACTCCCCGGATGAACACCTCCACTCAGCCTCCCGAAGGGGCGGGTGGATCAAGATCAAAAGCTGCAGGCGAGCTAACGCTCGGCCTGTTGAGTGGTGAAGGGCGGGTGTACGCCAATCCCATATAGGGGCGGCTGCGATCTTTTGATCTGGCTTTGGCTCGTTGATCCTGATTTTGATCTTTTGCCCCTTCGGCAGGCCGAGCGTAGGTGTTCATCAGGGGATTAGGCGCGTAGCGCCGTGCGGCGAAGCCGCACACATCGAGAGGAGGTCGTAGCGAAGCAGACCGTAGGCGATGTCCCCTGATGGATACCGTAGCGAGGGAACACTGAGCTTTAGCGAAGTGCCGTACGCCGGGGCAAAGCCTTTTGGTTCCTTTTTGGCGTTTGAAAAAGGGATTCGCTGTAAGAGCGAAACCATAATCAGCCATCACCGCAGCAACGGATATACACCCAAAACCCAAAACCCCACCAAATCGCAGGCAAACAAAAACGCCCGGCAGAGCCGGGCGTTTTGTATTGACTTGATTAGCGAGCGCGGTAAGTGATGCGCCCTTTGCTCAAGTCATAGGGCGTCAGCTCGACGCGCACTTTGTCGCCGGTAAGAATACGAATGTAGTTCTTGCGCATCTTGCCGGAGATATGCGCGGTTACGACGTGCCCATTTTCCAACTCCACACGAAACATGGTGTTGGGCAGGGTGTCGACGACAGTGCCTTCCATTTCGAAGCTGTCTTCTTTCGACATGCAGTAAAGCCCTCGGTGTCCAATGAATGGCCCGGTGCAACTGCGCCAGGCAAAAGCGGCGTGCATTGTGCCCGAAAAATGGGGTTTAAGCCAAGGGGTTCTAGTTCAGGATGACCCAGCGTTGATTAATCAGCAGCTCGATTGGGCGATATTGGGTCTTGTAGCTCATTTTTTTGCAGTTTTTGATCCAGTAGCCGAGGTAGACGGCTTCCAGTCCGAGGCGTCGGGTCTCGGCAATCTGCCAGAGGATCGCGTATCGCCCCAGGCTACGGCGTTCTGCATCGGGTTCGTAAAAGGTATAAACCGCCGACAGACCGTTGGGCAGTAAATCGGTGACGGCTACCGCGAGCAGTCGGCCTTCAAGGCGAAACTCATAGAAGCGCGAGAACGGCAGGTCGCGAACCAGGAAGGTCGAAAACTGATCGCGACTCGGCGGGTACATATCGCCGTCGGCGTGACGCTGTTCGATGTAGCGCTGATAGAGGTCGAAATACTCTTCGCTGAACTGTGCCCTGGCGGGGCGGACCTGCAGGTCGGCGTTGCGTTTGAAGATACGTTTCTGTTGGCGGTTGGGGGTGAATTGCGCCACGGGGATGCGCGCCGGCACGCACGCATTGCAGTTTTGGCAATGAGGCCGGTAGAGATGATCGCCGCTGCGCCGAAAACCCATTTCAGACAAATCTGCGTAGACATGCACGTCCATGGGCTGGCTAGGGTCGAGAAACAGGGTCGTGGCCTGTTCATCTGGCAGATAGCTGCAAGAGTGGGGCTGAGTGGCATAAAACTTCAAACGCGCCAACTCGGTCATGATCAACCCTCGGAATAAGCTTGTGAATTAAGTGTAAGCCACACGCGCAAAAGCCGCTCAGGAAACCCATGTGGCGCGGTTGGGTTGATCCAGGTGTTGCGCCAGATAGCCGGCAAATTCACGGCGAGGAATCGCCCGGGCGCCAAGGCTGTGCAGATGGTCGGTCGGCATCTGGCAGTCGATCAGCACAAACCCCGAGTCTTTCAGGTGCCGTACGAGCGTCGCAAAACCAAATTTCGAGGCGTTATCGGCTCGGCTGAACATGGACTCGCCGAAGAACAGCTGTCCCATCGCCAGGCCGTAGAGTCCGCCGACCAGCTCGTCCTGATCCCAGACTTCCACCGAATGGGCATGGCCACGCCTGTGCAGTTCAGTGTAAGCGTCCTGCATGGCCTGGGTGATCCAGGTGCCGTCGGCGTAATCACGCGGTGCGGCGCACGCGCGGATGACGGCGGTGAAATCCTGATCGAAGGTCACGGTATAGCGCTGTTGACGCAGCAATTTGGCCAGGCTTCGGGAAACATGCAGTTCGTCGGGAAACAGCACGGTGCGTGGATCTGGCGACCACCAGAGAATGGGCTGGCCCTCGGAAAACCACGGAAAACAACCGTGGCGATAGGCTTGAATCAGACGATCGGCAGACAGATCGCCACCCGCCGCCAGCAGCCCGTTGGGGTCGCGCATGGCTTTTTCCAGCGGGGGGAAGGTCAGGGTATTGCGTTGTAACCAAGTCAGCATGGCATCCGGGCTTGCAGAAGGGGAGGGCGGTGGCGGGCTGGTAGGCCCGCCTTAAAGTGTGCCGTTAAACGGCGGGAATGTCGTCGAGGTATTTCTCGGCATCCAGCGCGGCCATGCAGCCAGCCCCGGCCGACGTGACGGCTTGGCGGTAAACGTGATCGGCGACATCGCCGGCGGCAAACACGCCGGGGATTTCGGTGGCGGTGGCGTCGCCGTCGTTGCCGCTCCTGACCCGCAGATAACCGTCGCGCATGGGCAACTGATCGATAAACAGATCGGTATTGGGTTTGTGGCCGATGGCAATGAATACGCCGGCCAGCGCCAATTCACGGGTTTCGCCAGTGAGGCTGTCGCGCAGTCGGGCGCCAGTCACTCCGCTGGCGTCACCCAACACTTCATCCAGATGCTGGTTCCAATGCAGGCGAATGTTGCCGTTGGCGGCTTTTTCGAACAGTTTGTCCTGCAGGATTTTTTCCGAGCGCAACTTATCGCGACGGTGAATCAAATGGACTTCCTTGGCGATGTTCGACAGATACAAGGCTTCCTCGACAGCGGTATTGCCGCCGCCGACCACTGCGACCACCTGATTGCGATAGAAGAAACCGTCGCACGTGGCGCAGGCTGAAACCCCTTTGCCGGCAAATGTCTCTTCCGAGGGCAGTCCCAGGTATTGCGCCGAAGCGCCAGTGGCGATTATCAGTGCGTCGCAGGTGTAGGTGCCGCCGTCGCCGATCAGTTCGAAGGGGCGTTGTTGCAACTTGGCGGTATGGATGTGGTCGTAAACGATCTCTGTGTCAAAGCGTTCGGCGTGACGTTGCATGCGTTCCATCAATACCGGGCCGGTGAGTCCTTCGACATCGCCGGGCCAGTTGTCGACTTCGACAGTGGTGGTGAGCTGGCCACCGGCCTGTATGCCGGTAATGACAACGGGTTTGAGGTTGGCGCGGGCGGCATAAACGGCTGCGCTGTAACCGGCAGGGCCGGAACCCAGAATGATCAGGCGTGAATGCTTCGCTTCGCTCATAAAAACACCTCATAAGCCTTTGTCACAAAAGAGAATGCATGCTCAAATTGAACGCATGTCATGGTGCTTTTGACTATGCTACACCTAGCGCCACAAGCATGGCATCGGACGAACAAACCCGTACAATGCCTGCCTGTATAGAGGGTTGTAACAAAATAAGCAGTGCGCGCCGTGTTTATAAAAGACGGGGTGCAGTGTTAAAAGTAGTCCCAGTTGCGCCTGTTAACTTTTTTACCTGCCTGGATTGGGCAGTTTTTTATAGTCTTTCAACAGATGGACGCGCCCCAGGCGCAGGAAAAGTAGCGTTTTGAAGAAATCCACCGCAGCACCCAAAACAGTCGTTCCGCTCTGGCGCCAGCATTTGCACTACCGGCTCAAGGAAGGTGCATTGATCGCCATCGGTGCCTTGTGCCTGTTCCTGATGATGGCCTTGCTGACC
Source organism: Pseudomonas sp. OV226 (assembly GCF_003148705.1). Classification (NCBI taxonomy): domain Bacteria; kingdom Pseudomonadati; phylum Pseudomonadota; class Gammaproteobacteria; order Pseudomonadales; family Pseudomonadaceae; genus Pseudomonas; species Pseudomonas sp. OV226. Next base: position 23,160 of record NZ_QGGS01000011.1, on the reverse strand, counting down.
TACGGCAAGGACGATCCGGGCTGGAGTCATAACAGCAAGATTGATGACGTGCAGAACTTCGGGGGGCCGGCCGGTTCCTACAGCGCCGACATCCTGTTCATGGTGCTGGGTTACTTCGCCTACATTTTCCCGTTGCTGCTGGCGATCAAGGTGTATCAGATCTTCCGTCAGCGTCACGAGCCGTGGCAATGGAGTGGCTGGCTGTTCTCCTGGCGCCTGATCGGCCTGGTGTTCCTGGTGCTGTCCGGCGCGGCGTTGGCGCACATCCATTTTCACGCTGCCACCGGTCTGCCGGCGGGCGCTGGCGGTGCTTTGGGCGAAAGCCTCGGCGATCTGGCCAGGAATGCGCTGAATATCCAGGGCAGCACACTGCTGTTCATCGCGCTGTTCCTGTTCGGCCTGACGGTGTTCACCGACCTGTCGTGGTTCAAGGTGATGGACGTCACCGGCAAGATTACCCTCGACCTTTTCGAGCTGTTCCAGGGGGCGGCCAATCGCTGGTGGGCGGCTCGTACCGAGCGCAAGCAACTGGTTGCGCAGCTGCGTGAAGTTGATGATCGCGTCCATGACGTGGTCGCGCCGACTGTCACCGACAAGCGCGAGCAGGCCAAGGTCAAGGAGCGCCTGATCGAACGTGAGCAGGCCCTGAGCAAGCACATGTCGGAACGCGAAAAGCAGGTACCACCCGTCATCGCGCCAGCCCCGCCGAAGCCGGTGGCACCGAGCAAGCGTGTGGAAAAAGAGAAACAGGCCCCATTGTTCGTCGACAGTGCGGTGGAAGGCACCTTGCCGCCGATCTCGATTCTCGACCCCGCAGAAAAAAAACAACTCAATTACTCGCCCGAATCCCTGGCCGCGGTTGGCCATTTGCTGGAAATCAAGCTCAAGGAATTCGGCGTCGAAGTCACGGTGGATTCGATTCACCCGGGCCCGGTGATTACCCGTTACGAAATTCAACCGGCCGCCGGTGTGAAAGTCAGCCGCATTTCCAACCTGGCGAAAGACCTGGCGCGTTCCCTGGCCGTGACCAGCGTGCGTGTGGTTGAGGTGATTCCCGGCAAGACCACCGTCGGTATCGAGATTCCCAATGAAGACCGCCAGATCGTGCGCTTTTCCGAAGTACTGTCGACGCCCGAGTACGACAACTTCAAATCGCCGGTTACCCTGGCCCTGGGTCATGACATCGGTGGCAAGCCGGTCATCACTGACCTGGCAAAAATGCCTCACCTGCTGGTGGCGGGTACCACCGGTTCCGGTAAGTCGGTGGGTGTGAACGCCATGATCCTGTCGATCCTGTTCAAGTCTGGCCCGGAAGACGCCAAGCTGATCATGATTGACCCGAAAATGCTTGAACTGTCGATATACGAAGGCATTCCGCATTTGCTGTGCCCGGTCGTGACCGACATGAAGGACGCGGCCAACGCCCTGCGCTGGAGCGTGGCGGAGATGGAGCGTCGCTACAAACTGATGGCGAAGATGGGCGTGCGTAACCTGTCCGGCTTCAACGCCAAGGTCAAGGAAGCCCAGGACGCCGGCACGCCGCTGACCGATCCGCTGTACAAGCGCGAAAGCATTCACGACGAAGCCCCGCTGCTGACCAAGCTGCCGACCATCGTCGTGGTCGTCGACGAATTTGCCGACATGATGATGATCGTCGGCAAGAAGGTGGAAGAGCTGATCGCCCGTATCGCCCAGAAGGCTCGTGCCGCCGGTATCCACTTGATCCTCGCGACCCAGCGTCCGTCGGTTGACGTGATCACCGGCCTGATCAAGGCCAACATCCCCACGCGCATGGCGTTCCAGGTGTCGAGCAAGATCGACTCCCGGACCATCATCGACCAGGGTGGCGCCGAGCAACTGCTGGGTCATGGTGACATGTTGTATATGCCGCCTGGCACCAGCCTGCCGATTCGTGTTCACGGCGCATTCGTGTCCGATGATGAAGTTCACCGCGTCGTGGAAGCCTGGAAGCTGCGCGGTGCACCTGAATACAACGACGACATCCTCAACGGTGTCGAAGAGGCCGGCAGTGGCTTCGAAGGCAGCAGCGGTGGCGGCGACGGCGACGATCCGGAAGCCGACGCGTTGTACGACGAAGCAGTGCAGTTCGTCCTGGAAAGCCGTCGTGCGTCCATTTCTGCGGTTCAGCGCAAACTGAAAATTGGCTACAACCGCGCCGCACGCATGATCGAAGCCATGGAAATGGCCGGGGTCGTGACGTCCATGAACACCAACGGTTCGCGTGAAGTCCTGGCGCCTGGCCCGGTACGCGACTGATTTGATTTGAAGCAGAGTGGCGCAGTGACGCGCCACTCGCATCCCCCACGAATATCAAGAGGACTCCCATGCGTCTTATCCGCATGCTGTTGCTGCCGGTACTGGCTTTGACCACGCTCTCGGCCCACGCCGATGACAAAGACGTGGCGCGTTTGACTCAATTGCTGGAAAAATCCCAGACCCTGACCGCACGCTTCTCCCAGTTGACGCTTGATGGCAGTGGCACCCAATTGCAGGAAACCGCTGGTGATATGTCGTTGCAGCGCCCAGGCCTGTTCTACTGGCACACCAATGCGCCGGCCGAACAAACCATGGTGTCCGACGGCAAGAAGGTCACGCTGTGGGACCCGGATCTGGAGCAGGTCACTATCAAGACCCTCGACATGCGTCTGACCCAGACTCCGGCGCTGCTGCTGTCCGGTGACGTGTCCAAAATCAGCCAGAGCTTCGACATCAGCGCCAAGGAAGCCGGCGGCGTAATCGACTTCACCCTGAAGCCGAAAACCAAGGACACCCTGTTCGACAGCCTGCGTCTGTCGTTCCGTAATGGTCTGGTCAACGACATGCAACTGATCGACAGCGTCGGTCAGCGCACCAATATCCTGTTCACCGGCGTGAAGGCCAACGAGCCGATCCCGGCATCCAAGTTCAAGTTCGATATCCCCAAGGGTGCGGACGTAATTCAAGAGTAAAACGCAAAACCTGTGGGAGCGGGCTTGCTCGCGAAGGCGGTGTGTCAGTTAACATTGATGGCGACTGACACACCGCCTTCGCGAGCAAGCCCGCTCCCACATTGTCCTGCGGTGTTCAAGTAGTGAGGTTTCGCAAGTAGTGATGGACCTGTTTCGCAGTGCCCCGATCGCTCAACCCTTGGCCGCTCGCTTGCGAGCAGCCAATCTGGACGAGTACGTCGGTCAGGAACACCTGCTCGCTCGCGGCAAGCCATTGCGCGAAGCCCTGGAGCAGGGAGCCCTGCACTCGATGATTTTCTGGGGCCCGCCGGGTGTGGGCAAAACCACCCTGGCGCGGCTGTTGGCGGAAGTCTCGGATGCGCACTTCGAAACGGTCTCGGCCGTGCTGGCCGGCGTCAAGGAAATCCGTCAGGCGGTGGAAATCGCCAAGCAACAGGCCGGGCAGTACGGCCGGCGCACCATCCTGTTCGTTGATGAGGTGCACCGCTTCAACAAATCGCAGCAGGATGCATTCCTGCCGTACGTTGAAGACGGCACGTTGATTTTCATTGGTGCGACCACCGAAAACCCCTCTTTCGAACTCAATAACGCGTTGCTCTCCCGGGCACGCGTCTATGTGCTCAAAAGCCTCGACGAAGCGGCCCTGCGCAAGTTGGTGCAACGCGCACTGACTGAAGAGCGTGGTCTGGGCAAACGGCAACTGAGCCTCAGCGATGAAGGCTTCCAGATGCTGTTGTCTGCCGCCGATGGCGATGGCCGGCGGCTGCTCAACCTGTTGGAAAATGCCTCTGACCTGGCCGAAGACAACAGCGAGATCGGTACCGACCTGCTGCAAAGTCTGCTCGGCGATACCCGTCGACGTTTCGACAAGGGCGGCGAAGCGTTCTACGACCAGATTTCGGCGCTGCATAAATCCGTACGGGGTTCCAACCCCGATGGCGCGCTGTATTGGTTCGCGCGGATGATCGACGGCGGGTGCGATCCGCTGTACCTGGCGCGGCGTGTGGTGCGCATGGCCAGCGAAGACATTGGCAACGCCGACCCGCGCGCCCTGAGCCTGTGCCTGGCGGCGTGGGAAGTGCAGGAACGTCTGGGCAGCCCCGAAGGCGAGCTGGCGGTGGCCCAGGCCATCACCTATCTGGCTTGTGCGCCGAAAAGCAATGCGGTGTATATGGGCTTCAAGACCGCACTGCGCGCCGCCGCCGAACACGGCTCGCTGGAGGTGCCGCTGCATCTGCGCAATGCGCCGACCAAACTGATGAAGCAGTTGGGTTATGGCGATGAATACCGCTATGCCCACGATGAACCGGACGCCTATGCCGCCGGCGAAGATTATTTCCCGGAAGAGCTGGACCCGATTCCGTTCTATCAGCCGGTGCCGCGTGGCCTGGAATTGAAGATTGGTGAAAAGCTCAATCACCTGGCCAAACTCGATCGTTTAAGCCCCCGGCAGCGGAGAAAATAGTGCTTCCAGTGATCGTTGCGGTTTCCGTCGGCGGGATGGCCGGTACGTTGTTGCGCTTTGCCACGGGCAACTGGATCAACGCTAATTGGCCGCGGCACTTCTATACCGCGACGCTGGCCGTTAATATCGTGGGCTGTTTGCTGATCGGCGTTCTATACGGTCTGTTTTTGATACGCCCGGAGGTGCCGTTTGAGGTGCGTGCCGGGTTGATCGTCGGCTTCCTCGGAGGGCTGACGACTTTTTCATCCTTTTCACTGGATACGGTGCGCTTGCTGGAAAGCGGGCAAGTGCCGCTGGCCCTGGGCTATGCGACGCTCAGCGTATTCGGCGGGCTGCTTGCCACCTGGGCCGGCCTGTCCTTGACCAAACTTTGATAAACGAGAAACCGACATGCTCGATTCCAAACTGTTACGTAGCAACCTTCAGGACGTAGCGGACCGCCTGGCATCCCGTGGCTTTGTGCTGGATGTTGCGCGCATCGAAGCGCTGGAAGAACAGCGCAAGACCGTCCAGACCCGCACCGAAGCACTGCAGGCTGAACGTAATGCCCGTTCCAAATCCATCGGTCAGGCCAAGCAGCGCGGTGAAGACATCGCGCCGTTGATGGCGGATGTCGAGCGCATGGCGAACGAATTGAGCGCTGGTAAAGTCGAGCTGGACGCGATCCAGACCGATCTGGATTCGATCCTGCTGGGCATCCCGAACCTGCCGCACGAATCGGTGCCGGTGGGCGATGACGAAGACGGCAACGTCGAAGTGCGCCGCTGGGGCACTCCGACCGCCTTCGATTTCCCGGTTCAGGACCACGTCGCCCTGGGCGAAAAGTTCGGCTGGCTGGACTTCGAAACCGCCGCCAAGCTGTCGGGTGCGCGTTTCGCCCTGTTGCGTGGCCCGATTGCCCGTCTGCACCGCGCCCTGGCGCAGTTCATGATCAACCTGCACGTCACCGAGCACGGCTACGAAGAGGCTTACACGCCTTATCTGGTTCAGGCCCCGGCGTTGCAAGGCACCGGTCAGTTGCCGAAATTCGAAGAAGACCTGTTCAAGATCACTCGCGAAGGCGAAGCCGATCTGTACCTGATCCCGACTGCTGAAGTGTCGCTGACCAACATCGTGGCCGGCGAAATCGTCGATTCGAAACTGCTGCCGATCAAATTCGTTGCCCACACGCCATGCTTCCGCAGTGAAGCCGGTGCGTCGGGTCGTGATACGCGCGGCATGATCCGTCAGCACCAGTTCGACAAAGTCGAAATGGTCCAGGTCGTTGAGCCATCGACCTCGATGGAAGCACTGGAAGGCCTGACCGCCAACGCCGAGAAAGTCCTGCAACTGCTGGAACTGCCTTACCGGACCCTGGCGCTGTGCACCGGCGACATGGGCTTCAGCGCGGTCAAGACCTACGACCTGGAAGTGTGGATTCCGAGCCAGGACAAATACCGCGAGATTTCGTCGTGCTCCAACTGCGGCGACTTCCAGGCCCGTCGTATGCAAGCGCGTTTCCGCAACCCGGAAACCGGCAAGCCTGAGCTGGTTCACACCCTGAACGGTTCTGGCCTGGCAGTCGGTCGTACCCTGGTCGCGGTGCTGGAAAACTATCAGCAGGCCGACGGTTCGATCCGTGTGCCAGAAGTGCTGAAGCCATACATGGGTGGCATTGAGGTCATCGGCTAAATGAACTATCTGCCGCTGTTTCACAACCTGCGCGGCAGTCGTGTGTTGGTCGTCGGTGGGGGGGAAATTGCCTTGCGCAAATCCCGCCTGCTGGCCGATGCCGGTGCGCTGCTGCGGGTGGTTGCACCTGAAATCGAACTGCAACTGCGCGAACTGGTTGCCGGCAGCGGTGGCGAGTGTCTATTGCGTGGTTACATCGAGGCGGATCTGGACGGTTGCGGGCTGATCATTGCCGCCACCGACGACGAATCGTTGAACGCACAAGTCTCCGCCGATGCTCATCGGCGGTGTGTGCCGGTCAATGTGGTAGATGCACCTGCGCTGTGCAGCGTGATTTTCCCGGCGATTGTCGATCGTTCCCCCTTGATTATTGCCGTGTCCAGCGGCGGCGATGCGCCGGTGTTGGCACGCTTGATCCGCGCCAAGATCGAAACCTGGATTCCTTCCACTTATGGTCATCTGGCCGGACTGGCCGCAGGCTTTCGCCATCAGGTGAAAAAACTGTTCCCGGATGTGCAGCAGCGCCGCGCGTTCTGGGAAGACGTATTCCAGGGGCCAATTGCCGACCGCCAGCTAGCCGGACAGGGCGCCGAAGCCAAGCGTCTGCTGCAAGCGAAAGTCGATGGCGAGGCGCCAGTGACCACCGGTGAGGTATATCTGGTGGGCGCAGGGCCGGGGGATCCCGATCTGCTGACGTTCAAGGCGCTGCGCCTGATGCAGCAAGCCGATGTGGTGCTGTACGACCGTCTGGTGGCTCCGGCGATTCTGGAGTTGTGCCGCCGCGACGCCGAGCGGGTCTACGTCGGCAAGCGCCGCGCCGATCACGCTGTGCCGCAGGATCAGATCAACCAGCAATTGGTGGTCCTGGCCAAGGCCGGCAAGCGTGTAGTGCGGTTGAAGGGCGGTGATCCGTTCATCTTCGGTCGCGGCGGTGAAGAGATCGAAGAGCTGGCGGCCCAGGGCATCCCGTTCCAGGTGGTGCCGGGTATCACGGCGGCCAGCGGTTGCGCGGCCTATGCCGGAATTCCGTTGACTCACCGCGATTACGCGCAGTCCGTGCGATTTGTTACCGGACATTTGAAGGACGGTTCCACCGATCTGCCGTGGGCCGATCTGGTCGCGCCGGCGCAGACATTGGTGTTCTACATGGGCCTGGTGGGCTTGCCGATCATCTGCGAGCAATTGATCAAGCACGGTCGCGGGGCGGACACCCCAGCAGCGTTGATCCAGCAGGGCACCACCGTTAATCAGCGTGTATTCACCGGTACCTTGGCGGATTTGCCACAGTTGGTGGCGGAGCATGAAGTGCATGCGCCGACGCTGGTGATCGTGGGCGAAGTGGTGCAACTGCGCGAGAAACTGGCGTGGTTCGAAGGGGCTCAGGGGCAGGTCTAGAAACCGGCTAACTGATCATTCCCACGCTCTGCGTGGGAATGAATTCCTTGGCGCTCCGCGTCACAAACGGGACGCGGAGCGTCCTTGGCGGCATTCCCACGCGGAGCGTGGGAACGATCAGCATCTGCAAAAATCTCAGGCCCTGCGCCAAACCCCTTTCCCGTTCAACCGCGCCCGGTCATGCGGCGCATTGAAATCCTGCTCTGGCCCCTTAGGCACAACCCCCGTCGGGTTGATGGTCTTGTGGCTGGCGTAGTAGTGGCTCTTGATGTGGGTGAAGTCCACCGTCTCGGCGATTCCCGGCCACTGATAAATCTCACGCAACCAATTCGACAGGTTCGGATAATCGGCAATCCGTCGCAGATTGCATTTGAAGTGCCCGTAGTACACCGCGTCAAAACGGATCAGCGTGGTAAACAGCCGAATATCCGCTTCAGTCAGGTATTCACCCGTCAGATAGCGGTTGGCGCCCAATAGCTGCTCCAGTCGATCCAGTTCTTCAAACAAGCCATCGAACGCTTCTTCATAGGCCTGTTGCGACGTTGCAAATCCAGCCCGGTAAACGCCGTTGTTCACCGCGGGGTAAATTCGCTCGTTCAACGCATCGATCTCGGCGCGCAGTGGCTGCGGATAGAAATCCAGATCATTGCCCGTCAGGTCATCGAATGCGCTGTTGAACATGCGGATGATCTCCGCCGATTCATTGTTGACGATGCGATTCTGCTGCTTGTCCCACAAAACCGGCACCGTGACGCGGCCGGTGTAGTGGGCAGTGTCGGTGGTGTAGCGCTGGTGCATGAAGTCGAGGTGATCGAGCTTGTCACCGGTGGAGCCCAGGCTCTGGTCGAAGGTCCAGCCGTTTTCCAGCATCAGCCAACTGACTACAGAGACGTCGATCAGGCTGTCGAGGCCTTTGAGTTTGCGCAGGATCAGCGTGCGGTGGGCCCACGGGCAGGCGAGGGACACGTAGAGGTGATAGCGACCGGCCTCGGCGGCAAAGCCACCGACGCCCGTCAGCCCCGGTTTGCCGTCGGTGGTCACCCAGTTGCGACGTTGCGCCTGTTCACGCTGGAAAGCGCCGTCCTTGCTGCTTTCGTACCACTTGTCTTGCCAACGGCCATCGACTAACAAACCCATGTTCAAGACTCCTGAACCAATAATCGTTGGAGTTGAGTCTATTCCCATGAACCTGAACCAAAAGCGCAAAGATCGGGAGAAAATGATCGGTTAAATAGATTTGTTGCGTGCAACCCAATACTGCTCGGCGGTTTCGAAGGCTTGCTCGCGGCTCTGACCGAGCCCGCGCAAGGCCAGGGCCATGGTCGAAATCAGGGCCATTTGCGGATAGCTGTCGACCACGTCGCCGCGCCAGACGGCCTTCAAATGCTCGGGGTCGAGGGACGCCGGTTTGACGTGACGCTGGGCCGACAGTTGCGGCCATTCTTCATCCCAGCTTTCGCCGCCCGTGGTGCCGTACAAATGGCTGTCGGCGTCCGGGTTGATCTCGATCTCGCCGCCGTCGCCCTTGACCACAATGGCCGTGTCGCCCAGCAAGCCGCTGGCATCGCGATGCACGGCCTGATAGCCGGGGTGGAAAATACTTTGCAGGCCGCAGCGAGCGCCCAGCGGATTGAGGATGCGCGTCAGGGAATGGATCGGCGAACGCAGGCCCAAGGTGTTGCGCAGGTCGATCATGCGCTGGAGTTGCGGCGCCCAATCCACCAGCGGCATGAACGCCAGGCCACCGTTATCGAGTGCATCACCGACCTGTTGCCAGTCGCGGCACAGGGGGATGTTCAGGTCATTGAGCAGTTGTTCGCTGTACAGCCGACCGGCCGTGTGTGCGCCCGCGCCGTGCATGAAGATACGCACGCCGTTCTGCGCCAGGCACTTGGCCGCCAGCAGGTACCACGGCAAATGACGTTTCTTGCCGGCATACGTCGGCCAGTCCAGATCGACATTTAAGACGGGAGCTTGCAATCGTTCACGCAGGGCCTCGGTGAAACCGGCCATTTCCTCGGCGCTTTCTTCCTTATGTCGCAGCAACATCAAAAACGCCCCGAGCTGGGTGTCTTCGACCTTGTCGTCGAGCACCATGCCCATGGCTTCGCGGGCTTCTTCACGTGTCAGGTCGCGGGCGCCGCGCTTGCCTTTACCGAGGATTCGCACGAACTGGGCGAACGGATGCTCGGCGGGTGTTTCGAGGGTCAGCGCTGGGAAGTCGGTCATAAGCAATTCGTCGGTTTGGGCAGGCCCGCCAGTTTCGCGGCGAGTTTGGCGGGGGTGCCTTTGAACAGTCGGTTGAGGTGCAGGCTGTTGCCTTTTTCCGGGCCGAGCTTCAATGCGGTGTATTTGATCAAGGGGCGGGTGGCCGGCGACAGCTGGAACTCGTCGTAGAAACGGCGCAGCAGTTCGAGGATTTCCCAGTGCTCGGGGCTCAACTCGATGTCTTCGGCGGCGGCCAGGGCGGCAGCGACGTCGGCAGACCAGTCACTGAGTTCGACCAGAAAACCGTCCTTGTCCAACTCGATGGCGCGGGCGCCGACCGTCAGGGAATTCATAGCCAACTGTTGACCTTGTCATGGTGAATCGACAGATCGACGAAGGCCGGGTAATCGATGGCCTTGGCCCAGTCCGGGGTTTCAATGGACCGGGCTTGAACATCCTCGGCCAGCACGAAAAGGTTCAGGGCGCGAGTGTTCAACGTATTGAAAGGCGCAGTGCCCGGCTGCAGGGCATACACCGCGTCGCCGCTCAGCAAGAGCGCATCGTTCGCGCCGATCACGCGCAGGCAACTGCTCAGGCGATCGTCGCCGAACGGGGAGTGAGACAACACATGCAAAGTCGACATCAGAGGGTGATCACCTGGTCGTAGCGGTCAATAAGGGCGGTGATTTCGTGAGCGGTCAGCGCCCGGGCTTCTTCGAGCGGCAGGCTGTTCGGGTCCAGCCCACGTTCTGCGGCACTGTCGGCACAGACGAACAGCTCGTCGACACCGAACATCGGCAAGGCTTGCAGGTTGGCGCTCAGGTCTTTTTGTTGCAATGCCTTGGCGTCCTGTTTCGCGGCGAGCTGGAACACCCCGTCATCGAGAAACAGCAGGCCGATGGGCAGATCGAAGGCGCCGCCGGCGAGGACGATGTCCAGTGCTTCGCGTGCATTTGGTCCGGACCAAGGCGCCTGTCGGCTGATAATCAGCAAGGATTTAGGCATCTTACGCGCCTCCAAAGCAGATCAAACGGTCGGCGCCCTGCACCGCGTCATGCAATTGCCCCAGACCGGACAATTCCCACGGCGCGCCCACGGCAACGGCGTCACGTTGATAACGCCCGGCTTCTTCTTCGTTCAATACCCCGCGACGCAGGGCCGCGGCGATACACACGACGCCATCCAGTTGGTGCTCGCTGACAAAGGTGCGCCATTGCTTGGGCACGTCCAGCTCATCTTGCGGCGTGACCACGCTGGCGGACGCGTTGTAGACGCCATCCTGATAAAAAAACAACCGGACAATCTCATGCCCGCCGGCCAGCGCAGCCTGAGCGAACAGCAAGGCGCGGCGCGAGGAGGGCGCATGGGCGGCGGAAAACAGCGCAATGGCGAATTTCATGACGGACTCGATCAACAAACTGCGGCCATGATAAAGCTTTATCGGCGGGGCGGCTAAATCGATGTTGTCTGGGCGGGCCTCATCGTCGGAACGCCGCCCGGAGCAGGCTTACTCCTGCAGGAGGTTGGGTGATGCCTGAGATTGCAGTTTCACCACAACCACCTGCAGGAGTGAGCCTGCTCGCGATAGCGGTCTAACAGGCAACGCCTGAATCAACGCGGCATATACCCCAACTGCCAGCGCCGCGGAATCTTCAACGACACCACCCCCAGCACACCCGCCAGCAATCCGCTGGCGAACAATGCCTGAAGCCCCAAATGATGTTCCAGCACCGCCCCAAGGACAGCCCCGGCGAACATCCCGGTCCAGGGAATCAGTTGCACGCGCCAGCCATTGCGCCGTTCGCCGAGCATCCAGCGCCCCAGCCCCCGTCCGAAGCGCGACAGGGCGCCGGTGACATAGGTCAGGCCAACCGGCAGGCCGTTCACTTCCTCGACGGCGGCATTGAGCATGCCCATGGCGATGATCGCCGCCAGCAGCGCGGGCAATTGTTCGTCGTAAGGCCAGGTGGCTGCCGCGCACAGCAACGCGGCGATGGTCAGCATCAAGGGCAGCGCCCGTCGCCCGCCGAGGCGGCTGACGACAATGCCCAAGGCGTTGCCGACGATGAAGGTGGCCACGAGCAGCAGCAAACGCCCGGTCAGCCCCAGATCGCCGACGCTGATGGCCACGGCGAGCCGCGTGGTGTTGCCGCTCATGAACGAGACAAAATCGCCGCTGGCCATGAAGCCGATGGCGTCGGTCATTCCGGCGAGGACCGAGAGCATGGCCACCAGTGTCATGCCTATGCGCCCACGCCACTTTTGCGTGCGCAGGTGACCGGGGCTGGCGTGGGAGGTTGAGGCGGAAGGCAGCATGGGCGATGACATCCTTGAACGGTGGTTACGGTTGTATCCCGTACAACTCGCAATAGTCCAGCCATTCCATGCCCGCCATTTCCGCCACTTCCTTATGCACTTCCAGGCGTTGGGCTTGATAGTCCGCAGGCGTGGCGGCAGTCATTTGCAGCGTCAGTTCCCAGGCGAACAACCCTTGGCGCTCGGCCTCATCTTCGAACGCTTCATGCAAGCGCTCGTCGCGATACTGCGCCTGGGTTTCACCCTTGGCTTGTGCCAGCAGCGGGTTGAGGTTGTCGAGTTCGTGACGCAGTTCAGGGCGCTCGTCGAGAAACTTCTTCAGCGCCTGCTCGTGTTGCTGTTCAGTTGCCGCCATGGTCGCTCCTTGAGAATGGATTACGAAGACTGCTTCTTGCTGGCCTTGGCCGCTGCCGCCAGGCATTCGAGGGCGAACTGTTCGGTGTAGGTCATCTGGATTGGCGTGGTTTCGCCTTTGACGGTGCGTTCGCCGTCGAGGATGTAACGAATGCGCTTGTCGGTGACGCCAATGCGCTTGGCGATCCAGGAAGGCGTCTGGCCGATCTGGCTGATCAGTTTGTCGGCGTATTCGGTGGTCGGTTTGTAGAATTCGGCGTTGGGTGTCATTGGGCTTTCCAGAAATAGACGCGATGCGGCATGAATGGCGCGACAGGGTGCGCGAATCATCGCGCGGTGTCGCGGTATAAATGAAGTAAAGCAGAACGAAACGGCGCGCCACGGTGATACAGTCCGCTTTTTCTTGATGAGCGAATGCAATGCGAATTCTGATGGTGGCGCTGGCCGTAACGTTGCTGGCGGGATGCGCGGGCTCGGTGATGGACGATGCTCGTACCAAGACCCCGTACAAAACCCTGAACTCGGACAAGCCGTCATTGGCCGTGGCCCAGTGCGTGCAGTTTTCCTGGCAGGACGAAGCGGTATTCGGCGTCGATGCCGCCGCTTATCTGCAGCCTGGCAAAAAGGGCGGGTCGACCGTCTACACGCGGTCGGCGGAGTCCTTTGTGGACGTGACCACCGATGCGTCCGGTACCGTGCTGAGTTACTACGCGCAACATGACGACTTCGTCGCCAAGCGCCGTTTGGCAGCGTTGGCGACCTGTTTGTAAGCGATTCAGGCGTTTATCAGGCGCTTCTGAAAAAATAAGCGCTTGTGGCCGGGCGGGTAGTCGGCAATCTGGCCCAGCTCGCTGTAGCCGAGCTTTTCGTAAAACTTCGGCGCCTGAAAGTCGAAGGTGTCCAGCCAGATTCCCACGCATTCCTTTTCCCGTGCGAGATCTTCGGCCATCTGCATCAACTTCGAGCCCAGGCCCTGTCCCCGGCCCTGTTCGGGCACCGACAGCAATTCGATGTACAACCACTGGTAAAAGAAGCGGCCATACAACCCGCCGAGAATCTCGCCGTGGTCGTCGCGCACCAGCAAGGCCAGCGGTTGCGCATTGGACGGGCCGGCCTGAGCCGCGTTGTAGGCGCGCAGTGGTGTGAGGATGGCCTCACGTTGTTCATCAGTGGGGTTTTGCGACTGTTCAATTCGCAGGGGCATGAGCGACATACTTATGGCAATGAATCAGGAGCCTAGCGTGGTGATGGCGTTTGTTCTATCCCTGGCGCACCAAAGGAACCGTCGTGGTGGCACGGATGTCTAGCCTAAACAGCGTCACCCCGGAACGCCGCCGATGAGGACAACCCGTGAATATTTTCGAAGCCCTGCGCGAAAGCCACGAACGTCAAAGGACCTATGCCAAGGCACTGATCAAAACCAGTGGTGACACCCCGGAGCGGGTCGAGGCTTACCAGCAACTCAAGTCCGAGCTTCAAGCCCACGCTACTGCCGAAGAACGCCACTTCTATATCCCGCTGATGGAATTCGACAACGGCGTCGACCTGAGCCGCCATGCCATCGCCGAACACCACGAGATGGACGAAATGATGGAGGAACTGGACGGCACCGAGATGTCCAGCCCGTCATGGCTTGTGACCGCGAAAAAGCTGTCCGAGAAGGTTCATCATCACCTCAAGGAGGAAGAGCAGAAGTTCTTCCAGATGGCCGGCAAACTGCTCGATGACAAGCAAAAAGAAGCGCTGGCCGGCCAGTACGAGAAGGAATACAAGGCTCAGTTGTCCTGAGCCTGTGGCTGGACCCGTTAAGGAGCTGCTACAAGGTTCGCATTAGGGAGATGCCAGGCTTTTTCGTTTTCGCCTACCATGAGCACTTTTCACGAAAAAGGATGCGGTGCCATGGCGAACACAGCCGAACGGGTCAACATCATCCAATCCCAGGTGTTGTCCCACGACTGGTATCTGCTGAAGAAAATCACCTTCGACTATCAGCGTAACAACGGCGACTGGCAGCGCCAGACCCGCGAGGTCTATGACCGTGGTAACGGCGCGGCGATTCTGCTGTTCAATCGCCAGAAGCGAACCGTGGTGCTGACCCGGCAGTTCCGCTTGCCGGTGTTCGTCAACGGCCATGACGGATTACTGATCGAAGTGGCCGCCGGCTTACTTGAAGGTGCCGCGCCGGAAGAACGCATCCGCGCCGAAGCCGAAGAAGAAACCGGTTACCGCGTGCACCATGTGCAGAAGGTCTTCGAGTCGTATATGAGCCCCGGCTCGGTCACTGAAAAACTGCATTTTTTCATCGCCGAATACGACGCTGCTTCAAAAGTCAGCGAAGGCGGTGGGCTGGAAGAAGAGACCGAAGAACTGGAAGTGCTGGAGTGGGCGTTCGATGAGGCACTTGAAGCGTTTTATCGCGGGGAGATCTGCGACGCCAAGACCATCATGCTGCTGCAATATGCGGCGATGAAGAACATCTTCGCGACACCTTAGCGTCCATCAAAACAAATCATCCATCCTGCTGGCGCCTGCCCATTCGCAACCCTCAAGCGTCAGCAAACGTTCCTTCGCCTCAAGCCCTCCGGCGAACCCGGTGAGTTTTCCCGAGGCCCCGATCACCCGATGGCAGGGCGCCACAATCGATATCGGGTTCTTGCCATTCGCGGCTCCCACTGCCCGAACTGCGCTCGGATTGCCGATTTGCTTGGCTATCTGGCTATAGCTGCGCGTTTCTCCGAACGGGATGGTCAGCAGCGCCGCCCACACCTTCTTCTGAAATTCCGTTCCGGCAAAATCCAGTTCCAGCTCGAAGCGATCGCGCGTGCCGGCAAAGTATTCCTGCAACTGCTGAGCGGCGCGTACCAGAATCGGGTTGTCCGGGGCTTCGTGCATCGGGCCAAGCCGAACCCGGTTCGGTTTGTCGTTTTCCCAGAGGATGGCCGCCAGTCTTGCGTCTTTCGCTACCAGCTTCAGTTCGCCAACCGGAGACGCCAGAGTGGTGAAGGTGTAGGTCATGCTGGCGGACTCCGCAGAAGGGCTGAATAGAGGCCCAGCATACTGTTCCGACGGGGAGGCGCAATACGTAATCCCGACCATACTTGCCTGTGCTTTTGAACTGCTCACTCTGTTTTGTGCAGAGCCCAAAAACAAAAAAGAGACCGACTGATGAAGTACGAACCTTTTGCCAAATCGCTCATAGCGACCTCCTTGGCGCTTAGTTGCCTGACTGCCCATGCCGCTTCCGTAGCCCCGGTTGCGGCCGAAAACGGCATGGTGGTCACCGCCCAACATCTGGCCTCCCAGGTGGGGGTCAATGTGCTCAAGAACGGCGGCAACGCCGTGGATGCCGGCGTCGCGGTGGCGTATGCGCTGGCGGTGGTGTATCCCGCAGCGGGCAACCTCGGTGGCGGCGGTTTCATGACCATTCAGCTGGCGGACGGGCGCAAGACGTTCCTCGATTTCCGCGAAAAAGCGCCGCTGGCTGCCACCGCCAACATGTACCTCGACAAAGAAGGCAATGTCGTCCCCGACCTCAGTACCCGTGGCCACCTGGCCGTCGGCGTGCCGGGGACTGTGTCCGGCATGGAACTGGCCCTGACCAAGTACGGCACCAAGCCGCGCAAGGAAGTGATTGCCCCGGCGATCAAACTGGCGGAAGACGGTTTTGTCCTGGAGCAGGGCGATGTCGATTTGCTGGACTACGCCACCGACGTGTTCAAGAAAGACATGAAGGACTCGGGCTCGATTTTCCTGAGCAACGGCGAGCCGATGCAGGTCGGACAAAAACTGGTGCAGAAAGACCTGGCCAAAACCCTGCGGGAAATTTCCGAGAAGGGTGCCGACGGTTTCTATAAAGGGTGGGTCGCCGACGCCATCGTCACGTCCAGTCAGGCCAACAAAGGCATCATCACCCAGGCCGATCTCGACAAATACAAGACCCGAGAACTGGCGCCGATTGAGTGCGATTACCGGGGCTATCACGTGGTGTCGGCACCGCCACCGAGCTCCGGCGGGGTGGTGATCTGCGAGATCATGAACATCCTCGAAGGCTACCCGATCAAAGACCTCGGCTACCACTCGGCCCAGGGCATGCACTATCAGATCGAAGCCATGCGCCACGCTTATGTGGACCGCAACAGCTACCTCGGCGACCCGGACTTCGTGAAAAATCCGATCGCGCATCTGCTGGATAAAAATTACGCCACCAAAATCCGCGATGCCATCGACCCGAAAAAGGCCGCTATCTCCAGCGAGCTCAAACCCGGCGTAGCGCCGCATGAGGGCAGCAACACCACGCACTTCTCCATTGTCGACAAGTGGGGCAATGCGGTGTCGATGACCTACACCCTCAACGACTGGTTTGGCGCTGGCGTCATGGCCAGCAAAACCGGGGTCATCCTCAACGACGAAATGGACGACTTCACCTCGAAAATCGGTGTGCCGAACATGTACGGCCTGGTGCAAGGGGAGGCCAACGCTATCGCACCCGGCAAAGCACCGCTGTCGTCGATGAGCCCGACCATCGTCACCAAGGACGGTAAAGTCGTGATGGTCGTCGGCACCCCGGGCGGCAGCCGCATCATCACTGCGACCTTGCTGACCATGCTCAACGTGATCGACTACGGCATGAACATCCAGGAAGCGGTGGATGCACCGCGGTTCCACCAGCAATGGTTGCCCGAAGAAACCAACCTGGAGACCTTCACCACCAGCCCGGACACGGTGAAAATCCTCGAAAGCTGGGGTCACAAGTTTGCCGGGCCACAGGATGCCAACCACGTGGCGGCAATCCTGGTTGGTGCGCCTTCGCTGGGCGGCAAACCGGTCGGCAAAAACCGTTTCTACGGCGCCAACGACCCACGCCGTAACACCGGGTTGTCACTCGGTTACTAAGGGTTGTGTTTAACAGGGGACGGATCTGCTTTTTCGTCCCCTGATCTACCGACTGATCAAGGAAGGGGCCATGGCTACCGCACTGCTAATTATCGACGTCCAGAGGGCACTGTGCTCGGGCGAGTACGCGTGCTTCGAGATCAACCGCGTCATCGAGAACATCAACCACCTCAGCACCCGAGCCCGGATAGCCGGGGTGCCGGTTGTTTTCATTCAGCATGAAGAAGAGGGTGGCCCTCTGGTATATGACACCGACGGCTGGCAACTGGCCGAAAGCCTGGAAGCCGAGCCCAAGGATTATTACGTACGCAAAACCACACCGGATTCGTTCTATCAGACCAACCTTCAACAGCTGCTGTCGAAAGAGGAATTCGAGCGTCTGATCATCTGTGGTTTGCAAACCGATTATTGCGTCAACGCGACCGTGCGCCAGGCACTGAAAATGGGATATGACGTGGTGCTGGCGGCCGACGCGCACTCCACCGTCGACAACGGTAACCAAAGTGCCGAAGACATCATCGTCGAGCACAATAAGGACTTGGCGCACCTGACCGGTTCGGTGGCGCGTATCGACGTCATGCCGGCGGGTGAGATCAAAATCTGAGCCGCGGCGAAACGACCCGCCACGCAGGCACATTCAGTTGTTTGTGAACTTACGTTGCAGCAAAAATCTCGATCAGCTCCGTGAGGAATGCACTCACCACGTCGCGCTGCCGCGCCGAATGCCGAACGGCAGCATGGAAGCCGACTTCATAGCGCAACTGCTCAGGGTTCAGCGGATGCAACTGCCCCAGTTGTTGATGCTTGGCCGCGTAGTGCTGTGGCAGAAAGCCCAGGTGCTGGCCCGACAGAATGAGCAGGGCGGCACCGTCCATGCTGTCGGTGAGTACGGTCAACCGCTCGAGGGTGGTGGGCGCGGGCATTTCCGGCAGCGGGTGGCTGGGCCAGACCCAATCGTAATCGCGGACGTCATCGCGGGTCAGTGCGCCGACGTGATCGAACAATGGGTGCGCCGGGGCGCAGTAGGCGATTTGGGTTTCCTTGAACAAGGGGAAGTAATCGATGTTGGGCAAACGATGCCAGAAGTACCCGATGGCCAGATCGATATGGCCGTTGATGATTTTTTCTTCCAGCAAGGATGACGACAGCTCGGTGAAGTGGAAGTACAGGCCTTCATGTTGCGAGCGCAAACGCGCGATGGCCAGGGCGATGTTCTTGTTGGCGGATGGATCGATTTGACCCAGCAGGCCGATGTTGATGTTGCCCGACACCTTGCGATTGATGTGCTGGACCTCAACCCGAAACCCTTCGGCCGCCGCCAGCAATCGACGGGCCGCTTCGACAAACTGCCCCCCTTTGGGCGTCACCGAAAACCCGCCGCGACCTCGCTCGCACAGACGAAACCCGACCCTCGCTTCGAGCGTCGCCAATTGCGCACTGATGGTGGGTTGAGTGGTGTTGAGCGCCGTTTGCGCGGCCGATATTCCGCCCGCCTCAACGACAGTCAGGAAGACCCGGATCAAGCGCAAATCCAGTTCCGATACAGTGCCCAGCATGTGTGCCCCCCTGTTTGCCACATAGATGCCGATCTATGTAAACAGTGTGCCTGCGATATTTTACCGCCCTGACTAACGCCCTACATTGCAATGAAACCGGCGCTTTGCCCATAAAAACAACAATTACCAGCATAGGAACAATCGTATGTCAGGTTCTCCGCAGTCTGTGCACGCCATTGCAGCGAGCAGCGGGTTGGCCATCGAAGGCCACTCGATCGATTACATTCCGGAAAATGAACGTCACGCCAAACTGAGCAGCCAGGGGCCTTTCTGGTTTCTGGGCAACTTCCACTTCTTCACCATCTCCATCGGTTTTGTCGGCCCGAGCCTTGGGTTGTCGGCGCTGTGGACCCTGCTGGCCGGTGCGCTGGGCATTATGTTCGGCACCATTTTCATGGCGTTTCACGGCTCGCAAGGTCCGGAGATGGGCCTTCCGCAAATGATCCAGTCCCGCGCCCAGTTTGGTTATCGCGGTGTGATCCTGGCCTTGATGGCGACGATGTTTGTGTTCGTCGGTTTCAACGTGGTGAACATCTCGCTGATCATGAACGGCCTGGAACATGTCTTCGGTTTCGACCCGACGATTGTCGCCGTGGCGGTGGTACTGATTGGCGCGCTGTTGTCGATCTACGGCCATGACCTGATGCACAAAGCGTTCAAATGGGCATTGTTGGCGACGTTGCCCCTGTATGCACTGGTGACCATCGCCTTGATGTTCGGTGCCGGCCAGGAAGGCGTCACCCCGGCGACAGACCTGGGTTTCAACTGGGTTGCGTTTGCCACGCTGTTTGCCATCGGTGCGAGTTACAACATTTCCTATGCGCCCTATGTGTCCGACTATTCCCGATACCTGCCGAAAAACACCAGCCGCCCGAAATTGATCGCCGCGGTGTTCATCGGCGCTTCGCTGTCCGGTGGCTGGATGATCGGCCTCGGTGCGTGGCTGGCGCAGCAACTGAAAGCGGCGGATGCGCTGGTGGCGTTGAACCAGGTCGGCTCTTCGATGATTCCGGGCTTGGGCAATGTGCTGGTCATTGTCTCGGTGGCGGGCTTTCTGCCGATCATCGCGCTCAACACTTACAGCGCCATGCTGACGTTGCTGACCGGTGTCGACTCGATCAAAAAGATCACGCCGACACCGCGTGCCCGAGTCATGTCCATCAGCGTGATCAGCATCATCCTGTTGACCTGCGTGTTGTCGATCAAAGGTGATGGCATCGCGTTGTTGAACACCTTCCTCGTGTTGTTGCTGTACTTCCTCGTGCCCTGGACCGCCGTCAATCTGGTGGACTACTTTTTCGTGCGCAAGGGCCGCTACGCGATCCCGCATTTCTTCACGCCGAAGGGCATCTACGGCGCTTGGCAATTTCGCGGCATCGTCTCGTACCTGATCGGTTTTGCCGCGATGGTGCCGTTCTTCTACATCTTTGATGCGTCTGCCAACAAAGAGGTATTCGTCGGTCCGCTGGCGCGCATGCTGGAAGGTGTGGACATTGCCTGGCTGGTGGGACTGGTGGTGTCGGGCCTGACGTATTACCTCCTCAGTCGTTCGATAGACCTCGCGGCCGAACGCCGGATCATCGATTCGATTACCGAGGACGACATTATTTCCATGGCTAAACAGCCTGTTGAGGAGGCGCGTTGAACAGCGCAAAGAAAACGGTGGTCGCCTGCTGCCAGGTGGCACCGAGAGTCGGCGATCTGGCTTACAACCGGACGCTGTGCGAACGCGCGATTCGTTCAGCGGCGAATCAAGGCGCACAGATTGTGGTGCTTCCAGAACTGGTGCAGAGCGGTTACGTGTTCAACCACCGTAGCGAGGCCTTGTCCTTGGCAGAACCGACAGAGGGGCCAACCTTGCGCCTGTGGGAGGCACTCGCCCGCGAACTGAACATCGTCGTAGTCGGTGGATTCTGCGAACGCTTGCAGGGCGATGAGTTGGCCAACAGTGCCGCCCTGATTGATGCCCAAGGCCTGCGCGCCGTGTACCGCAAAGCGCACCTCTGGGATGCCGAGCGTGAAATATTCAGCGCCGGTAACGCCGCGCCGCCGGTGGTTGAAACGGTTCATGGGCGAATCGGCATGCTGATTTGCTATGACCTGGAGTTCCCTGAGTGGGTGCGGCTCCCGGCACTGGCCGGCGCGGATTTGCTGTGCGCTCCGGTCAATTGGCCGGACGGACCGAGGCCTCCCACCGAGCGGGCGGCGGAAGTGGTGCGGGTTCAGGCCAATGCTTCAGTTAACCGGATGTTCATCGCTGCGTGTGACCGGCATGGGCATGAGCGCGGTGTCGGGTGGGTGCAAGGCTCGGTCATCGTCGATGCGGATGGTTATCCGCTGGCAGGACCGGCCGAGCAGGGTGGTGAGCAGATTCTGCTGGCAACCCTCAACCTTGCCGAGGCGCGAAACAAACGCATCAGTGCACGCAACGATTTGCACCGGGATCGGCGGCAGGGGTTGTATGGGGGCGTCGAGGGATGAAGCGCTAGATCGCCGCTGTTTCTGTCACCGGGTGCGGTGGCAGGGAAGGGGCGACTGTTGGACGATTCTCAAAAGGGATTGATTGAGATTTTTGCTCCTGCGCGTTCCTTGGTCCTGATATTCGGTTGTTGACACCCGGGCTGACAGTACTAACCTATAGCTGTGGGAATATTTCCCACAAGAGATGCTGACTGGCTCTGAAGGACCGTGCGGAAACCGCAGTTGCTCGTTGTTGCTGCATATTCATGGCCGCGCCGGTTGGCTGGCCGCTTCAATGGGCGGCCGGGAACTCATTGGATATTGCGTTCGATACGGAGATGACTTCGCAACTCCAAGTGGAGGTGCATCATGCTGCTCAAGAAATGTTTATTGGCTCTGGCAATCGGCGGAGTCCTGTCGGCATCGACTGTTCTGGTGCCTGATTACATCAATAGTTTCTCCAGCGTGTATGCCAAAGATGGCGGCAGCGGCGGTGGTGGAGGAGGCCACGGCGGTGGCGGTGGTCACGGTGGAGACGGCGGAGGCGGTCACGGTGGCGGAGGCTCTGGTAATGGAGGCTCCGGCGGCGGTGGTGGTCACGGTGGCGGCAGCGGTGGCGGTGGCTCCGGCAATGGAGGCAATGGAGGTTCCGGAGGCGGTGGTCACGGTGGCGACGGCGGTGGCTCCGGAAGTGGTGGTCACGGCGGCGGCGACCATGGCGCTGGCGGCGATCATGGTGCTGGAGGCCATGACGGTAACGGTCATGCAGGCCCGGGGCGCGGCGACGCTGACCATGGTGGTGTTGCTGGGAACAGAGGCCCAGGCAATGCGCGTGACAACGATGACAACGATGACAACGATGCCGCAGATGCAGCCAGGGACGCTGCCAGAAACGATGCAAATGCAGCCAGAGATGCTGCCAGAAATGATGCAGATGCAGCCCGGGACGCTGCAAAAGCTGCTGCAGATGCAGCTAGAGATGCCGCCAGAGCCGAGGCGGATGCAGCCAGGGATGCTGCAAAAGCTGCTGGCGTAGCGGGCGCAGATGCAACCCGAGACGCTGCCAGGGCGGCTGCCGATGCAGCCAGGGACGCCGCACGACGAGATGCAGATGCAGCAAGAGATGCTGCAAGGGCTGCTGCCGATGCAGCCAGGGACGCAGCTAAAGTTGACGCGAACGCAGCCAGAGAGGCTGCCAAAGCTGAGGCGAGGGCCGCCAGAGAGGATGTGGCGGACGCCCCAGATGCCCCGGACGCGCCGGATTTCGACGCGGTTGAGGTACAGAACTAGGCCAGCACGTTCCGAACGAACACGGCTGGCATACCCGAAGAAAACGTCCCGAGCGTTTGAGGGACGTATCGGCAATGAGTCGCAAGCCCTGAATAGACGCGGGGTTTGCGACTTTTTTTCGTATGGCGATCAAGAAACGCGCCAGACATACAGCGCATACCACGCCGTAAGGGCAACCCCCATCTCCATTCGTGCCCCTAGCCATCGGTCGGCTTTCTCCTGCGCGGGTTGACCCGGAGTCAGAAAGGACTAACTTACGTCTAGCGGGAAAATTTCCCACGAAAATTATTCTTAAGAAATTTTAAAGCTACGGGGTTGATCCCATGCCGCTCCCGGATTGCAACCTGATTGCGTTGGCTCAGCTCGTGGCAAATCACCTGGAGAATGCACGATGAACACTTACCTGCTTTTCAAGAGAGGGTTACTGGCGCTGGCAATCGGTGGCGTCCTTTCGGCTTCCATTGTTTTAGTACCAGATTCCATTTCCCATGACTCGAGTGCCTATGCCAAAGATGGTGGCGGTGGCGGTGGCGGTGGTGGTGGTGGTGGTGGTGGTGGTGGTGGTGGTGGTGGTGGTGGTGGT